>CAZDVV010000053.1:0-12525 GCA_964508875.1 uncultured Desulfobacteraceae bacterium | reverse complement strand
TACCCATACCTCGGCCCATACCCATACCTCGGCCCATACCCATACCTCGGCCCATGCCCATTCCTGAGCCCATTCCGGCTCCCCCAGCTCTACCACCTCCCATACCATAATGATCCGGTACATTTGGCTGAGGGCTCGGCTTCAATTCCCCTTTCTTATATCGCTCAATGGCCTCTCTAACGCTCCCGCTTTGTCCTACTATAACCTTGATCCCAGCGGCATCTAAAGTCCTTACCGCGTTTGGGCCACAATTTCCCGTGATAACTGCCTTGGCGCCTTTTGATGCAACAAATTGGGCAGATTGTATGCCCGCGCCGCCCCCAAGGGCTATGTTTTCATTGTCAAAGACCTCAAAGCTCATATCATCGGTATCTACAATGATAAAATATGCACACCGTCCGAAGCGTGGATCAATCTCAGAATCTAAATCCTTTCCCGTGGAACTTACGGCAACCTTCATCTCTTCCCTCCTCGCTTATTTAAAAATGGTTTCTTTCTCAACACCCTTGTACCATGGGTTAAATTCTTAATCCGCTACAACCTTAGAAAAAGCCGGATTTGCATAATTGCAACGCCTGGGCCTTCAAATATTGCAATTTTGCTTTTTTGGTCAACACTTGTTCCTCCTTAAAGTAATTTTTCCTTTCTCCGCACCCAAATCCCTCGCTACCACAGGGCACTTGACTTGTAAGAGAAAAAACAAATTCTTCTTTTGGCACCCTTCTAAGGCCTCATAGTTTCCCTGTCCCTTGGCAATTACCACATCAGCTTGCTCGAAGTATTCGTCAAACTCCGTGGAGCAAGCAGAAAGAATGGCGCCCGGAGCATCTGAGCCGGTAGTTATAATGCGCCCTAATTTATCTATTCCAACTTTAATAGCATCTTCCATAGTGGCATCGTTTAAGATCGGTCCGCCCCTAACAGCAATAGTTATTTCCACAGATGGCATCTCACTTCTTATGGCTGATAACAGGATCTTGTCCCCCACAATTTCCCCTGCGTTATCCGCTACGTAAAGGAGATTGCCTGCCTTTGTGAGGCAATCCAGCAACTGTCTTTCTTCAAAGTGATCAAGGCTTGGGTGGCGGAGTTGATAAACTAATTCTTCCGGAGTCTTCCAAGTTCGGGTAGGCCCCATGTCAATCGCATTGCATGCACCTGCCAGTTTTAGCGCGGCCACTAAGGGTCGAGGCGCTTCCTCAACTTCCCTTCTAAGGCCCTCCTCAATGGATAGCATCAACCTGTTTTGCTCCTCCTTGATCTCTTTATAGGGGTCAACGCCACCGGTCATTTCCCTTATGTGCCTATGGATAACCTGTGCGAGCTCAGGAGGCGTTGCCTCCGGTCTCATTCCCTGGAGAACCCTCATTATTTCGTCCAGAACTCTCTTTTGTTGCGCCTCACTGAGCCCCGCAATCCGGCTTGCCTCCAGCCCATGTCTAAGAAAACATGGGTAACAGTCCAGGTATGTTTTCATGGAATCAGTTCCTTTGAATCAGTTGTCTCGTCTGCAAGAGCCCCCTGTAGAGCATGGAGGTGTGTCACACCTTTCCTCTCGGCCGCAACACGTCTTTCCTGGACTTCTACTGACAGAGTTTAACATGAAGGCGGCTGGTGACATGATCTTCTCCATATCCCGGCTGCCGCATTTTTCACAGCGGATCGTAACTTCCTCACTCCCGACCACAAAGAATTCTTCTATGTTTCCGCACTCCCTGCATCGGTATTCATAAATAGGCAATTTTCCTCACCCCCTGACCATCAGATCATAAAGGACAAAAAGCAAGCGGCGTGCCATATATAACCCGTATAAAAAAACACTAGGAATCCAGGGTAACTAACTGACAAGACAGCCTCTTTATTTCTAAATAAAAACCCTTTCTTCAAGACCTGCCCTGCTGGTGTATTGCACATATGCAATATTCAAAATAGACACATTGCACCCTATAACCTATTTGACTTTGGTGTCTGGATTTCCAATCTCTTCATTTTTCTCCAGAGTGTGGTGGGATGGATGCCCAAATAAGCCGCAGTGGCTTTGCGGCTATACTTATGTCGTCTAAGGGCCTCAAGGATAAAGGCCTTCTCCAAAGACTCCAAGCTACTCACTCCTCGACTTTCTGCCACTGACGAGCCAAGCCTATGGCTATATTGGAGGTAATCCGGGAGATGTTCAAGTCCAATGAACTGATCTTTACAGGTGATGCTCGCATATTCAATTATGTTTTCCAGCTCTCTTACATTTCCCGGAAAGTCATGCGTCATTAGCGCGGCCAATGCCTCAGGGGAAAGGCCCCTTATATTTCTTCCACTGAAAGAATTAAACTTTCGAACAAAGTGCTGGGCGAGCAACGGTATATCCTCTTTCCTTTCCCTCAACGGCGGCAAAACCAGTTTCACCACGTTTATTCGATAGTACAGATCAGCCCTGAATTTACCTTGCCGTACCAGCATCTCCAGGTCTTTATTAGTGGCGGTTACGATCCTAACATCAGCCTTAGAGGATCTTGTTTCCCCCAATGGCTCATATGTCTTTTCTTGAAGTAACCTCAAAAGTTTCACCTGGATAGCCGGGGAAATATCTCCGATCTCATCCAGGAACAAGGTGCCTCCATTTGCCGCAGCTACTTTACCCGGCTTATCCCTTTTGGCATCAGTGAAGGCACCGGCCTTGTACCCAAATAGTTCGGATTCAAGAAGCGTATCAGGAATAGCACCGCAATTAATCGTGACAAATGGATCCCCTTTTCTAGGGCTAAGGGAATGAATAGCCTTTGCAAATAACTCTTTTCCTGTACCACTCTCCCCAAGAAGCAATACGGTTGTGTCCCTTTCTGCCACCTGCTCCAGCATCCAAAAGAGCCTGTGCATCTCCGGATTCTTACTGATGATATCAAAAAAAGACCGCCGCGCCTCCAGCTCCTTACGAAGCTCCTCGACCATGGTCAAATCTCTGAAGGTCTCTACTCCACCGATCACTCGGCCTCCCTCATCTCGGAGTATGGCAGTGGAAATGCTGAGCGGGACCCTTTCCCCCTTTGAGTTGACTATGAACACGGGTCTGTTCACTATCTGCTCACCCGTTTCCATACTCTGGCGTAAAGAGCAATTACTCTCACATATATTTGCCCTAAACACGTCCCAGCAGTACCTGCCCAAGGCCTCCTTCGCCCTGATCCCGGTGATCTTCTCTGCCGCCTTGTTAAAAGATGTAATTCTCCACTGAGAGTCCACGGTGAATACGCCGTCTGCTATGCTGTCAAGGATTATTTCCGTATGACTCTTACCTGCGTTAGCCATTTGAAAATTGACCTCCCCCTGTTTGCTTCACACCTGTTGCCCCACACGATTGCAATTTTGCAAAACTAGACAATAAATTAGGCCCTAAAAATAAAAAGTCAATCCGAATAACACGTTAGCGCCTACATGAGAGGGGGGAATCTGTTGGGTAACAGAATTCAAATGACAACATTGAACATCCGTATTGTGTTGACATCCCTCTTATTCCGCTCCTAAGGTTGACAGGGTATATACCCTGATCTAATATTAAGATGTTTGATTGTACGTTGTTTTCTGTCCAAAGAACACTATTATGGAGATTCGGGTGTGCCCAAGAGAATATTGATCATAGATGATGACCCTGATGTTGTTGTATTCCTGTCTACCTTGCTTCAGGACCACGGTTACGAAACCCTTGATGCGGCTGATGGTCTGGAAGGCTTAGAAGCAACAAGATCTGAGCGGCCAGATCTTATTTTGATGGACTTGATGATGCCTCAAAAAAGCGGAATCTCCCTACTTTCCGAACTGAAACAGGACGAAGAATTGAAACATATTCCTGTAGTTATGGTGACAGGGGTGTCAGGGGAAACAGGTATCGATCTTGAAACCTTTTTCCAGAGAGCTTCGCAGGCCAACGATGGTGCCCAGTCTTTCAAGCCTGACGGTTATGTGGAAAAACCAGTGGACCCGGACAAGTTGCTCGAATTAGTTAAAGACCTGCTTGGTTGATTCCATGAAGACTTTCAATGTTGCCATTGTGGGGGGCGGTCCAGGATGCCTGGCCATTATGGATATGATTTACAAGGACCGCTTCAGGCAACTAAGGATGAATCTAATCGGTGTTGCTGATACAAACCCTTCAGCCCCTGCAATCCAGCGAGCCAAAGAGCTAAACCTTTTTACCACAACCGAGTACCACGATCTGTTTTCCCTCGATAACGTGGACCTTATCATTGAGCTCACCGGTAATCCGCGGGTGAGTCAGGCCATTCAAAAGGAAAAGCCCCCAGGTGTCCAGTTCATGGATCACACTGTTGCCAGACTGTTTTGGGATTTCATACAGCTTGAGGACGAAAAACTGAGGGCCGAGAAAGAAGCTGAAAAGAAGATAAAGGAGGAAAGAGATTATACTTCCAAGATCCTAAACACTCTGGCTGACTCAATACTGGTAATGGATGATAATGAGATCATCAATGACGTCAATGATACCTTTTTAAGGGAGTTCAATACCACCCGCCAAGAGGTAATAGGGAAGCACTGTTACGAGGCCATTTTTGGAAGGCAGGACCATTGCGCAGAGAGCTTTTGTCCTCTGTTGACTGAGGCTGGTAAGGCTGGCTATCCAAGGCGCAAAGAGTACTCACTGGAACGGAAAGGCTCCCTCGCATATTACGAAGTTGATTATACTCCCTTGCACGAGAACGGCCATGCACGAGGCTGGTTGATTTCTTTGCATAATGTCACCGATAGAAAGACCTTACAACTTGACCTAGAGCGTTCCCAGAAGCGATACAGAGATCTTTTCCAAAACGCTGGGGTTGGTCTAATGTTATTTGACTCCTCGGGAAGAATTCTTGAAGCCAACCTGGCAATGGCCATGATGTTGGAATATCCAAGGGCGGAACTCGAGTCTATGAATATTTCTGATTTAGCCCTCGACCATGGCCGTGCGATCCTCTCCAAGCACCTGGAGGATCTTAAAATACTTGGCTTTACAGCCGTAGAGATAGAGTTTCAAAAAAAGGGTGGAGAGACTGTCCCAGTTGAAGTGAACATAACGTGGCTGGAAGAAGAAAGTATATTTCAGGTGATGGCAAAAGACATCACCCTGAAAAGAAAATTGGAGGAATCCAGAAAGGCATACTCCGAGCGGCTGGAAAAGGAAGTCGAACAGAGGACACTTCAGCTCAAGCGCTCAGAAGCAGAGGCAAGAAAACTCCAGAAAACCGCGGAAGGAATTATCTACGGTTCCCCTATCCCCATGTTTGTCCTGAACAAAGATCATAAGATCATGTACTGGAACAAGGCATGCGAAAAGCTTACTGGTTTCTCGAGCAAAGAGACGTTAGGAACTGATAACCACTGGAAGCCTTTCTATCCAAACAAGAGGCCCTTGCTTGCAGATCTTATAATTGATGGCGATATAGACAGGATCTATGAGCTATACAAAGACATGAATTTGAGAAAATCCACTATGGTGGAAGGAGCCTTTGAGGCCGAATATTTCTTTCCACATCTTGGCCCTAACGGAACCCACCTCTACTTTAACGCAGCCCCCATAAAGGATGATCAAGGACAAGTTCAAGGAGCCATAGTAACATATCAGGATTTCACAGAGCGGGTCAGAATGACCGAGGAGATAAAGCGGAGGCAGGCCTTTGTTCAGAACCTTATTGAAAATTCCATTGACGGTATCATAGCAACTGACGAAAAAGGTCGTATTGTCATATTTAACAGGGGTGCCACGGAGATTCTAGGTTACAATGCAAGGGAGGTTATAGGAAATAAGACATACAGAGAAATACTGACCCCCCAAACAGCCAGCAGGATTCGCAGCGCCTTTTATGGAGATCAGTTCGGTCCGCCAGGAAAGATCATTAACATGGAAACCGAGTTTCTACATCATTCTGGCGACTTAATTCCCGTGCGGCTCTCCGGTACACTTTTGTATCAGAAAAAGAAAGAAGTGGGCAGCGTGGTATTTATCCAGGATCTGAGGGAAATACTGAGGCTCCAAAGGGAGAAGGAACAGGCCGAACGTATGGCCGCCATAGGTAGGACCGTTGCTGGACTAGCCCATTATATCAAAAACATCGTGACAGGACTCAAAGGAGGAGCATATGTAATAAACTCTGCAGTTAACAAAAAGGATCTTGGTCTTGTGCAAAAGGGTTGGCAAATGGTGGAACGCAACATCGAGCAGATAAGCAATATTGTATTGGATATGCTTATCTATTCGAGAGAAAGAAAACCCCAATACCAATTGGTTGATCCCAATTCCATTGTGGAAGAGGTAGTTGAACTAATGCAAGAACGGGCAAGGTTGTCGGCTGTTGATATAGAGCTTGAGTTGGATTGTTCAATTGGTGTGGTGGCAATGGACAAAACCGCAATCCATAGGTGCCTCCTCAATCTAATAGGTAATGCAATCGACGCCTGTACCTTAGAAGGACTGACGCAGGGTAGAGGTAAAGTAATAATCCGCACCGACAGGCCTGAGGGATGGGGAGTAAGGTTTCAGGTCATAGACAATGGCACAGGCATGGATGAGGAAACCCAATCAAAGCTGTTCACTGATTTTTTCACTACCAAAGGTTACAATGGAACTGGTCTGGGATTGCCTGTGACTCAAAAGATCGTCAAAGAGCATAATGGGTTGCTCAACTTTGAAAGTACCAAGGGTAAAGGCACGACTTTCACCCTCCTTTTACCAGAAAGAAACCTTGATGAAAAAGAGCCATCCTCCAGTAAATCCCCTATTACCTCCCATTCTCAGGATAGTTACTAGTAAGCCACCTGCCTCAGAGCTGTAGTTTCGCTCCCTCTCTCTGGGGTGGACTCACCAGGACTTTACAATACCCAATTTTCTGGATTCCCTCCTGCCCGAGCATCGGGCGGGATTTGCCGGGAGTGACAAAGTGAACCTATTTACCCCCGATTCCATATCCCCGCTATTCACTTCTTAATATAATGATGGGCGTACCTACGGACGTGGTGGCCATCAAGGACGTGAAATTCCCTAATCTTTTTAAGAGTGACCGGTGAGAATATACCTATGGGGATATAAATAATGTGCTTACCCAGTCGAGCGGCGAAGCTTCTACACCAGCCAGAAGGAGGGGTAGCAGCAACATACACCACGTTTCTCTCTATGCTATAATCAATTGCCGCCATTAATAGTCGTTCAGGCTTTGATCTAGCCATGTCGAAAAAGGGATCTTTCCATATATCATAGACACGCATGGGTGGATAGGTAAGCATGAACCCACCATAATGGCACCTGGAGATCCCAGGGCCATCCATTACCTCACCCGCAGGGGTGCTGTAGAAAGACATGTCAGATTCTTGGTCATGTTCGCCCAACCATGTAACCCGCCAAGGGTATGCTTCTCTGCCTTGATCGTCCGGATAATCAGGATCAAAGATCACCACGACTGAACCAACCTTTCCTCTCATGGGCCGCTCTTCTTTGACATAAATCTTTCCGCTTCCCCATTCCCTTATTGTCTGACGGATGTCAATGCCATCTAGCATAGAGCGCACAAACGGCTCAATGCTGGTAGCCTCTTCGGTTTTTATTTCCATGGCCTTTTTTTGGAGATACTGGCCGTAGCCCTCGATGACCACGTCTTCTGGTGGATAAGAGCATATGGAAAATTGCCCAAACTCTCGGCACCATCGTTCCCTGAGCCGTCTGTCATAATGGCCCTTGAAAGGCACAGAAACCAGTCTTCTCCTCATCGTTTTCAATTTCCGGTGAAACCGGATCCTCTTCTGATCCAAATAAAGATCTTCGGCGCCGAGCCTAAGCACTGGCATCCCTGGCCGTTCTGTTTGCCAAGGGTACTCGCTCGCGATTTCCCATAGTTCATAGGCAAAATTGTCGTCCACCGCCCCCCTGGCAGCAACCACAAGCTGGTAAAAATCAGGCACCAGTCGTCCGCTCAGGAATGCATAATTTCTCGCAAACCTGTTCATAATCCTGAGCTGCGTTATTGTGAGCTCTTCTTTGTTACGCCTCCTGTGCTGCTCCCTGGCCTTTGCTATCAGTTCTTGATGAATCTTTAGTCTATCGAGTTTACTGGTATTTCCTTCTTTCCTCGCCTTTTCATAGGCTGCCGCCAGATATGGCATCTCTGTCAGCAATTCTCTGCTTGATTCCTCGTGAAGATGGGCAATTGATACTGCCTCCCGCCGCCTCCTACCGATAACCTCGGTCTGGGGTGACTCCAGGTGCTCCAATACGCCGGGAGCATGGTAAAGACCTCCAACGAATAACACCCTCTCAGCAGACCTGCTGAGCTTTTGAAGGTTGTAAGCCATAGTTTTTTCCCTGAGTATGTCTTCAGGGGCAGGGACCCTGTCACGAGCAATGCGGAAAAATGATTGGCAGTACAAAAAATGGCTTGTCCTCTTGACCGCATATGGATCGGGCATGGCAGAAGGGAAAGAAGGGTAGTTCTCCGTATCTCTGTCAATGAAATGGACATCAATGCCATGCTCTTTTGCCAATCGGATGGCCTCAACTTGTCCGTCTGTTGGCTCCAGGATCAGGTAGACGTAGTCACCGTATTCTTCTTCATAATAGATAACAGAGAGGAGGGGAAGACGGTCCACACCCTGAAGGATCTTTTCTTTCAACGTAGCTGGATATTCAACAGCCACGCAATCGGGCATAAACTCCTGGAATTGGGCTCGAACCTCCACGGCGAACTCCATTCGGTTGTGGAGGATGGGAACAAATCGAATATTCTTCCATTGGATGCTACTGTTCATCCGTCATTTCATCCAATAGATCATTGAAATAGTTTGTAGCCCCCTCATCTAAGATTAGAGAGGCAGCCTCTCGCAAATAGTTAAGAATGATTTCATGGTCTTTTTTGGCCAATGCACGATGCTCAGAATTGGCCACCCTCTTGAGAGCATATCTGGCAATATTGATACCGTCTCTGACTGAGTATCTCTCGTCTGCATCGTGTGCTGCCTGAAGAAATTCCACCACATATTCAAGAATCTCGTCGTCTGCAAAAGGCAAATTCTTCCTCAATATCAAGAGCTCTTCGTCCCTTTCAGGGAAATCAATAAAGATTTGAGGTTGAAGCCTGGAATGAATATATTCGGGCAACTCGAATGTACTTGCGTCATCATTCATGGTGGTGCAGAGACGAAATTCAGGATGCGCCTTGATCTTTATCCCAGCCACTACTGACTCCACGTATCTTCTGCTATCAAGTAAAGGGGCAAGAGAAGCCCAACTTTTTTCACTCATTCGATTGCCCTCGTCTATGATCGCCACCCCTCCCTTAATCATGGCGGATACAATAGAGCTGGCCATATACTTTATTTTTCCACCCTCAGAGATTACCGGCGTCACGATAAGATCTTCTGGCCTTGTATCCATGGTCGCTTGAAACAGGTATACTGGTTTGTTGAGGCTTTTGCCTGCGTAGTACGCCAAGGTTGTCTTTCCCACACCTGGTTTTCCCACAAGCCTTGGATTTAGAGGAAAATCCTCATCCCCCAATACCAGCCAGGCTGCTTGGACCTGGGTTACGAGCTCGGGCTGGCCCACCCAGGTCATGGGAACATTGTCAGGCTCAGTGAGATGAAGCTCAACACCATCGATTATTACAGTTTCCATTATATAAATTACCTCCCACCCTTGGGTTCAAATGGTCTTCAATTCATTAGCGCCTCAGCTTCAACCGATAATATCGTTTCCTAACACCTAATCGCTGAGAGCTGATCGTTACCCAATATTTTAGGCCATAGGGTGGAAAAAGCAACGGTTATTCCTGCACAAGTAATTTCAGTTGGAAGCGGAAGCAGTAATTTGGAGGCTATTCATTTCTTTGGCTGACTCATCAATATGTAGAGCAACGTAGCCATTGCAGACCTTTCCTTACATCTCTCTCGCCACTTTCTTGGACATACGTATCTTTTTCCAAGGCTCCAGATCCCTTTACCGCTAGACCAGGCCCGCTCTTGGGCCTCAAGATACCTTTTCTGGGAAGGTTCAGGGGGATAGGACTCGAGGCAAACTTCAGCCAAGCCGGCTTTAACCAGCTCGAGGTTTATGTTCCTCCCGCCTAAAAACACAATGCCAGCCGGACCATCACCTGAGGTCCGATTCCGCATCATAACGTGCACCCTCTTTCCCAGTAACTTCTCCTCAAGGTACCGCTGGGCCACTTTAGAAAAGGGCTGGCACGGAGAAACAGGGGACCAAGCGAGTTCAGGCGCATCGATATAGGCCAAATCTAGGCTTATAAGGCTCTGGTGTCCTTTCAATAACACCGTGTCCCCATCAACAACCCTTACCACTGTATACTCCATTGAGGATACGGAAGAGGCTGTAAAGAGAAATATTGCAAAGAGTAAATTTCCCATTTCTCGTTTTCCGGTGGCAGATTAGGTATGGGTGACAAGAGGGGGATAAGGGGGGTGGATATCAAAGTTCTTGCTGTTTGTTAATGATCAGGGCCATCGAGCACTACACAAACCCGCGCGACGCCCTTTTCTTTGCATCTTTCATTAGATTTATGGAACACCCCCGTAATTATTCGCCCCAAGTTACCCCAGTTCTTGATTTTGAAGCTGATCTTTACCCCGATCAGATAGTCTTCTTTAGTATCTAGCATTCCTGTGCCATACAGCGTAGCGGTCATTTCCTTGTCTGGCAGGGCCATTGAATCGGATATGCTGAGAGATCCTGAACCATCAACACTTGATTTAACGAGTTGCCATGCTGGATAGCCTTCTCTATCCCCAATACCAACGGGGGGGAAATTTTCCTCAGCTCGACTTAAAGGGACAGACACGGATGCAAAAATTGCCATAATAATTATGATCAACAAGATGACTAACATATGTAAACCCTTTGGTCGCATCCCTGCCCTCCTTTCATTGTCAATTCTTCATTGTTGTCTCAATTGATTTGCAAGGGATATACCACTTAATCATGAGTACGGGAAAACCTTGCGAACATGGGAAGTTATCCTTACAACCCCCACCACCTGCTAACACCTATTAGCAGACGTTATTGCCACATTTGTGCACACGGGCGGAAATTTTTGTACAACAATGTTTCCCGTTTCCCCCAACCTGTCGAGGCGTTACGCGGAACCAATTGTGTTGACAGAAAAAGCCCTCATCGTATAGACTCCAACCGGATTGTGAGGTATAGGGCGTTTGTAGATAAAGTGCTATTTTTGAAGCACCAGGCGTCTCAACTCTGGATTATCAGAAATCTAAAGGAAAGGAGGCACTTATGGCAGGAAGAAAGACAAATAAAAGAGGGCTCTTAGGGGCAGTGTGCATCATACTGGGTGGTGTGTTTTTGCTTGGTCTCCTTTTCTCTCCCACCCAGACCATGGCTAGAGATATCAAAGTGGGGATCATAGATTGTTACAGTGGACCCCCTGCTGTTTATGCAAAAGACGCATTGAACGGATTTAAATTGGCCCTAAAAGAAATTAACAAGAAGGGTGTTTTGGGCAAAAAAATAATTTTTACCACACGGGACACCAAATTCAAGGTAGACATCGCCCTCAACATGGCGAAAGAACTTGTCATGAGGGAAGATGTGGACGTATTAGTGGGCACCATCAACAGTGGAGCATCCTTGGCTGTTTCAGAGGCAGTGGCCAAAAAAGAGAAAGTACCCTTTATCGTATGGATCGCAAAGAGTGAAAGGATAACAGGAGAGAAAGGCCACAGGTATGTCTTTTCCACTGGGGAAAATACCGCAATGGCTGGCAAGGCCGGTGGTGTCGCCCTTTCAAAAAAGCCCTATGTTAGGTATTGGATAGCAGGTGATGATTATGAATATGGGCATGCCATTGCCAATGCCGCATGGCGGAACCTCAAGAGGCTAAAACCCGAGGTCAAAGTCATAGGCAAGTCCTGGTGGAAACCAGGTGAACCTGACCTAATCCCGTATCTCACTTCCATAATGGCTGCCAAACCCGACGCGGTGATCTTTTGCACAGGTGGCCGCAGCATGACCAACATAATGAAGGCAATCAAGGCCACGGGGATGGCCAAGAAGGTTCCCATCTGGATACATACCGCAACTGACCATGCGGTGCTAAAGCCATTGGGCAAGGAAGCGCCTGAAGGTGTTATGGGTACAATGGATTATCATTTTTATTATCCCGACATTCCTTCCAACCAAGCATTCGTCAATGCCTTCAAGGCCGCCTATGGAACTCCACCTGGTTTTCCAGCCTTTCATGGTTACATAACGGCCCAGTTCATTGCCAAGGCCTTTGAAAAGGCAGGAAAAATCAATAAAGAAAAGTTCATTGATGCCATGGAAGGTCTGGTCATTAATAGCCCGGTAGGGAACCTAGAAATGAGGGCCTGCGACCATCAGGTTATGCTTCCAATGTATTTAGGCGTTACTAAGTATTCCCCTAAATATGGTTTTGTCATTTCCTCCAATATTATCACTCTGGCTCCAGAAGATGTAATGCCTTCCTGCGACGAAATTATGAAGGCCCGCCATAAATAGTAATCATA
>CAZDVV010000052.1:0-12705 GCA_964508875.1 uncultured Desulfobacteraceae bacterium | reverse complement strand
CGAGGTATTGGTGGTCCCAACGGGACTCGAACCCGTGTCTTCGGCGTGAGAGGCCGATATCCTAGACCGCTAGACGATGGGACCACATCAAAGAAAAATGGCTGGGGGACTAGGATTCGAACCTAGGTTAACGGGGCCAGAACCCGTCGTCCTGCCGCTGGACGATCCCCCAGCAGGTATTTTGTTAATATTTTGGGGAAATTCTGAAAAATGTCAAGGGAAAAGAAAATCCACGCATTAGACTCTAATGCAGCGGACAAAATGGTTTTCGGAAATCCGGCGTAGCTTAATTTCCGTCTCTTTGCAACGTCTTTCCACTAGTGGGCATCTTCCCTGAAACCGGCATCCTAGAGGTGGGTTGATTGGACTGGGCACGTCACCTTGAAGAGGCCTTAATTTTGCTCTTTTGCCCGGTCTCGGAGCTGCCTCAAAGAGTGCACTTGTATATGGGTGAAGAGGTTGGGTGAAAAGAGAATCAGCCTGTGCATATTCCATGATTTGGCCAAGGTACATCACCGCAACCCAATCGCTCATGTACCCCACCACGTTCAGGTCATGGGAGATGAAAAGATAGCTCAGACCTAAGTTATCTTGGAGGCTCTTGAGCAGGTTAAGGATTTGGGCCTGGATGGATACATCAAGGGCAGATACAGGTTCATCACATACAATAAGAGAGGGCTCAACACTCAGGGCCCTGGCTATCCCCACCCTCTGTCGCTGTCCACCGCTGAACTCATGGGGATAGCGGTCTGCAACCTCGGGGCTGAGTCCTGCCATCTGCAGCAACTCAGCAACCTTTTCTCTTCTCTGGCCTCTATCGTTGATGCCCTTGACCCTGAGCCCCTCTTCAATTGTCTGGCCTATGGTCATCCTCGGGTTGAGTGAGCCAAAAGGATCCTGGAATATAATCTGGATTTGTCTTCGGAGGGGCTTTAATTCCTTTTCCTCTAGATGTGCTATGTCCATCCCACTGTAGATTATTTTTCCCTGATCAGGAACTAGAAGCCTGAGAATAAGTCTTGCCACCGTTGACTTGCCACAACCACTTTCTCCCACCAGCCCGAGGGTTTGACCTCGGGCTAGTTCAAGGTCCACCCCGTCCACCGCCTTCACCCATGCTCTTGTTCTTTGCAAGAATCCCCTTTTCACAGGAAAGTACTTTTTCAGGCCTTCTACCTTAAGAAGGGGGGCGGTTTTCTCCATGCTGTTTTTGTCAGGTTTACCAATCATGCCAATATTTCAGTCAAGATTTCTCGGCCCATCAGCCCTCAGCTTAACACTTCTTTTGCTTAAGGCCGGATTTACCATGCTTCAGCATTCGACATTCATGATTCGCTATTCGTTATTTATTCAATCCTTATCTCAGTATTCCAACATTCCATTCTTCCGGTATCCCGCCGCTCAAGTATTCCATTATTCCGATTCGGTTCCATCCTTTCAGCCTGCGGCATTGTACAACACAGGGCAGCGGCCCATGTGGCCGCTCCCGAAATCACAAAGCTCAGGGAATTCTCTTTTGCATGAATCCTTAGCAAGACTGCATCTGGGGTGAAAAGGGCAGCCTGGGGGTTTGAATGCTGGGTTTGGAACAGCTCCAGGAATACTATGGAGCCGCTTGCCCCTTTTTGCCCTGTCTGGTAAAGACGCCATCAATCCTCTGGTATAAGGATGACATGGATTGTTGAGGACTGAACTTGCGTCTCCCTGCTCCACCATGCATCCCGCGTACATCACAAATATGCGATCAGCGATTGATGCCACCACCCCCAGATCGTGTGTGATATACAAGACCGACATCTTTCTGGCTATTCTCAGCCTGTCCAACAGGTTGAGGATCTGTGCCTGAACGGTGACATCTAAGGCGGTGGTAGGCTCATCGGCTATCATGAGGTCAGGATTACACGCAAGGGCCATGGCAATCATGACGCGTTGGCGTTGCCCGCCGCTCAATTGGTGGGGATAGTCATTCAGTCTTTCTTCAGGTGAGCCTATCCCCACATCCTGCAGCAACCTTATGCAACGGGATCTTATGGCTTCTTTGTCAAGCTTCTCATGGGTTTCAATCACCTCAGCGATCTGATTCCCTATTGTAAATACCGGATTAAGGGATGTGAGGGGCTCCTGAAAAACCATGCCAATACGTCGTCCCCGGATGTGGCGTAGTTCTTCCTCATCAAGGGCGAGGAGATCTGTGCCATCAAACAGAATCTCGCCACCTTGGATTTCCCCTGGTGGCACTGGTACCAATCCCAGAATAGCCAATGCCGAGACAGTCTTGCCACATCCTGACTCGCCCACAATGCAGACGCACTCTCCCCTCTTGATGTCGTAAGTTACTCCATCAACAGCCTTTGCCACCCCCTCAGGGCCGCGGAAGTAAACCTTGAGATCCTGAACAGCCAGTAATGCCTCTGATTGGCTCATAAAGACCGTTCCCTCAATTTGGGATTAAGGATGTCTCTGAGACCTTCACCAAACAAATTGAAGGCCAGTACAACAATAAGGATGGCAATGCCCGGGATGAATGTGAGCCATGGGGCGTCAAATATGAACCTCTTGCCATCTGACAAAATGTTTCCCCAGGTGGCATGGGGAGGTGGCACCCCAAATCCCAGGAAACTGAGGCCTGCTTCAGTAAGGATGGCAGAGGCTATGCCGATTGTGGCAGAAACAAGTACCGGTCCCAGGGCATTTGGCATCATGTGCCGAAAAATGATCCGAAGATCATCGAGGCCAAGGGCCCTAGCTGCCATCACGAAGTCCTGTTCCCTCAGGGAGAGGAACTCAGCCCTTACAAAGCGGGCTGCTCCCATCCAACTTGTAAGACCGATGACTATCATTATGTTGTACATGCTGGCAGGCAGCAGCGCTACCACAGTGAGAATTAGAAAGAAACTGGGGAAGCAAAGCATTATGTCAACAATGCGCATAATAAGGGTATCGATGGACATCAAGGGGGTAGCAATACCGGGTATTCTTTTGAACGAAAGGTAACCTACCACTAATCCTGTGGCCAACAGGAAGAGGGCACCGACGGGTTTTCCAATAAACAAAAAGATTATAGACCCTAACACCAGGCCAGCAGAGACTATATGCCCGAGTCTAACAAAGGCATTTCCGTAATATCCCGCCAATCCTCCCATGAAGATGCCAATGAGAACCGAGATCCCAACGGCCACAAAGCCAACGGTGAGCGAGACCCATGCCCCTTGTAGCATGCGAGAAAACACATCTCTTCCCAGATCATCAGTGCCAAATAGATAAACTCCCAGGGTTGGTATCTGCTCTGGCGTTAGTATGTCCATGCGGGGTTTGGAGAGGGGAGGGCGGAGTTTTTCCTGCAACCTGACCATGGAGGGGTCAAATACGGGGTGAGAGCCAGAAGTCAAGAATAGTCCAAGGACAGCAATACCGAAAAAAACCAAGAATATTACAAGCCCCATAAACGCCAGCCTGTTGGAGCGAAGCATGTGCCAGAACTCCTGGGCCCGCGTTTTTTTAGGCGCGAGAGGAGTCTGAAGTCCATCTGTTAAAGGATATGTAGTGCTCGAGTTTTCCATCACAGCTTAATCCTTGGGTCTACAATCATGTATAATAGATCCGAGACAAATGTTCCTGCGAGCACCAGCACTGCAGAGATAAAATTCACCGTTAGTATGACAGGGTAGTCCCTGGCCAGAATGGCCTCATAGGCCATGCGTCCCATACCTGGCCATGAGAAAATTGACTCAATTATGACTGATCCGCCGATAAGGCCAGGCAAGATCAGCCCGAACATGGTTACAAATGGCAGCAAGGCATTGCGAAGCGCGTGTTTGTAATGAACCTGATCCGGGTGCAGTCCTTTTGCAAAAGCTGTCCGCACATAATCCTGGCCTTCCACTTCCAGCATCTGGCTCCGAACGTAACGAGACAGAACAGCTATTCCACCAGTGGCACCCAAGATAGATGGTAACAACAGGTGCCATATCCTATCCATGATCATGGTAGGCCAAGTCCCGCCGCTAAGGCCAAAGGTTTCCATCCCTATCACTGGGACATGAAACCTTGTGACCACGAATATGATCAGTACGTACGCAAAAAAGAACCCGGGAATGGAGATGAGAAGGTAAGAAAAAAAGGTCACACTTCGGTCATATATCCCACCACGGTGGATGGCAGAGCGTATCCCAAGGGGAAAAGACAAGGTCCAGGTTAGCAAGGTCCCTACAATAAAAAGGGGAAGGCTGTTAAGGAATCTATCCCAAATCTTCTTGAGTACTGGCTGGCCGTCTTTCCAGGAGACGGTTTTGCCGGTCAGCAGATCCCGGTAAAAATAGATGTATTGTACATAAAGAGGCTTGTCCAGATGAAAGGCCTTGCGGAAGCGTTCAACCAGTTCGGGGGTGAATTTGGGATTGAGCGGGTTCACCTGACTGGGTTTACCTGGGGCCAAATGAATAATCAAGAAAGAGACTATGGATACAAAAAACAGGGTGATTGTTTTTTGTACGATGCTTCTACCTATAAAAGACAGCATGATGAATCCTCGCAACCTAGGGTTCAAGGCTCAAGGTGAAAGGATAAAAGTAAAGCCGTGGCCAAAAAGAGAATAACTATCAGGTACTCAGTTCTTTTCGTTGTTGGGCGCCCTATAGTCGCGGGTAAGACGCGGAGTGGAAATTTGGGTTTGGCTCAGGGAATCAAGGGACGTAGAGCTAAAAGCTTTTTCCTTGTACCTTGAGCCTTTCGCCTCCTCAATCGTCTTAGAATCTTCATCCCTCTGGGCTAAATCTTGGCGCCTCTGGTAATTTGATCCACTTGTTGAAATAGAATGTATAGTCTCCGGTCTTTGTCGGGGTAATCTTTCGGTACACAACATTCCCATCTTCATCCACATCTTTTATTACAATACGTTTGTCCAGCACTGCAGTCCATTTGCTCACATAAAGGAATGTATATGGCTGCTCATGGGCAATGATCTCATGGAGCCTGTGGCAGTACTCCACCTGTTTTTCATGATCATATTCCTGTCGGATCTTGATTATGAGATCATCAGCTTCTTTATTTTTGAAACCCACAAAATTGAGCTGGTAAGGGTTTGTTTGGCTTGAATGCCATATCTGATAGAGGTCTGGCTCTATCCCCATTTGCCATCCCAGGATCACGGCATCAAAGTCGGCTTTATCAATGCGCTCTTGTATGAATACCGACCACTCCAGCACATCTGTCCTAACATCAATGCCTATGCGCTTCCATGCGTCTTGCGCAATGGCCAGGATTGCCTTTCGTAGATCATTGCCGCTATTGGTTATTAGGGTGAATTGCAATCTTTTACCATTTTTTGTGAGCCACCCGTCTGCATCGCGTCTCCAGCCCGCCTCCTCCAACAGCCTCAATGCCCCTTGAGGGTCATATGGAATCGGCCTAACATTGTGGTTGTAGTAGTCCGTCTGCTTAACGAATGGGCCAGTAATCCTCTCCCCCTGTCCATACAGAACATATCTTATTATCTCATCCACATCTATGGCCATACCAAGGGCAAGACGAACGCGCCTGTCCTTGAAGGGTTCCCTTCTCATGTTATAGCCGATATAGGTGTAACCAAAAGAGGTGCCAGAGAAGCTCTGGAAGCGGGGATCATTTTTCAATCTGGCAACTTGGTGAGGCTGAACGGCGTAAGAATCCACCGTGCCCGCGTAAAACTCCATCTCTTGGGTGAGTATATCGGGAATTATCCTGAATATATACTGTTTATAGTTTGGAGGACCTTCCCAGTATCTTTCGTTGCGATCCAAGATGATATATCTATCTGATTTCCATTCCTTAAAAACAAAAGGGCCACAGCCAATGGGATGGCGATTGAATCGGCTTTGACGAATGGAGAATTTGTCAGGATCTATCCCGCGCTCAAGTGCTTCCTTACGCAATGCTTCCCTGTTCAATAGGTGTTCTGGGAGTATTCCTATACCCCATGTGCCAAGGGCAGGTGAGTAAAGGCGCTTATAAATGACTTTCACTGTAAGTGGATCAACTATCTCTACCTTCTTTACAGGCTCATAATCAGCTATGCGGGGGGATAGGTTTTTGGGATCCATAATGGCCTGAAAGGTGAACTTGACATCCTTGGCACTAAAGGGATGTCCATCATGAAACAAAACGCCGGGGCGGAGATGAAAGACGATCACTGGATTATGTTCCACTGGGGGAAGCACCTGAAGAGCGATTTTCGCCAATGTGTCTTTGTCACTTGCAAGAGATGGAGATAAATACTTCCATCCCTCAAAGGTGGAAAAATAGTTGTTCCCAAGAATCTCGGTCAGGTTCTTAAAGAGGTTCTGGTCAACCTTCTTGAGAACCAGTTTGATCCTCGCAGGGGCACTAACAGTAATATGAATCTTTTCCTTGCCCAATTTAACCTGAGCGTCAAACTGCTGGGGAGAGAGGATGGAAATCTCCTTTATAAGCTGCAGGGATGATCTAAGCGATGGAGAGCCCTTGTGGGTTGACTTGTAGTGTTCCAGGAGGGAAGCCACCTGCTGGGCATTGGCATGACCAAGCATAGGAATCTGGGCGCGCTCATTGACATAAAAATAGGCCTCTTCGTATATGTCCCAGGATCTGGCCAGTCTACCGCGGAAATGGAGGTTTTCGTCTCTGTCAATGAGCCCCTCGAACACAATGGATTCGATTTGGCTGCTGGCGGAGTCTGCAGAAAGGATAGGGTTAAGAATGCTTGCATCACCTATGGATCCGGTAACGTACTGGACCAGACGTTGAGGATTGCCTTTTGTCTGTTCCTCATAAGTGGGCACCCAGAAATATGATTGTAGGAGGAAGAGGATAAGTACTGAGGGAATAATAACCAGCAGTCGCTTTATGGTCATTTTTTTCTAGCCGGCTCAATCTTGATGAAATCGTAAAGGATTTTCAAATTCTTTGGTCTTGATACAGGCTGTAGCCCTCTCCCTTAGAGGGAGAAGGAGCTTGTGAGTAAGGACTAGACAAAACTATGTTCCCATATGCCATGAGGCCAGATAATTACTTTGTTCCTCGGTGAGGGTATCAATCTGGACACCAAGTGCTTCAAGTTTTAGCCGAGCGATCTCTTTATCTATCTCTTCAGGTACTGCGTATACTTTTTTGTCCATCTGGCCATGGTTCCTTGCCATAAATTCTGCGGAAAGGGCCTGGTTGGCAAAGCTCATGTCCATCACGCTCGAAGGATGGCCCTCAGCAGCAGCCAGATTAATTAGTCTGCCCTCGCCAAGGAGATAAATCCTGTTGCCGTTTTTGAGGGTGTACTCATCCACATATTCCCGAATTTTTCTTACAGAGACAGAATTTTCCTTGAGGCCCGGTATATCAAGCTCAACATCAAAATGGCCAGAGTTGGAGATGATTGCCCCGTCTTTCATTTGCAAGAAATGCTCAACCCTGATGACATTAATATCTCCTGTTAGGGTGCAGAAAAAGTCTCCCAAGGGAGCTGCCTCTGCAATGGGCATCACGCGATAGCCGTCCATTACGGCTTCTAAGGCCCGAAGTGGATCCACCTCGCAAACAATTACATGGGCTCCATGGCCTTTGGCCCTTGCGGCCACCCCTCTACCGCACCAGCCATACCCACTTACGACAAATGTACTGCCTGCTAGAAGTCGGTTAGTGGCCCTTATTATTCCGTCGATCGTGCTTTGGCCAGTGCCATAACGGTTGTCAAAGAGATGCTTGGTATTGGCGTCATTCACTGAGATCACGGGAAATTGTAAGACCCCGTCCTTTTGCATACTCCGTAGCCGGATAACTCCTGTTGTGGTTTCCTCTGTGCCCCCCATTACATCTGCAAGGAAGGACTTCCTTTGTTCTGCAGGGAGCCCCTTGCCCCACTCTGCAACGGACGGCTCTAAGTCGTCCCATCTTTCGAGAGCGATGAAGTGAATGGAGCTTACCAGATCCGCGCCATCATCCATAGTCAGATGGGGTCTATGTTTTAGTGCCGATAGGATATGGCTGTAATAGGTCTTGTGGTCTTCGCCCTTTATGGCATAGACCGGGATTTCGTGGTCTGCCACCAGGGCAGCTGCAACATCATCTTGTGTGGACAATGGGTTAGATGCGCACAAGACCACCCCAGCTCCGCCCGCCTTTAATGTAGTAACAAGGGCAGCAGTTTCTGTGGTTACATGAAGGCAGGCGGACAGACGGAGCCCTTGCAAGGGTTTTTCCTCGGAGAAGCGCTCTTTTATCTTATTGAGAACGGGCATGCTAAGGCCTGCCCATTCAATTCGCAGACGGCCCTTTTCTGCCAGTGTAATATCTCTAATATCATAATCCATAGCAACACTCCTTTTTCTACTTTACAGCTCTTTTCAGGTCTTCGATCAAATCGGTTTTTTCCCAGGTAAACTCTGGTAACTCCCTACCAAAGTGACCATAGTTCGCCGTCTTTCTGTAAATTGGGCGCAACAAATCCAGCCGCTCTATTATGGCTGCCGGACGAAGGTCAAAATTTTCTAGAACAATCCTTGTAAGCTCCTGGCTGGATACCACGCCTGTGCTGTAAGCTCCTACCATTACAGAGACCGGATGAGCCCGCCCAATTGTGTAAGCTACCTGAATTTCGCACTTCTGGGCCAGACCAGCAGCCACTATATTCTTGGCAATATAGCGACACATATATGAAGCACTTCTGTCTACTTTTGTGGGATCCTTCCCGGAAAAGGCGCCCCCGCCGTGATAGCCGAATCCACCATATGTGTCCATTATTATCTTGCGGCCCGTGAGACCGCAGTCACCAAGAGGCCCGCCAACCACAAATCGTCCTGTGGTATTGATAAAATACTGTGTGTCGTCATCAAGCATGTCAGGAGGAATGACCTCCTGGACCACCTCTTCAATAATGGCTTCACGGATGGTGTCGTAGCTCACGTCCGGGTCGTGTTGCGCGGCTATTACCACCGTGTGAACTCTGACAGGTTGGCCATCCACGTATTCAACAGTGACTTGGGATTTTCCATCAGGTCTCAACCAGGGAAGTCTTCCGGATTTCCTAACATGGGCAAGGCGCCTGGTTAGTCCATGGGCCAGATAGATGGGCATTGGCATCAGGGTGGGGGTATCGGTACAGGCATATCCGAACATTAGCCCCTGGTCTCCTGCCCCCTGCTCTTTAAAGAGCCCTCGGCCGTTGACTCCCATGGCTATATCAGGGGACTGTTTGTCTATACTAGTTAGTACTGCACAGGTTTGCCAGTCAAAGCCCATAGAAGAATTGTTATACCCTATATCCCTTATGGTTTCCCTTACCACATCAGGCATATCCACGTAGGCATCCGTGGTGATTTCTCCAGCAATAATTGCCATGCCAGTAGTCACTAATGTCTCGCAGGCGACACGTGCGTGTTTGTCCTGCTCTAAAATCTTGTCCAAGATATGATCCGAGATTTGATCAGCAATCTTATCGGGATGTCCTTCGGTCACTGATTCGGAAGTAAAAAGAAAATTGGCTGATTTCATGCTGCTGCTCCTTTCAATTAGGCAATATTTCTCATCATTGGTGTCTAAGATAGACAGTTCTTAGCTCGAATGTGTAATTTCATATAGTCAAAGTAGTTATTACTCTGACCGTGACCTTTGGCTGTTTCAGGAGGGTGTTTAGCAGTGAAACGCTTGCCTGCCATAGATAATGCCATATGGCACAATTATAGGCAGGGCATATTCCCCCTGCTCTTATTTCCTTCTCAGGATGCAATTGTCAATGAGCCTGGTGCTGCCTACCTTTACAGCGATTGCCAGAAGTGCCTCATCAGTAACGTTATCAATATCTTCTAGCGTAGTGGGGTCACATATACTTACATAATCAACTTCGGTAAAGGGGTGGCTCATGATGAGCTCTTTTACTGCCTCAATAATTTTTTCGGCGTCCTGTTCACCCTTGTCCACCATTTCGGTGGCCAAATCTAGTGATTTTTTGAGCGAGAGGGCAGAAGGCCTTTGTTCATCTGTCAAGTAGGCATTTCGAGAGCTCATGGCAAGGCCATCGGGCTCCCGCACTGTAGGTATACCTATTATCTTTATGTCCATATTCAAATCCATTACCATTCTGCTGATAATGGTCAGTTGTTGAAAGTCTTTTTGTCCAAAGACGGCGATATGGGGTTTCGTGATATTGAATAGCTTGCAAACAACCGTGGCCACACCGTCAAAATGACCGGGCCTTGACAGGCCGCACAGGAATCTAGTTAGTTGACTCAGTGCAACTGTGGTTTGAAATCCCTGGGGATACATCTCTTCTACAGATGGCATAAACACAATATCCACCCCAACGGTTCGAGCCTTTTCCAGGTCGCCTTCAGGATCCCTAGGATACCGCTCAAAGTCTTCAGAAGGTCCGAATTGTGTGGGATTGACAAATATGCTTACTATCAATTTGTCAGCGTGTCTCTTCCCCACTCTCATCAGTTCCAGGTGGGCCTCGTGGAGATATCCCATGGTGGGAACCAGAGCGATGACTTGGCCTGCTTGTCGGAGGGCTTCTGCTGTGTGCTGCATATGGGATACTGTCCGTATTACTTCCATATCATCACCTCCCCTTCTTTCCCCTCGAGCTGAGAGGTATGTAATACTGGGTTCCTGTGCCCATAGAGTTTATTTCCCTCACAAGGTCATCCAGGTCTTCAGGGATATGTACGAAGTCAATATCAGAGGCATCCACCACAAGGAGAGGCGAGGCTGAGTAATGGAAGAAAAACTCGTTGAAGGCCTGGTTAATTGTGTCTAGATACTCCCAGCTCAGTCCTTTCTCGTACTTTCTTCCCCGTTTCTTTATTCTATCCATAAGCACCTCTGTGCGGGCCTGGAGAAAAATCACCAAGTCAGGGTTTACCACCCTTTGTTCTAGAAGATGGAATATTTGATCATAAAGCCAAAATTCATTCTCATCCAGGTTTACCCCCGCAAAAAGCCGATCCTTTTGAAAAAGGTAGTCAGATATAACCACATTCCTAAAAAGATTCATCTGAATAATCTCGCTGCAGTGCTGGTACCTCCTTAGGAGAAAGAATAATTGTGTTTGAAAACGGAATTTCTGAGGATCTTTATAAAAATCAGGCAAGAAAGGGTTGTCTTCTGTCTTCTCTAGCACAGCCACTCCGTTTAATCTGTCAGCTAGTAGCGTTGCCAAACTGGTCTTACCCACACCCAGTGGGCCCTCAACTACTATGTATGTGTTGCTTTGTTTGGTTGTCATTTTGTCAGCTATCAGCTACTATTATTTGGAAAGTTGGTTAATTTAACAGGTCCATCCTATTGTGTCAACGAAAGGAGCTGGGCAAGACTTATAAACTCATCCATGTCAAGGGTTTCAGCCCTTCTTGCAGGGTCTATTCCGCATGAACACAATGCTTTGAGGATGACCTCCTTTTCCCAGTTTTCGGGCGCCCCAAGCAAGGCATTGATTAAGGTTTTCCGGCGCTGCAAAAAGGCGGGCTTAACCACCCTTTTTAGCCTCTCATCGTCCACCGGACATCGGGGCCATGGGTGTTTAAAATCCAACTCGAGGACCATAGATTCCACCTTTGGTCTTGGAAAAAACGATCCGCTTGAGACCCTTAAGAGCTTTTTTGCCCTTGCTCGGTAACGCAGAATTACTGTTATGGCACCATATGATTTAGTCCCGGGTTGGGATATCAGCCTTTCAGCAAATTCTCGTTGGAACATCAAGACCGCCCGATCTATGCATTTGTGATGGTGGAGAAGCTTTGCGACCAAAGGTGAAGAGATATTGAATGGGAGATTTCCCAGAACTATTATCCTATGGTCAAAAAATTCCTTGAGATCCTCAAAGTTCAATTTGAGGATATCATGGTGGATAAGTGTAACATTTGTAATTTTTTCTTGATACAGTTTGTTGCTGAGCTGGGAGAATAGCTCTTCATCCTTCTCTATTGCTATTACCCGTTTTACACTCCTTGCCAAAGGAATGGTGATGGCGCCTAGGCCAGGACCAATCTCCAAAACCGTATTGGAAGGGGAAAGGTTTGAGGCCTGAACAATCTTTTTGGCCACAGATAGATTGACAAGAAAACATTGGCCAAGTCTCTTTTTTGCCCGAATCACGTAATTTCTTTGGTGTTGAGATAAGTGGTTCATGAAGTCGTGGGGTCAGATTCCTATCTCTGTTATCCCTCAAGAAGCATTCGCCCTTTACGCGCGCGGCTTTTCTTCTGGAATCGCTTGAATATGAATAGGCAAATAAAGTAAGCCGGAGGCGAGAGGGCCAAACCAATGAAGCTACCTCCCAAGACAAAGGCAAAAGCAACGAGCCCGCCCATGCCCAAAATTGTCTCCGCCACTTGGATGAAGGAATGGCCTTGCTGTATTGATGTTAGAATCATCGAGAACAGGGCCTTGTGTTCAGGCAGGCCCATGACAGTAGCTCCAATCTTATAAGAATAATAATACAAGAAATACCAATCCAAGGGATTGCTAACCCAGGTGCCCAGAGCTGCCGTGAGCTTGCTGCACTTAAAGCACAGGGCAAGAGCCACTGCAGCTGCCGTCTGAAAGGGGATAATTGGTAATGAGCCCACAAAGACTCCCACGGCGATTCCCATAGCAAGTTCCTGAGGCGATCCCCGTACTCTGCGCAAACGCAAATAGTAATATCTAAAGGACCTTCCTATACCCAAAACGATACCTTCGTTCTGTCATTATATAGCTATCTAG
>CAZDVV010000051.1:8709-12765 GCA_964508875.1 uncultured Desulfobacteraceae bacterium | reverse complement strand
GGCATAGGAGCTGGCACTACCTACCCGGACTGCAAGCCATCTCCGTATATTGTGAGCGGAAAACGTGAAGATGTTGATGTGGTAACAGTGGTCACGGAAGCTCCTCTGAGTTACAGCTCCTTGCTAATAAAAATTGATACTGATCTACCTGTGGGAGAGGAGGGAGCCCCCGTATATGTGGGAAAGACCAAGGTGGGGATGGTCATAACAGAGCAATATGGATCCAAGATGCTGTCTATTGGCGGAGTAAATCTGCTGACAGGACCGGGTGGGATCACAGTTGCCAGGACCATCGCGAATGCGGCAAACAGAGAAGCCATCAAGGTCAAGGTGAAAGGCGGTGCAAGACTGGAACTGCAAGTGGGAGAGCCACCAGTAATAGACGGCGTGGTTCCATCCAAAATGAGGGTAGGATGTGGTAGCGCCACCATGGGACTTTTTGCCCCGCTTTTTTTGAGAGCTGCCGATGAGGTGATAGTATTGGATTCACATCTTACCAGCCTTATGAGTGAACATGCCGCAGGTCGCTTTGCTGGTGCAAGGCCCACTGGAGTGAAGTTGCGCTTCAAAATGAGTACCCCTGGCCGCTATTTCGGCGATCACGGCAAAGGCTGGGGGGGAACCTCCATAGAGAATCCCGTTGACGTAATAGCCAAGATCGATATGCGGATTGCGTGGCCGGGAATGAAGATATTGATAACAGAGACCACCGGGTCAAGAGGAGCAATGTTTGAGGTCCAGGCCGATGGTAGGCTCAAAGAGATTGGGCTGAGCCAGGCTGCTCAGGAGGTGTTAGAGACCATTTCATCCACTTGTGAGGCTTCGCGTGTTTCCGCTGTATATATGGGCGGAGCAGGAGGCAGTGCGAGGGCGGGCGTCGTCAGACACCCCATAAAGCTTACCCAAGCAATACACTCTGCCAAAGCCAACCTTACCATTGGCGGCGCCCAGCCCTTTGTACTGCCAGGAGGTGGTATCAATTTCTTGGTGGATGTGGAGAAGGTGAAAAAGGGAGCCTTTTATTGGACCCCCACTCCAGCCACCATTTGCCCCGTGGAATATACCATGACCCTCAAAGACTATGAAGAGATGGGTGGCCACGTGGAGGCCATGAAGCCCTTTGATGCAGTGGTCCCCGCCCCTGTGGTGGATTGAATATGAGGGGTAATGGAGGAGGGCAGATACATTTGCTGGACAAGGGAAGGGTGATGGCTGAGTACGGTCCCATGCAGCTCGTAATATCCGCATCAATAGGTGAAGTGCCACAGGTGGAGGAATGCGTCCGGGCTGCAAAGGAGTCATTTCAGCATCTTGAATGCGTAGCGCGTTGCAAGGACTCCATCTCTGTCCCCTGGCATCATATCTCAGGGCCTGTTAGGGATGAGGTGCCCCTCAGCATGGTCTCTGCTTCGCGTGCAGTGGGTGATGAAGATCTTACACCAATGGCCGCGGTGGCAGGAGCCATTGCAGATGCAGTGGCAGACTTCCTCTTTGATCGGGGAATGACAAAGGTGGTGGTAAGTAACGGGGGAGATGTGGCCATAAGACTCACTCAGGAACACTCGGCACGAATTGGAATTGGGGCCCTTGACTCATCCAAAGGATATCCATTTGACATTGTGCTGGACGGCTCCCGTCCTGCCTGGGGTGTTGCAACCAGTGGTCTTGGTGGGAGAAGCCTGACCAAAGGTATAGCTAGCCATGTTACTGTAGTTTCTACCATGGCGGCTTATGCTGATGCAGCAGCCACAGCGGTGGCTAATGCCACGTTTGTAGAGGATTCAGAAGTGAAACAATCCTTGGCTGAGGATATGGATGCCAACACTGACATTCGCGGGTCCATGGTTGTGACCAAGGTCGGGCGAATCAGTGAGGAAAAGATAGCCCTGGGACTTTCACAGGGCAGAGAGAGAGCGGAGAATTTGCTTGCCAGAGGTATTATCCTAGGGGCTCTCATAATTATAAAAGATAGGGTGGACCTTGTGGGATCATTGGGTGGAGTAGGTACTAATTGATTTGATCGGGTACAAACACACTGAGATGGGAAGGAGGAATCGCTATGGAAGTTAGAAAGTACATGACAATTGTAGAGGATGTGCGATCTGAGGGAGGCAAGGAAGTCTCCCCTCCATGCAGGCGGGCTGCTGCAGTAGCAGTGATTAAGAATCCTTTTGCTGGCAAGTACGTAGAAGATCTTACGCCCTTAATGGATATCGGGGAACAATTGGGAGGTATTTTGGGTAAGATGGCGGTCGATGCCCTGGGTATAGCCCCTGAAAAGGCCGAGAGTTACGGAAAGGCGGCCATAGTGGGAGAGAAGGGAGAGCGTGAACATGCGGCTGCAATCTTGCATCCAAAGCTGGGGAAACCTTTCAGGGACTCCGTCGGCGGTGGTAAGGCCATAATTCCGTCTGCCAAGAAAATGGGAGGCCCAGGCACTGTAATTGATGTGCCTGTTCATTATAAAGATGCCGCCTTTGTGAGATCCCATTTTGATGCCATGCCAGTAAGGGTTGAGGATGCACCGTGGGCGGATGAGATCGTGGTTGTACTGGTGGTTACAGACTCTGGTAGGCCACATGCCAGGGTTGGAGGGCTTACAAAAGATGAGGCAAAGAAAGAGGACGGCCTGAGATAAGAAACCGATACAAACTACCTCATGCGTCCTAGACTTCAATAATTGATTCATCCAGGGGTGTGATGTTTTCACACCCCTTTTCTGTGATTATGTAATTGTCTTCCAGGCCGATGGCTCCGATTCCAGGGAAGATGAGCTTTGGCTCCAGAGCAAGCACCATACCGGGTGCCAGGGCCGAGCGAAATCCCTTGCCAATCACAGGCCATTCATCCATTTCAAGGCCTATTCCGTGGCCTATAAATCTAGCCCTTCGTGGGCCATGGCCCATAAAGTTCTCCCCAAGGTTTAGTGCCTCGGCCTTCTCCAGTGCATGAAAATAGATTTCCTCACAGATGGCCCCGGGACGCAACAACTCCTCTATCTCTTTCTTGACTACCAAGAGTTTTTCATAGGCTGACAAGAGGGAAGAAGGCAGCTTACCAATAACTGCTGTCCTGGTTTGGTCGGCAAGGTAGCCATCGATTCCAAAGCACAGGTCAATGAGGATGGGAGAGTTTTCCTCTATGGGCCAATGCCCTGCCCCGTAACCAAAGGCAGGGGTTGAGCCCAGGCCCCCGGTGGGACTGTTTACCATGGACGGCACCGCCCCCCTGGGCCCAGCCAGCACATGTCCGTAGTAAGATTCCTGGTTAAATCCCCTTACTCGGTGCGCCCCGAAATGGGAACGATACCTACCCAGTCGAACGAGCTCTGATTGAAGGGCTACCTCTGTCATTCCAGGTTTAAGGAATTGGGGTAAATGGGATATGGCCTCTGCAAAGATAGTGGCTGAGCCTTTGATTTTATCTATCTCATAAGGGCTTTTTACCATCCTGATATTTCGTATGATGGGAGAGATGTCCACCGGACGGGAGCTTTTGAAAACTGAGCAGATGCGGTTGTAAAGTGACACAGGAATGACATCGAATTCGAGACCTATTGTATGGGGCTGAGATGAAGGGAATATCCGATAGCAAATGGCAGGGATTTCCTTGAGGCTGGCAATGGGTTCGATGGCCTCAATAGATGATTCTGCTTTTACTCTGTCAAGATCTCCGGTCACGGCAAAGACGGGATTTCCTTGGCTCGGAACTAGTAAATAGCCTTTCTGGATAGTTCCAGTGAAATAAAACAAATCCGCATTCTGAACAATAACTGCAGCATCAATGTTGGCCCTAGTCAAGGCAGCCTGCAAGGCCACAATTCGGGCCCCAATTTCTACTTTCGGGGTTTTATTTTCATGAAATAGCTTCATTATTGGCTCCTAAATGCTGGTTATGCAAGAACCGGTTTCAGATGTGGGCAGGGGAAGATCCCATTGCCCCAAGTCAATGGCAATGAATCTTATCGTTTTCTTCATTGTTACGCTTTTCCTCTGAGTTCGGGGTAATTCGCAGTTGGTCAAAATACTATTATAGAGTCCAAAAGGCAACCACTTA
>CAZDVV010000051.1:0-8699 GCA_964508875.1 uncultured Desulfobacteraceae bacterium | reverse complement strand
AACCACCTAGCAAAAGCTTTTCTTGTCTAAGGGTCAAAAACATATTATTGTACTTTACTTGGCCAAAGGCCTCGCCATTCATGCTGGGTAATTGATATCACACCGAGTCGGCAAGATTTTTGCATATCCATCAGGGTGTTATGCCAAGTTATAGATGCAAAATGACCACACCTGAGGGCAAGGTGGTCCAGAGGCGTTTTTTTGCCAGCAGCAAGGCCGCTCTAAAGGAGGAGCTGGAGCGGGAAGGCAACTTTGTATTGGATATCAGTAGGGCAGAGCCTGTTAGTGAGGTCTTAAGGTTCGGTGCTATCAAAAGGCCGGTCAAAACCAAAGATTTCTTGACATTCAATCAGGAATTTTTGGTCTTGGTGAAGGCGGGACTACCCATTGTTTCGGCGCTTGATGCCATAATTGAAAAAGGCGGAAATGCTGACTTCGTAGAGATACTAAAAGAGATCCGTAATGATGTGGCAGGGGGTGAGGCCCTTTCAACCGCTTTCTCTAGATTTCGGCACATATTTTCGGGTCTTTATGTGGCTACCTTACGGGCAGGTGAAAAGAGTGGCAATCTTGCCTCGGCCTTGTCAAGACATATTCAGTACCTCAAAAAAGTTGAGGAGATCCGAAAAAAGGTGGTGACAGCATCTGTCTATCCTGTCATCTTGACCATGGTGTCGCTGTTTGCACTGATCTTTTTGTTGACATATGTGGTCCCCACCTTTGCCAGAACATACTTTGAGGCAGGCACCAAATTGCCAGCCCTCACTTTGGCCCTTGTCCATTTTACCACAGGGATAAGGGAAAACCTTGTAATAATTATGGCGGGGGTGGGGCTGGTGATCATTGGAGCCTTTTACCTCAGCAGAACCGAGTCAGGGGCCCTGTTTTTGAATAAGTCTAAGCTAAAGATACCGTTTTTTGGGCAGCTCTATCTTCACTACTATATTTCAAGGTTCGCTCGAACCCTAGCCATGGTTTTAGGTGGGGGGATTCCTCTGCTGGAGGCTGTGAAGACTGCCACTGGTACGATGAGGAACCGTTTCATGAGGGAAAAACTGGATGAGGTGACTCACATGCTGGAGCAAGGCGAAGGATTTTCCCGTTCCCTATCCAGGGTCTCGGTCTTGCCCGGCCTGGCTCTTAGAATGATAGATGCAGGTGAGAACAGTGGTGCCCTGGAAGATGTGTTGCTCGACCTTGCAGAGTTTTATGAGAGCGATGTGGAGACCAGGCTCTCGGTTATTACTTCGGCCATTGAGCCAGGTCTTATGATCATAATGGGGCTATTGATAGGGTTTGTGGTCCTCGCAATGTATTTACCGATTTTCCAAATGGCCAGTACGGTTGTTTAGGGAGGAGGCCTTGGGCGATACACTTGAAATTAGAAAACAGAAGCGCATGAAGTTTGGAGACTGGGCAGTAAAGCTCGGTTTCATGACCAGAGAGCAGCTTGACTACGTCAACTCCAAAATGAATATAACCCAGCAGCGGGTGGGGCAGATTTGTATCCAGGAAGGTTTTATTGACGACGAAAAACTCGCCCAAATCATTGCTATACAACATGCCTACGAGTATGTGAGCCTGGATGACGAGGTGGATCAGGATCTCCTCAATATGGTCCCCCTGGAGCTCATGACCAAGTACCAGTTTATCCCCTATGAGGTCAGGGATGACACGTTCGTAATAGCCATGGCAGAGCCCAGAAATTTTCTAAAGGCAGTAGACGAGCTGGAAATACTGCTGGACATGAATATATCAATTGTGGTGGCAAGCGAGAAAAAGATCAAAGAATTGCTGAAGAAGATTGAGTCGTCCAGCAGCATGGTGGCCATTTCTGAGGATATGCGTTTGCCATTGGTGAAGGAATCTGAAAAGGGGGAGGATATCCTCAGCATTGAAAAGGTCACGATGGAGGAGAGCCCCATTGTCAGACTTATTGATTCAACCATTCTGGATGCCATAAACAAGCGGGCGAGCGACATTCATATCGAGACGTCTGAAGACGGTGTGGTAATTCGATACAGGATAGACGGCATGCTTCACCAGGCAACAGAACCTCTGGATCAGAAATATCAGGCATCTATTGTGTCAAGAATCAAGGTTATGTCCGAGCTCGATATTTCTGAAAAGAGGATTCCGCAAGACGGGCGGTTTAAGCTAAAGGTGCAGGATAGATACATTGATTTCAGGGTTTCTATCCTGCCCACCATTTTTGGTGAAGACGTAGTGATCCGGATCCTTGATAGGGAAAGCCTGGTTGCAGAGGTGGGAGACTTTCGCCTTGACAGTATGGATCTGCCCCCACATGAGTTAACCAGGCTACGGAGGATGATCCATGCGCCTTACGGGATGTTCCTGATGACAGGGCCAACCGGTAGTGGGAAAACCACGACCCTATATAGGGCCCTGTCTGAGATTAATACGAAGGAAGAAAAGGTGATCACCATTGAGGATCCTGTTGAGTACCAATTGAAGGGAATAGTCCAGATTCCAGTAAATGAGAAAAAAGGACTGACCTTTGCCCGCGGACTGCGATCTATCCTTAGGCATGACCCTGACAAGATCCTTGTGGGAGAAATCCGCGATCCTGAAACAGCCCAGATAGCGCTACAATCTGCGCTAACAGGCCACCTTGTTTTTACCACAGTCCATGCAAACAGCTCCTTTGAGGTCATCAATCGCTTCGTTCATATGGGAATAGAGCCATACAACCTGATGGCAGCACTTAACTGTATCGTTGCCCAGAGGTTGATCCGAACGCTGTGCGAATGCAAGGAACCCATCAAGCTCTCAGAGGAGAGGCTTCTGGAGTCCGGCTTAAATCCAGCTCGTTACAAAGACCACGTTTTCTATGAAGCTAGAGGGTGCGAGCTCTGCAAGGGAACTGGGTACCGGGGCAGAAAGGCAATCGTGGAATTGATAGAGATAAACGATGATATACGTGAAGGATTCGTACAAAGGATACCGGTCGCAGAACTCAGGAAGCTGGCTGCCAAGCAGGGCACGACTTTTTTGCGAAAAGCTGCGGTAGAAGAAGTCCTAAACGGAATAACCACATTGAGAGAGGCCAACAGGGTTACCTTTATTGAGCCTCTGGATTGAGCCCTGAGCAGTAGAGAACTAGAGGCGAGAGGAAGAGTGGGGTGCTACGTAAACTTCAAAGAATACTTACCGGGATGGAAATCACCTCGGAGGGTGTCAAGCTGGTCCGAGTTTTGAGGGAGAAGCGGGGCTGGAAGCTTCTGGGGTGCATTTCTGTGCCATTTCCTGATGATACACTCAAGCTGTCCTATAAGAATCAGAATGTAAATGATCCGCAGGCATTTACGCGGGTCATAAGAGAGGTGGTCAGAAGAGCGGAGATAAAGGGCGGGCGAATCGGCCTTTCCATACCAAGCGAAGTGGTGAAAGTGAGTATTCAACATTATGCAGAACTACCCGGCTCTGTGGAAGAGACCGAGCGGATGGTTGCTTGGTGGTCCAGAAAATCCTTGCCATTTCCTGTGGAGGGGTCCCAAATATCCTACCACATGTTGAGTCAGAGCGCCCGAGGTGAAAAAAGGATGTTGGTGGCAATAGGGTTCAAGGAGGTGATACGTGAATATGAGATGGATCTGAGGGAGGTAAAGATTTATCCTGAGGTGATACGACCATCCTGTTTGAATCAATTCAATTTTTACCAAGAAAGGATACCGCCCTCTGGAATAGTTGGCTTCCTCGGATTATTGGAAAATTTTTTCACATTGTTTGTGTTCGACGCAGGAGATTTAATTTTTTACCACGGGGTGAGAAGAGGCTTTTCAGACATCCATTTTTTTCAGGATGTAGAAATGACCATGGAGCTGTTTCAGAACGAAAACCCGGATATGGGACTGGAAAGGCTATTTTTTTCCACTCAGGCTGGCTTTGGTGCCGATTTGAAAAAGGGACTCGAGAGCCTGGGAGAAATGGAGGTGCTGGAGTTGGACGCAAAAGAGATCATAGATGCCAGTGAACTGGAGAATGGTTCGGATGGTAGGCTTGATCTTGATCGATATGCATCAGCAATAGGGGCAGCCCAAAGTCTAGTGGAATAACAGGGGTGAAAGCTTGTGGCCTTAGGTAGAATAAAGATCAACCTTGCTACTTTCTCTTACAGGAACAAGGGCCTGGAGTGGGCCTTCCTTGGCCTCCTGTCCATTTGTGTAATAGCTATATCGGCATACTTGGTTCACTTAGCGGCAGTTTACCAAGGTGAGATCCTGGCCTATTCAAACAAGATTGCCAGACTGGAAAGGGCAATGCGGCAGAAGACCCACACGGGTAAAGGGGCGTCCAAAGCGTTGACTGAGGAAGATTTGAAAAAATTGGAATCAGACCTCAGGTTTGTACAGGGTTTGATAACAAAGGATATATTTCCGTGGGATATGGTATTGAGCGCCTTGGAGAGAAATATCCCCAAGGGGATCTTTCTTGATAGGTTCGAGACAGAACGCACACCTCAAGGTCTCAGACTCACTGGGAGGGCAGGGTCAATGGCCGAAATCTCGGCCTTTCTCAAGAACTTGGATTTAAATGGAATATTTCGGGCAAATAAACTTGTGAAATTTAGTGTGGAAAGTGGTAACCAAGCTGTAGCTGGTGGGCAAAAACTAGTTCGTTTTGATATCGAATGTCAGTTGGATATAAACAAGATCATGGAAAAGATGAAGTCATGGTCTAAGGCCTCATCAATCGAGGGCCCATTGAAAGGTGGGGAGAACAAAGGCTAGACATGGCGCGCAAGGCACTTGTAAAGGCGATATTCTCAAACTGGCTCGTGATTGTCACGTGCTTTGTTATCCTTATTATGAATATCTTATTCTATTACTTTTTTGTCAGACTTCAGCAGGATAATATCGCACGTCTTGAAAAACAATATTCCCTTGTGCGCAAGGGAAAGGTAGTGAAGGGTGCCAATAGGCTTCAGGGCCTAATACAGGCAAGAAAGAGTTTAGATGCATTTATGGCCGCAGTCCCAGAAGAAAGTACTTTCCCTCAGCTCGTGCATCAGGTCTATGGAATGATCCAGAAAAACGGTCTGAATTCAAGCACGATGGCGTTTAAGCCCGAACGAGCGGGACACTTGTCAATGACGAGATACGCCACGTCATTCAAAGTCACGGGGACCTACAGCCAGATAAAGCATTTCCTGGCAGAACTCCTGGACTCAAAAAGTCTATTTTGTATTGATGGTTTCGTATTGGAAAAAAAGAGCGAAGGGAGAAAGGTGACAATGACCTTGAACCTTTCCCTGTATTTAAAATAATCAAAAACAACTCCGATGGACAGAAAAAAGACAGTATTGATTATTCTCCTTGCGGCACTTGGTGTATCCCTTATTTACAGGTATCGCCATCCCTTTGAGCAGCCAAGGGTTTCACGTCTTAAATATGCACCTGGTATGGCACGTGGTGATACCCGACAAAAAGGTATCAAGGCCAAGGCAGCCCCCAATAAGGCCACTGGATACGTCAAAATAGCCAATATGGACATGTTCCTGCATCCCTCAAGGCATTCTGGAGCAGTAATACGTGATCCTTTTTTTGAAAAGGAACCCGTGCAACGAAAGACTGCCAATACGCCGCCTCCTACAACAGCCAACAGGCCTAAGGCTGCAACACAAGTGGAAGACCCGGTACAAAGGGCCATGAGGGAGTTGAGCAGATTCAGGGTCTTTGGTTCCTTTAAAAGTGAGGGTAAGACGGTGCTTTTCATTGAAAGAGGTCGGGACATTTTGGTAGTGAGAAAAGGTGATTGGATTGATGGGAAGTTTCAACTGAAAGAGATAACACCCAGGTCCATAACAATTTGGGCAAGTGAAATAGGACAGGATATAAACATAGCTCTGGATGAATAGGTAAGATGAATGACTAAGGAGGTGGCCCTGCGCAACAAAAAGGGGACGAGTGCATTGCAAGCTTACGGAGATCTCCAATGCAAGAATCTAGAAGACTTCTGAAAAGGACATGGTACGGGATTTATCTCTTGATTATTGCCGGCCTTTTGTGTTTTGGCTGTGCAACCACAAATAAGGCTATGCTCCAAAGGGCCTCTGCTCTATCGTCTGCTGGTCAGTGGGACAAGGCGGTAAAGGCCTATCAGGAGGCAGTGAGGAAACACCCCTCTGACCCTGAACTGCGACTTCTGCTCACCAAGGCCAAATGGAATGCCTCAATGGATCATATGCAAAAGGGAGAACAGTTGTTAGATAGGGGACACTATGATGAGGCCATTTCCGAGTTTCAATTGGCCCTGGCATTCTATCCCGCCAATCGCAAGGCAGCCCGGCTTATAGAAAAGAGCCGTAATATTCAGGAGTCATTGTATCAAACAAATAGAGGAAAAAGGCTCATCCGTTCTGGCAAATATGCCCAGGCCAGGGAGGCCCTTGAAAGGGCAATTGAGCTTGACCCCAGCAATTCTGCGGCAAAAGAGGCCTTGGAAGAGCTAATGAAAAAGGCGGAAAAGGCCCCCAAATACATCCTGAGAGTTAAAACAAAAGGGCCTATTTCATTGAAATTCAAAAAGACACCTGTAAGCAATGTCTTTGAGGTATTGAGCAGGCTCACAGGTATCAATTTCATTTTTGATAAAGACGTACAGGACTCAAGGGTAACCCTATTCATGACAGATGTGAGTTTTGATCATTTTCTAGATGTGCTTCTCAAGACCAGTGGACTGGCTGCAAAGGTGGTTGATCCGACAACAGTTGTCGTTTATCCCAATGTGGAGGCCAAGGCAAAGGAATATCAGGATCTCAAGATCAAGACGTTCTATCTGGATTACCTTGATGTGAAAAAAGCCGTGGCTCTACTTGCAAAGATTGTTAAGACCAGGGACATTATTGCCAATGAGAAACTCCATTCGGTCATTGTGCGGGGCACACAGCAACAGATTGAAATTGCCTCAAAATTGATTGAGGCCAATGACAGGCCACCGGCGGAGATACTTTTAAACGTGGAGGTGCTGGAGGTAAGCCGTAGCAAAGAAAAACAGCTAGGCATAGAATTTGATCCTTCTTCCGTTACATTCGGTATAGGAGAGGCAGCAAAGGCAGTGAGTGCGGAGAGCACCTTTGCTGATACCGCTTCTGTTTATGCCTTGGATAGGCTTACTAACAAGGAAGTGCTGCTCTCTCTGCCTACTGCTACCCTGAATCTTCTTAAACAAGACACTGATACAAAGACCCTTGCCAATCCTCAGATTCGAGTAAAGAGCGGAGAGAAGGCCAAAATACACATTGGCGAGAGGGTGCCTTTGCGGGTCAATAGAAGGATTGATACCACCGGAGTGGTAACTAATGATTACCAATACCAGGACATAGGTATAAAGCTTGATTCAGAGCCTGTGATAAACACCCAAGACGAGGTGACATTAAAATTAAATGTGGAGGTGAGTGCGCTTGGGCCCAATCTGGGAACAGTGGATGAACCTCAATATTCTATCAAAACGAGAAGGGCAAATAGCACCCTTAGCGTGCGAGATGGTGAACCGGTTATTATTGGGGGTCTGATAAGTGACGAAGAGAGGCGCACTGTTAGGAAGGTGCCACTGCTGGGAGACATTCCCATATTGGGCCATTTGTTCACCAACCTGGATACGAGCAAGGTGAAGACTGACATCATCATGACCATTACCCCCATAGTGCTGAGGGGACAAAAGGTGCCAGGCCGGGAAGTAAGGGAGATCTGGTCAGGTCAAGGAAAGCGATTCTCCATGAGAGAACCCTATGAGAGCAAGGCCCGAAGAGAAATGAAATATCTGGCCTCAAAAAAAGCTCCTCTAAAAGCTGCACCAGTTAAACGGGCCTCTGTTCCCATTGCCAAGACTCAGCCTGCTGTCAAGCCCAAGACAAAGCAGAGAGAGGCCACAAAAGCGGCAATTAAGAAAACACCCTCTTTGCCAGATAAGCAGAAAGTGGAGAGAAAAATATCCCCTTCCCGTGAGGGAGCCAAAACATTGATGAAGAAACCTTCAGTTGCAAGAACACCCGATAGGGACAAATTGATTGTCACAAAGGAACTTTGGCCGGCCATGCTGGGCTATAGCATACACGTGGGGTCATATCTACAAGAGGCTCGGGCTAGAAAACGACTGACCCAGTTAAAGCAAGCAAACTACGATGTCTTCATGATCCCTGCCCATGTTCCTGGAAAGGGGTTTTACTACAGAATATTCGTGGGAAAGTTCAAGGATCTGGATTCAGCAAAGATGGTGTGCCAGGCCCTGAAGTCAAAAAAGGACTTTTCCAGGGATATACACGTGGTGCACAGAGACTGGGCATTCGGGGGATAAAGTATGCTTCGCCGTTGGTTGGATAATGGCGGACTTACCTTTATTGAGTTAATGGTGACCATGGTCATCCTTTCCATTCTCGCCATGGGTATCTTACCGCTGTCCCAGGTTACTCAGAAAAGGATAAAAGAGATAGAACTCAAAAGGAATCTCCGAATTATCCGCAAGGCCCTTGATGAGTACAAGAAACTCGCAGATGAGGGAAAGATTGAAACCGAGCCGTTTTCCAGTGGTTATCCCAAGACGCTGGAGGTGCTGGTGGAAGGTGTGGATCTCAAAGGGCCAGTGCCATTCAAGAAAAAATTTTTGCGCAGGATACCAAGAGATCCAATGACAGAAGATGGCCAGTGGGGGCTCAGGTCTTACTTTGATGATCCTGACAG
>CAZDVV010000050.1:0-13095 GCA_964508875.1 uncultured Desulfobacteraceae bacterium | reverse complement strand
GGTCAACAAGATATGCACAGTTTTGGCATAAACAGCAAGAGTCCCGGTGTGCGACAGGATTGATTGCCTATATAGTAATGATTCCAAGGAGAGATTTGATCAAGAATGATGATAGTTAACTCGACCATTACCCTCCGAAGTACTGCTGGTACTGATATTTTTGATATTACTGAGACGGTCAAAAAAGAAATTGGTTCATCGGGGATTCGCGAAGGCGCCGTAACACTTTTCATACCTGGCTCTACCGCTGCCCTTACTACAATCGAATATGAGAGCGGGGTAGTTAACGATCTTCGGAAGGCAATAGAGAGAATAGCCCCCAGTGATATATATTATGAACATGACAAAAGATGGGGCGACGGCAACGGGTATGCTCACGTAAGAGCAGCCCTTTTGGGGCCTTCCTTGCATATTCCAATTATTCGCGGTAATATGACATTAGGAACATGGCAACAAATCGTGGTATTGGATTTTGACAATCGCCCCCGCAATCGTAGGATTATTGTCCAAATAATAGGGGAATAATTGGTAGAGATGGCCAAGTTTCTTGAAACAGCACCAGGATGAACTCCATTTAAGGCGGGAACTTTCTTACGGATGAAACCGTGCCTCCGCACTAAAAAGGCCAAAATCTCGGGTAAATGCCATCCCCTGCCCCACCAGGCCCATGACCCCGAGGTTTTGGCTGTTTATTATTTCGGAGCCCGAGGCTAGCAGGGTGATTTAAGGATGAATCAGAAGCAAACACTATTAGAAAAAAGGGCAACCCCAGCGGGTATCACGCGAAAGAGCATCACATTTCCTGATCCCGAATTGTTGAGGGCGCTTTGCGGCCAGGCTAATGTCCATTTACAGATGATTCAAAAGCGTCTGGGTGTGGCCTTGTACTTGCGCGGAAATGTCATAACAATCGAAGGTGCTGAGTGGGAGATTGATCTCAGTGAGACATTATTGAGACAGCTATATGAGCTTTTGAAATCCAAATTTCCTCTTTTTCCTAATGATGTGGATTATTCAATCAGGATCTTGAGCAGAGACAGATCCGTAAACCTAAAAAAAATCTTCAAGGACGAGGTATTTATATCCTCCAAAAAGAAAATCATAACCCCAAAGACCATAAATCAAAAGGAATATATTGATGCCATAAGAAGATACGACATTGTATTCGGCATAGGACCAGCAGGTACCGGCAAGACATATCTGGCCATGGCCATGGCAATAGCCTCTCTTTTGAAGAAGGAGGTAAACAGGGTTGTGCTTGCTCGACCTGCTGTCGAAGCCGGGGAACACCTGGGATTTTTGCCTGGTGACCTTTACGAAAAGGTTAACCCCTATCTGAGGCCTCTTTATGATGCATTGCATGACATGATGGACTTTGATAGTGCTTCAAGGCTGATTCAGCAGGGAGTGATAGAGGTGGCACCTCTAGCCTTTATGCGGGGTAGGACATTGAACGATTCCTTTGTCATATTGGATGAGGCTCAAAATGCTACCTCGGAGCAGATGAAGATGTTTCTGACCCGTTTGGGGTTTAGTTCCAAGGCGGTAATTACCGGAGATGTTACCCAAACCGACCTCCCAGAAGGTAAGGTTTCGGGTCTCGTTGAGGCCCGTGAAATATTGAGCCATATCAAGGGGATTCGATTTGTGTATTTCTCCAAGGAGGATGTGATTCGCCATCCACTTGTTCAAGAGATAATCGAGGCTTACGAAAACCTGGAAAACAACAGGCGCTAAGACGGGTATTGGATTAGGATGAGTGAAAAAAAATCTACAAAAAAGATCTGGAGCGGCAGGCCTGCTAAAAAGCAGGAATCTGAACGCCGTATTCCCATGATGCTAGATACTCCTGGTGCTTCCTCTGCCAAGTACGAGTTGACCAAATGGGTTTTGATCACGCTCATGAGCATCCTGTTTGCGGTTCTTTTGTATCCAGGTCTTCTGAGCAAGCCAAAGCATTACAGGCTCGGAGACATCGCCGAAAGGGATATCAAGGCCAGTCACGACTTTTTGATTGAAGATGCTGCTTTGACAGAGAAAAATCGGATAAAGGCTGTTAGGGAAACACCGCCTGTTTATGATTTTGATCCTTCAGGATCTGATGCCTTAGGAAGAGTAAGAGATGCATTTGCTGAGGCTCGCCGTTCTCTGGAATCGGATAAGGCATATAAGGCTCAAGTGCCTGATAAAGCACTTGGAGACCGAAGCGCTGAGACAATGTCCTCGGCCCCTAAGTTTTCTAAGGAGCGCCTTTCAGAGCTTCTTGGCATCCAGGTTGACGATAGCCTATTCGATGTTCTGAAGAAGAGTGGGTTTCCGCCAGAAGTCGAAAACCTCACAATCAGACTCCTCAGCCGGGTACTTCACAGGGGAATAGTGCCCAATAAAGAGAGCTTACTTAGCAGAGCTTCCCATGGAATTATTCTTCACAATATCCTCACTGACAAGGAAACAACCATTAATGACATGGACAGGTTCCTCGATTTGGAACAGGCTAAACGTTTAATCTTTCAAGAGTGGGAGAAAACGGACACTCCGCTGCTTCCTGCCGAACTCAAAAAGGTTAGCCTGACCCTTTCACTGTATCTCTTGAGCCCCAACGTGACCTTTAATAAGCGAGAGACCGAGCTAAGAAAGGAGTCCGCCCGCAAGGCTGTCAAGCCAGTATACTTTAAGGTTAAGAAAGGCGAAATGATTGTACGGGAGGGTGAGCCTATCCGTCCCGAACACCTTCTAAAGCTTGCCGAACAGTATAAATACCTCAGTAAGGATAAATTTTTCGGCCATATACCCGCAATGGCAATCTTAATAGGTTTTCTCCTGTTTTCATTTTATCTTGTGACCTCTCCTAAAGACTCCCATGCAAAAAACAGGAAAAGGGACTTGATCTTTCAGGCGCTCATCCTTACCGTGTTTTTTCTGGTCGCCATCGCAGCCAACTTCATAGCCGCAGAGGTGGCCCGAGGATTTCCTTTTCTCACCTCTAGCGTACTCATATTCGCTATCCCCATTGCAAGTGGCGCCATGCTTGTCTCTCTGTTTCAGGGACTCAGGATTGCTGCTGGATTTTCCGTTCTCCTCTCTGTATTGACGGCCTTGGTGCTGGGAGGAAAGGTGGAATTTTTTGTCTATTTTCTTATTGGCAGTCTTATCGCGGCCCATGGCATGAAAAACTGCAGGGAAAGGGGAGAGTTTATCAAGACCGGCCTGAAAGTGGGACTTGCCAATATGGTATTAGCTCTCTCCATCGAGACCCTCCACGGCTTCTTTTACACCATTGAACCATTGGTAGCCTCAGCGGCTGCATTTTTCGGTGGTGTACTTGTGGCCGTTATTACCACTGGAAGCGTGCCTTTAATTGAAATGGCATTTGGCTATACTACAGACATCAAGTTGTTGGAGCTGGCGAGCCTAGACCAACCTCTGCTTAGGGAGCTGATGGTTCAGGCCCCTGGGACTTACCACCATAGTGTAATTGTGAGCCAAATGGTGGAGGCATCTGCCAAGGCAGTGGGTGCGAATCCCCTCCTGGCAAAGGTCGCTGCCTATTACCATGATATCGGAAAGATGAAAAAGCCCTTGTATTTCATAGAGAATCAGATACAGGGCCAGAACAAACATGAAAAACTAGCGCCCTCGATGAGCAGTCTTATCCTTATCTCCCACGTCAAAGATGGTGTTGAGCTTGCAACAAAATATAAACTGGGCCAACCCATCATTGACATAATTCGACAACACCACGGCACCAGTCTGATTACCTATTTTTATGAAAAGGCAAAGGAGCAGGCTGAAAATCGTTCGGATAAGGCCACTGTGGTGAAAGAGGAGGATTTCAGGTATCCAGGGCCCAAACCCCAGACAAAAGAGGCAGGCTTGGTAATGCTGGCCGATGCAGTTCAAGCAGCCTCAAAAACCCTCATTGACCCTACACCAGCCAGAATTCAGGGCCTAGTTCAAAAGATTATCAACAGGATATTTTCAGACGGCCAACTGGATGAATGTGAGCTAACCTTGAAAGATCTTCACCAAATCGCCAAGAGCTTCAACAAGACCCTGAGCGGAATCTTCCACCACCGAATCGAATATCCCGAGCCTGTGATAAAAGCTTCTGGAGGTAAAAAGGCAACGAATGGAAATATTGATCAGGCGGCATCAGGAGTTTCCCGGACCCAGCGATCAGAAGATAAAACGAAAAATGGCGAAAGTCTTAGACGCCTTGGGCTGTCATGACAGGGAATTAAGCATCCTTTTCACATCTGATGAGGAAATCGCACAGCTCAACACCAGATACCTTGGTCGTCAAGGGCCGACCAATGTGCTGGCATTCCCCATGTCTCCAGTGACCGGAGACGAGCCTGATTCACCCCTGTTAGGAGATATTGTCGTTTCAGTGGACACGGCTGCTCGTGAGGCAGAGCGTGCAGGGGAGACGCTTCAAGAGGCCCTTGGGCGATTACTCATCCACGGTTTTCTCCATCTCATTGGGTATGATCATGAAAAATCGGAAGAAAAGGCCAAAGAAATGGAAAATCAAGAAAAAAGGCTTATGAAAATCTATAAGGAGGCATAACCATGGCACGACTAGCAGTTAATGTAGATCATGTGGCAACAGTTCGACAAGCAAGGGGGATTGATGAACCTGATCCAGTGCTAGCTGCGGGTATTGCAGAGCTGGCTGGCGCAGAGGGCATCATTTGTCATCTAAGAGAAGACAGACGTCATATTCAGGACAGGGATCTTGAGCTATTGAGACAGACCATAAAGACCAAATTGAATCTTGAAATGGCTGCCGTTGATGAAATGGTTGACATTGCGATCAAGACCAAACCAGACCTTGTTACTCTTGTACCCGAGCGTCGCGAGGAGCTGACCACTGAAGGAGGCCTTGATGTATTAGCCCGCAAAGATCAATATGCCGAGGCTGTAAAAAGGCTTAAAGATGCAGGTATCCAAGTAAGCTTCTTTGTTGATCCAGACGCTGCCCAGATAGAGGCTGCCAAGGAATGTGGGGGTAATATTGTGGAAATTCATACGGGACACTACTCTGAAGCACGTAGCGAGGAGGAGGCTGATCAATTATTTTCCCAGATCGGAGCCGCAGTAAATGTAGCTGATAAACTGGAGCTTAAAATCAGCGCAGGGCACGGTCTAAATTACGTCAACATAAAACGCTTTCGCGATTTACACCAAATAGAAGAGTACAGCATTGGCCATAGTATAGTGGCAAGGGCTATATATGTAGGTTTCGAAAGGGCTGTTCGCGAGATGGTTAAGCTCGTGAAGGATTTTTGACAACAGGTCTAAATACAAGCCTAAGGTTTCATAACCTTGGACCATAAACCTGACCACCTCTTAATTGGAAGCCATTATGATTTATGGTATAGGAGTGGACCTCGTAGATATTTCCAGGATGGAAAGGGTCCTAAAGAGATGGGGAGACAGATTTGTTGACAGGGTCTTTACCCCTGTAGAGAAGAAGACCTCCTATAAAAGAGTAAGACCTTACCCTGCATTTGCCCTGCGATTTGCAGCAAAGGAGGCCTTTTCCAAGGCCCTGGGTCTGGGCATGAGAGGGGGGGTCAAGTGGAAAGAGATAGAGGTCTACAACGATTCAAGGGGCAAGCCTGGCATAAGAACCTCGGGCACAACCCTTTCCATCTGCAAAAAAAGAGGAATAGACGCAATCCATTTGTCGCTCTCTGATGAGGGCCAAAACGCCATTGCAATGGTAGTATTGGAGAAAGGCCATGAGATTGGTAAGCGCTTCTGAAATGAAGGAAATGGATCGGAAAACGATACACGAACTGGGCATACCAGGTGTAGTCCTTATGGAAAATGCGGGCAGAGGTGCCGCCCACACCTTTCTTGCCAATTTCTCTCCCGAGGCAGATTCCCGTGTTTTGATCATTTGTGGTCGTGGGAATAATGGTGGAGACGGATACGTGGTGGCAAGATATCTTCATGAAGCAGGCCTCAAAATTACTGTTTTGGTCTTATCAGAAAAAGAAAAAATATCAGGAGATGCCCTAACAAATCTCAACATAATACAGGGTATGGGGCTAGACATCCGATACCTGCCAGATGAACAGGGATGGCAAAGTCAAGAAAAAGACCTACTGCATGCCCATTATTTGATAGATGCAATCCTTGGCACGGGTCTCAATTCGCCTGTAAGGGGATACTACGCAAGGGTAATAGAGGATATCAACAAATCTAACAAACCCGTTATGGCCATTGATATACCTTCAGGGCTCAATGCAGACAATGGCGCTGTCATGGGAGTGGCAGTGAAGGCAAACCTCACCGTGACTTTCGGCCTTCCCAAGGTCGGACAGCTCATATTTCCGGGATGTGATCTGGTGGGGCGACTCGTTCGTATCGACATATCCATTCCCGACTCAATCTCACAAAAAGTTCCAGAGCAATTTCGATTGATTGAACCTGAAGACTTCTCTGATCTATTGGTGGAAGACAGGGAAGATATCCACAAAGGTCATAGGGGCCACCTTTTCATACTGGCAGGTTCAACAGGGAAAACAGGTGCCGCCACCCTTGCTGCAAAGGCAGCAATTAGGGCAGGTGCGGGACTTGTCACCGTGGGGGTTCCCGAAGCATTGAATCCCATCCTTGAGGAAAAACTCACAGAGGCGATGACTGTGCCCTTACCACAAACATCTGAGGGCACGCTATCTATTGCCGCACTCTCAGATGCGGAAAGGGTCCTTGAGGGCAAAACAGCCCTGGCAATAGGACCGGGAATTTCAACCAACCCCGAAACAGTAGAGCTTGTGAGGGCTATTGTGCAAAGTTGCAAGGTTCCCATGGTAATCGATGCTGATGGGCTGAATGCCCTTGTGGGAGCGCTGGATACCGTAAAGGCCTGTGGAGACCGTACTGTTTTGACTCCCCATCCCGGGGAAATGAGTAGGCTAACGGGCGCTTCTACTGCACAAATCCAAGGTGATCGCATCGCTACCGCCACGGAATTTGTCAAATCTCATGGATGTCACCTTGTACTCAAGGGGGCTCGCACCCTGGTGACACTTCCTGATGGATTGGTATTCATAAACCCCACAGGCAATAAGGCTCTCGCAAGTGGAGGTTCAGGTGATGTTTTGACCGGACTTATCGGTGGATTCCTGGCTCGCCGCTGGCCCGTAGACAAGGCAGCTATTGCGGGGACATATATTCACGGTCTTGCAGCAGACTGGTTGGCAGAAGAGGTTGGTACCGTAGGAATAATGGCAGGGGAGCTCCTGGATGTTATCCCTACTATTATAACTACTCTATATGAAGGCAACTGGCCACTCAAAAATCCGCCGCCCCACTTTGACCTGAAGTGAGCGAGCCAAAAGAATCTATTGAAGGATACTTGCTAAGTGAAGGAAAAATCTGTTAGATTCAGGTCTGATTCTGCCCAGCAGACCATTGAGCTAGGCAGAAGAATAGGGTTGCGATTACAAGAAGGTGATGTCTTGGGGCTAATAGGAGAGCTGGGTACTGGTAAGACCTGGCTAACCAAGGGGATCGCTTTGGGTTTAGGCGTGGAATCAGATCAGGTTGTTACAAGCCCCTCGTTCACTCTTGTAAACATGTACGAGGGAAGGATTCCTATCTATCATCTGGATGTTTATAGACTGAGCGATGCGTCTGAGTTTGCCTCAGCAGGGCTTGATGAGTACTTTTTTATGGGCGGAGTCGCCCTACTGGAGTGGGCAGACAGATGGCCCGAGCTTCTCCCATCCAACCACCTAAAGGTCATTATTTCTTTTATGGATGAGAGCAGCCGTGATATTGTTTTGAAAGGAGCCAGCCAGAGGGCTATTGAAATAATTGAAGAGCTGGAAGCTTCCAAGACCGAAGAATACAGGGGGATCGAAAAATAACCATGGCATTGATTGTTCAGAAGTACGGCGGGACAAGTGTAGGGACAATAGAGAAAATCAAGGCAGTGGCTCGAAGGGTCATAAAAACTTACGACCAGGGCAATCAGATAGTGGTGGTGCTCTCAGCCATGGCGGGCCAGACAGACAAACTCATAGAGTTGGCCCATGAGCTTTGTGATCAGCCTGACCCAAGAGAACTGGATGTCTTAATGGCCACTGGGGAACAGGTCAGCGTGGCCCTCTTTGCCATGGCAGTGAAATCTATGGGCTATGATGCCAGCTCTCTTCTAGGTTTCCAGGTTCCAATACACACAGATGCCCTTTATGGAAAGGCCCGAATTCATGAAGTGGACACAGAGAGAATCCGTGCAGAACTGGACAAGGGAAGAATAGTAGCGGTAGCGGGATTCCAGGGGCTAGATGAAAACGGAAATATTACTACCCTTGGACGAGGAGGGTCAGACACGACTGCTGTGGCCTTGGCCGCAGCGCTAAAGGCGGATGTGTGCGAGATTTTTACCGATGTGGATGGGGTTTATACCACTGATCCTAATGTATGTCCAAAAGCAAGAAAAATGGATACCATCTCCTATGAGGAAATGCTGGAGATGGCCAGTCTAGGAGCAAAGGTTCTGGAAATCAGGTCCGTGGAATTTGCAAGCAAATTCCAGGTCCCTATCCATGTAAGATCAACATTTTCGGAGGAGAATGGTACAATGGTTATGGCAGAGACAAAGGATATGGAGAAGGTCGTGGTCTCTGGCGTCACTTACAGCAAGAATGAGGCCAGGATCACCATGAAACGAGTCCCAGACAAACCAGGAACAGCCTCCAAGATTTTTCAACCTGTATTTGAGGCAGGTATCGTGGTGGACATGATCGTTCAAAATACCAGCGAGGATGGCTTTACTGACCTGACTTTCACTGTTCCCAAGCCCGACTTTCATAGGGCACTCGGCCTTTTGAGAGATGTGGCCCAAGACATCGGTGCCGAGCGTGTCATGGGTGATGAAAACATAGCCAAGGTGAGTATAGTTGGCCTGGGTATGAGGAGCCATGCTGGGGTCGCACAAAAAATGTTTGATGCCCTCGCAAAAGAAAATATCAACATCATGATGATTAGTACCTCTGAAATAAAGATTTCATGTGTAATCGAGGAAAAGTACACTGAGCTGGCCGTAAGAACCCTTCACAGTACTTTTGGGCTCGACAGTGAATAGTCCCTGGAGAATTGAAAAGGCTCTTGCCTATCTATTGCTCATAGCCCTGGTACTCTCAGTGCATTTTGTGGCTCGCACAGCTATTGGAATGCACAATGTTTCCGAGCCAGTGCTTTCTAAGCCATGTTATGTTGGCATAATAGGTTTGGCGAAGTGGCCCGGAATATACGCCTTCAAGAACCCACCAAGCTTACAAGAATTGGTTAACAAGGCAGGAGGCCTAGAGCACAAATTTTCATCTGACCTGCCTCTCATCAATAATCAGTCGCTGTGTTCCAATACCATTTCCATAGCTATGTCTGAGGGTGGTAAGCTCAAAGCTCAGGTGCAAAAAATGGATCCCTATAAAAGGATAACTTTGGGATTGAGGCTCGATGTCAACACTGAATCCGAACAAGAGCTCACAGCAATTCCAGGAATCGGGATCAAAACGGCCAGGGCGATTGTCCACTTTAGGGAGAGAGCGGGATGCATAAACTCCCTTTCACAGCTTACCTCAATACCTGGAGTAGGACCCAAAATTCTGAGGAGGATCTCGCCATACGCCACCATCACAAATTCCCATGAGCATAGGGGCCAAGGTAAATGAGAATCAGGCAACGTATACCGGACTGGACAATAGGTATCATTCTTACCATATTCTTTCTCCTTATTGCTACCACAGGGATATTAGACTTTACCGCTGGAATCGAAATGAAGACCTTTGACCTTAGGGCCAGACTCGCAGCGCCTGATACCAGGAATCCTGATATTGAATTGGTAGTGATTGATGATGATGATCTTGCAGAACTGGGGCGATTCCCTTGGCCCAGGAATATCCTTGCCAAAGGTATTGAAAACCTTGCCACAGCGGGGGCTAAAGTTATCGCACTTGACATTCTTTTTCCTGAACCCGAACAGGCAGCGGGGCTGGAGATCCTCAAAGACCTCAAGCGCAAGTATGAACAGAGTGGCCTTCGGCAACTAAATACAGGCAAGGAATTTGATCTGGAACTTCAACGGGCTATTGATAATCTTGATCATGACACCATAATGGCAAATGCCATACGCAAGGCAGGCAACGTTGTACTGCCCGTTTACTTTGATGTAACAAGTCAAGCTAAAGATCGTCAGCTTCCTGACTTTGTAAATAAATTCGCTTACAAAGACGTAAAGGGACGCGACAAGCAATGGGCGATTTCGTCTATGCTATGGTTGTCAAAGTTAAAGCCTTTATTGCCCAGCTTTGCCAGTGCTGCCGCAGGAATTGGCCACCTTAACCTCTTTCCCGATGAGGACGGATACGTAAGGACCCAGGTACATGTGTTAGGATACCTCAAGGACATATATTTTCCATCTCTACCCATGGAAATAGTCCGACTTTACAAGGGCCTTAAGGATGAAGACATCATAGTAAACTTGGGGCGCGGTATAGACATCAAGGTAAGTCCCTCTCGTATAACTCATATCCCTGTGGTTGACCCAAGTATGAGGACCCTCATAACCTGGAATGAAGGTCCTGGCATAGCCTTTCACCAGACTCCATTTAGAAAGATATTTAAGAACGAGGTGCAGACCAGCCTCTTTCGCGACAAGATTGTAATAGTTGGGCCTACTGCCCCTGGCATAGGAGACCGTTTTGTCACACCTATCTCAGGTAATCTACCAGGTGTTGAGGTTATCGCCAACTCGGTAGCGAATATACTAAATGAGAGGTTCATTTCCCGCCCCATGTGGGTCTCTATTGCTGAATTGTTTGTGCTGGCACTTTTTGGCGTATTCATTTCTTTTGTTCTTCCTAGAATGAAAGCCGGTCCCGGAGCCTTTTCCAGTTTGGCCATATTGGTTGGATATTCTGGTCTTGGCATCGTTCTTTTCTTTGTTTCTAATATCTGGCTGCGCATTACCCCCCATATCATGCTCCTGATATTGGGCTACATTCTTGTGGTATCAAAACGCTTTTTGGTGACAGAGAAAAAAAAGGAAAAGGTGGAAGCTGATTCGGTCGAAACAAACAAAATGCTGGGATTGTCATTCCAGCAGCAGGGCATGTTGGACCTTGCGTTTGAAAAGTTTAGAAAGCTACCTATTCAGGAGGAGGGAGTTAAGGATTTACTATACAATCTTGGCCTTGATTATGAAAGGAAGAGACAATTCTCTAAGGCCCTTGCCACGTACCAGCTTATTGCACAGGCTGAAAGTTCATTTAAGGATTTGGATGCACGCATCCCCAAATTAAAGCAGGCCGAAGCGACTTTGATATTTGGAGGCGCGGGGACAAAGCATCCTGGCGAGATTTCAACCCCTATGGCAGAGACAGGTGTAAGGCCTACACTTGGGCGATACGAGATACTGGGAGAGATAGGCAGGGGTGCAATGGGAGTTGTTTACAAAGGTCAGGATCCCAAAATCCGCAGAACTGTCGCCATTAAGACCTTGAGTCTTACAGAGTTTGAAGAATCGGAAATACCCGAGATAAAGGAACGTTTCTTCAGAGAAGCTGAATCTGCTGGTCTCCTGAACCACCCCAATATTGTCACAATATATGACTGCGGAGAGGAACAAGACTTGGCCTATATTGCAATGGAGTACTTAGAGGGTGAGGATCTACTCCGTTACACGAAAAAAGGCAACCTGCTTCCCATACGTGAGGTGTTGGACATAGTGGCCAATGTTGCTGATGCCCTTGGATACGCCCACAGCAAGAACGTGGTCCACAGGGATATCAAGCCCGCCAATATAATGCGACTTAAAGAAACCGGACAAGTCAAAGTAACGGATTTTGGAATCGCAAGAATAACCTATTCGTCCAAAACAAAAACCGGCGTGGTCATGGGAACACCTTCCTATATGTCGCCAGAGCAGGTGTCAGGGAAAAAGGTGGATGGAAGATCGGACATCTTTTCTCTAGGAGTGGTATTATTTGAACTGCTGACCGGGCAAAGGCCATTTACAGCCGAAGACATGACCTCCCTTATTTACAAGATCACTAAGGAGCGCCATCCATCGGTGAGGTCCATTAATCCCAAGATCCCCACAGTAGTGGAAAAGATCATAGACAAGGCCCTTGAAAAGGAGTTGGACAAGCGATATCAAAGGGCCTCTCAAATGGCGGAACAATTGAGGGCTGTGGTGGCCAAAATGGATGAGCTAATCCGGCAAAAAAGGCCCAACAAGAAGTAACAAGGATACTATGAAGACAAAATCTGCTGGGAAAACGGATGTTGGTTTGAGGCGGACAAACAACGAGGACAGGATCTTGCTCGCCCCCGATATCGACCTGTTCATTGTGGCAGACGGAGTTGGAGGTCATAGGGCGGGCGAGGTGGCAAGCCAGATGGCCATCACCACAATGGAAGATTACTGGCGCCGCCTAAAGGCTGGAGATCCTCCTGCCTTTTTTCGCAAATTCGATGAATCCTTGCCTGAGATTGCTAGACATCTTCTCAATTCCATACATTTTGCAAATCTCGCCATTTTTGAGGCCCAAAAAGAGCCCCAGTATGCCGGCATGGGATCCACCATTGCCGCCCTTGTGGTGGATAAGGGTACGTGCTGGGCGGCAAACGTGGGCGATAGCCGCATTTACCACTATAACCATGAAAGGTTATTGCAGATTTCCCAGGACCATAGCCTGGCCGAAGAGACTCGGCTAAAAGAGCTCTTTCCCAACTTTGACGCGGACAGCAAGTTTGCCAAGAATGCCCTTACCAGGGCACTTGGGCTTGCAGACACCGTTGAGGCATTCATTATTTCTGTGAGACCAGCCCCTGGGGATATACTCTTGTTATGCTCTGATGGGCTAACAAATTATGTGGAAGAACCGGCCATTGAGCTTATCCTTTCAGACGTGACCATGACGCTACAGGAAAAGGTGAACGTGCTAGTAGATGAAGCAAACAAGGGTGGTGGCGGGGATAATATCTCGGTGGTTCTGGTTGAGCTGGAGGAAGAGGGTAAGTGGAAGAGGATTAAGAAGAAGCTTCAGTCATGAGGAGCCAGCAGGCTAG
>CAZDVV010000049.1:0-13147 GCA_964508875.1 uncultured Desulfobacteraceae bacterium | reverse complement strand
TCTTTTGATGCAGCGGATCTGATCATGATCCCGGAGCCGAGAATGCTTGAGAGCATCCCACCCGATCAAAGGTTTTCTTCCATGCGCCTTGTCCAGGATCTAAAGCGTCAGGGCAAGCCCGCCTATTGCGCACCGGATTTTGAAGCCCTCTTGCCTTTGCTGCTTGAAAAAACAAGGAGCAGCGATGTTGTGCTCTTCATGTCCAACGGCGATATGGACGGTCTTCCAGGGAGGTTTTTAGAATCCCTCCAGCCGCGGCCTGCCGATAGTACCTGAAAAAAACTTCCGCTTCCCGCCAGCCCTCGTCAGCCAGTCAGGGCCTCAAATGACTCATCCAGTATCTGCAGGCCTCGCTCCAGTTGATCTTCATCAATAGCAAGGGGCATCAGGGTTCTTATGACATTACTGAAATTACCACAGGAAAGAATAACCAGTCCCTTTTCAAAGGCGATCTGAACCAGTCTCTTCGCCTCGTCAGCAGCCGGCTCCTTTGTTTTCCGGTCCCTCACCAGTTCCAGTGCAAGCATGGGCCCTAGGCCGCGTACCTCGCCGATGATTTCGTACTTTGATTGAAGCCCCTCTAATTCTGTTCGGACCTTTTCCCCCAGTTCCCGAGCCTTGTCCAAGAGGCTCTCCTGTTCTATGGTATCTAGGACTGCGAGTGCTGCGGCACATGACACCGGGTTGCCCCCATATGTACCGCCCAATCCCCCCACGTGGGGCGCGTCCATAATCTCTGCCTTCCCTGTAACCGCGCTCAGCGGCATACCCGCTGCCAGGGACTTGGCGGAAAGTATTATGTCAGGCTCAACACCATAGTATTCAGAGGCAAATAAATAACCCGTCCTGCCCATCCCCGATTGGATCTCGTCCATTATAAAGACTATGCCGTTTTCTTCACAGATCTCCTTCACCCTCTTAAAATACTCCTTGGGAGGAGTGATGAACCCTCCCTCTCCCTGGATGGGCTCAGCGATGATGGCTGCTACCTGGTCAGCAGAAACCTGATTAATGAAAAAGTCCTTGATTGCCTCTGCACAGCGAATCCCGCACTCCGGGTATGTTTGTCCATAAGAGCACCTGTAGCAATATGCAAAAGGCATTCGGTATACCTCGGGCGCAAACGGTCCAAACCCCCACTTGTATGGCTTCACCTTGCTGGTCAGGGTCATGGCAAGAAGCGTCCTGCCATGAAAGGCGTTCTCAAATGCGATGACTCCCAAGCGCTTGGTATAATACCTGGCTATTTTTATGGCATTCTCCACTGCCTCCGCACCGCTGTTGGCAAACATGGTCATCTTTGGGAAATCTCCGGGACTCACCTGGTTAAGCCTACTGGCCAGCTCCAAGTAAGGCTCGTACATTGCCACGTGAAAACAGGTGTGGATATATTTCTCGGCCTGCACCTTTATGGCCTCCACCACCCTTTGGGCGCAATGCCCAACATTTTGCACGCCTATGCCGCCGGCAAAATCAATGTATTCCCTTCCATCAACATCACGGATCAGGGCCCCCTTGGCCTCGCTCACGAACAGCAAATGCGTGTTAAATACAGCCCGGGGGACCTCCCTTTCCCTCAATGCTGCCAGCTCATCGCTCCTGCTCATGTCTATTTCCTCCTATTGCCCGGTGACAGATCCCGCCTACGATGCGGCAGTGCCGGTCCGTGGCATTGGGTCTGACCACACGGGAAGCCCGCAGGGCCTGGGATTTGCGCAATTCCCAAGGCCGAAGCATGCTCCGGTTCAATCAGTGGTCGCGATTAGTGTGATTTAACTCTTGTCCAGGCTTCGTCAACAATGCGCGTGTTCTTACCTAAATCCTTGACAAAATGCAGTTTTTTCATCATCTCCGGCGTAGGCCACACACCCGGATTGTTAAGATCCTCCTTGTTCAGGTATGGCATGGCAGCCTGGTTAGGCGTTGCAAAGTGATTGTAATTGGACAACCATGCCCCGATCTTCGGCTCCAGTATCCAGTTTATCCATTTGTGGGCGGCATCTGGGTGCGGTGCCTTTGCAGGGATGCACATGCTGTCAATCCATATCTCGCTACCTTCTTTTGGAATTGTAAAGCCAAGGTGTTTAGGGTCAGAAGCAATGGCTTGGATAGCGTCTCCATTATAAACTATGGCAGCTGCCGCTGCGTTTGCAACAACGTCGTTTTTGCCTCCTACGCCTCCCTTAAACCCCAGACATGAAGGCCTTTTCTTTGTCTTGATAAGCAGGTTTGCTGCGGCCATCAATTCCTTGGGATTAATGCTGTTGAAATCGTAGCCAAGATAAAGAAGTGTGATTCCCATCATCTCGCGAACAGAGTCCAAGAGACAAAAGGGACCCGGATCCTTCTTGGGATCAAAAAGCAGTGACCATGACTGGGCGTCAGCCTCTTTTACCCTGTCCTTCCTATACATGAGTCCCACGGTGCCCCATTGCCATCCGACGGAGTACTTGTTGCCGGGGTCGAAGGCAGGGTTCCTGAATTTGGGTGCAAGGTTTTTGATGTTCGGGATCTTGGAGTGATCAAGGGGCTGCAAGAGTTTCAACTTTATCATGCTCGGCAGTATATAATCAGACGGTACCACAATATCGTAGAGGCTTACTCCCCCTGCCTGCAGTTTTGCAAGCATCTCCTCATTGGACTCGTACAGATCAAGGTGAACCTTGATGCCCGTAGCCTTTTCAAAGGCCTTAGGCATATTTACTTCATCCATGTACTCTGACCAAATAAAAATCTTGAGTTCCTTGTCCTGTGCAAACACACTTGCGCCCGCGAAAGCCACAAAAACCACCAGCATGATTAACATTAATCTTTTCATACCCCTTCTCCTTTCTTGTTTGAGATTCGATCCCGCTTATTTACTTGCGGGTGAGTCTTTCCATCCCAATAATCAATGAAACCGTAACCAGCAGCACGAGGGTGGAAAGCGCATGAATCTGTGGAGTAACCCCACGCCTCACTGCTGCAAATATATAGAGGGGCAAAGTTACCGAGTCCGGACCTGCCGTAAAAAAGCTAATAACAAAATCATCCAAAGACAGGGTAAAGGCAAGCATTGCCCCTGCAACTATCCCCGGTATTAACAAGGGAACCATCACCCTTCTCAACAAATAGGGGGTATCGGCAAAGAGGTCCCTCGCAGCTTCTTCCACATCCCTACCTATGCTTACAAGACGGCTTCTTACCACCAGGGCGACAAAGGAGACCTGGAACGTTATGTGTCCGATAATCATGTTGAGAAGGCCTGGCTGAAAAAGCGAGGAAATCATGCGTAGCAGCCCAAAGGCTACCACCAGTGCTGCGGCGAAAATAATATCCGGAACCACCACCGGCAGGTGAAGGATAAGGTCAAGGGTGGTCCGTGTCTTTTTGGGCCATGGGAACCTGTCCATGCCTATAGCCAGGGCTGTACCCAGTATTGTGGCGATAATGGTGGACACGACCGCAAGAACCAGGCTGTTCCACGCAGCATTGAGTATGACCTCGTTATGGATGAGCTTTGTGTACCACTGCATGGTGAAACCTTTCCATGAAAGCCCATAACGCGTGGCATTAACAGAAAAGATTGCCACAGCAACCAAGGGTATGTACAGAAACAAATAAGTTACCATGGCCAGGGCGGTAACGGCTGGATGAAGCCTTCTCATACCAGTTGCATCTCCCTGTGTCTCTTCCTGTACAGGTAAAGGCTTACCATTGTAAGCAGCATCAAGCCCATACTTACTGCTGCACCAAACGGCCAATCACGGCTGGCACCAAACTGCTGCTCAATCAGGTTCCCCACCAGCATGTACTTGGCACCCCCCAGAAGGTCAGGCACCACGAACATTCCCATCGCCGGGACAAAGGTCAGTATTATCCCCACAGAAAGGCCTGGAATAGTCTGGGGCAAGATCGCCTGGAAAAAGACCCTGACCTTTGAGGCATACAAGTCCTGTGCTGCTTCCACGAGCGACCAGTCAAGCCGCTCCACGCTCGCGTAAAGGGGCATTGCCACAAATGGCAAAAATATTGTCACCATACCAATGTACACAGCAAAGGCATTTGGATAAAGTGGCGTGTTGGCAGGAATAAATCCCAGGAAATGGGCCAGGCGTGCAAGAGGAAACTCCGGGGCAAGAATAAGGAACCAGGCATAAGTCCTTATGACCATATTGGTCCAGAAGGGAATTATCACCAGCATCAGCCAAAGGTAGCGTGTTCTCTCGGGCCGGCTGCAGATGAAGAAGCACAGCGGGTATGAAAGCACTACCGCAATAACGCTTGTCACAAATGCCACCCAAACAGACCGCCACAATATCACTATATAGTCCGGTGTCCATCCAAAAACACTAAACCCTAGCAGCCTCTTGTAGTTCTCTATGGTGAAGGTCCATTCCAGCTGGCCATAGGAACCCCGTGTGACAAAACTGACAACCACCAGCACCAGGCCGGGCAGCACTAGAAAAAGCAAGATCCAGAGCATGCCAACGCCCAGGAACTGCAGCCCCCTGGTGAGAAGCCGACGCTGGGTAGTCAATTCCCCGTACCAGATAAGAAACCTAGTCATTGAGTATCACCAATCTCTCTGGCGGAAGCTCCAGCCAGATCTCGTCTCCTATCTCATAGTTCCTGTGCGCCCTCGTTCTAACCCTCAGGGGACCGGGTTCCACCCACAGATCCACATCCGTCCCCCTGTAAATGGCCTCGGTGATCTTGCCCCTTACGGCGTTGCACTGCGCCATCCCATTGCTTACCCTGATTCTCTCAGGTCTAATGGCCAAGGTGCCGCGGTCCCAAGGGGGCTCTTCACGCAACTCCAAGAACCCGAGCCCTGTATCCACCCCTTTTCCCTTCTTGGTCCCTTTTAGGAGATTTGCCGCACCCAGAAACTCGGCCACAAACCTGGTCCTCGGGCTTTCGTATACTTCCCTGGGTGTTCCGAACTGCACTATCATTCCATCGTTCATCACGGCGATCCGATCAGAGACAACCATTGCCTCGGACTGGTCATGAGTCACCAGGATAAAGGTCTGCTTCAATCTCCTTTGCAGCCGCCTTAATTCCACCTGCAATTGGGCCCGCAGTTTTGCATCCAGGGCGGACATGGGCTCGTCAAGCAGAAGCACCCTTGGTTCGTTGACCAGTGCCCGTGCAAGGGCAACCCGTTGCTGCTGGCCACCTGAGAGCTGATGGGGATGCCTGTCTGCCAGATCCTGGAGCCCCAGCAATTCAAGGGCCTTCCGAACCTTGGTGTTCACCTCCTCCTTGGGAAACCTTCTGGCCCTTAGACCAAAGGCCACGTTTTCATATACACTGAGGTGAGGGAAAAGTGCATAATTTTGGAAAACCGTGTTTACCTGTCGCTTGGTGGCAGGCAAATGGGTGATGTCTTCTCCTCCCAGTATAACCCTGCCTGAGTCAGGCAGCTCAAGCCCTGCTATGATGCGAAGAAGCGTTGTCTTGCCGCACCCGGAAGGGCCTAGTAGAGTGAAAAATTCCCCTTCGTTGACGTGGAGTGAGACTGATTTCAGGGCCTGAACCGGTCCAAAGCTCTTGTCAATCCCTTCTATCAATATCCCTGAGCTCGTTTGCATGGCCATCCCCAGACCCCGTAGGATCACCACTCCTGTTTCACTCTAATGCCGCGCTCAGCAATTCAATTATGCACCTGGCAGCAAGATGGCTTGTTATAGCACCAGGCCCATCCAAATAAGGACTGACCTCCACCACATCAAAACCCACTATGTTTCCTCGCCTTGCGATCAGTTGCAATACATCGGAAAAGTGCTCGAAAAACAGGCCCCCTGGCTCGGGTGTCCCTGTTCCCGGCGCCACTGATGGGTCAAAAAAATCAATGTCCAGGCTGATGTAGTACTCCCCAGGCTCAAAAAAAGATTCATCAGGGTCTTTCAACCACGCCCTCAACTCCCTTGCCGTGAGTATTTTAGCACCCTTTTGCTGAATCCAGGAAATATCCTCGCCTGAATTGGTAAGTCCCCTTATTCCAAGAAATGTGACCGAGTCGACCAGCTTGTTTTCCATGATCATCAAAACGGGGCTGCCATGGGTGTGTTTACTGTAACTTACCCTGTCGCAGTCGGCGTGGCTATCAAGGTGAACGTAATGAATATTGCGGCCTTCAAACGCCCGAAGTACCGGATACGTGATGGAGTGATCGCCCCCGGCAACGGCCGGCACTGCGCCGGCATCCAGCACTGCCCTAATGTTCGCCGTAATCTTGTCATGGTTGCGTTCCCGGCAAAGCGGCTCCATGGTCACATCGCCTGCGTCGGCCACCTTTTTTCCCTTCAGTATCCATCTCCTCCTGTCTGCGTCAAAAAACCTCCCCTCTTCACCCTCGTAACTGTAAAACATTGAGGCCTCACGAATGGCCCGGGGGCCGAACCTTGTTCCGGGCCTGTAGGTGGTGCCCTCGTCCCATGGAATTCCCACAAAAACCGCATCCACCTTTTCCCTGCCGTCCCACACGGGGTATCCTGCAAACGTGCAAATGCCCGAAAAGGGAATGTTTTCCTTGGGTGGTTCAAATGGGGAACGGGGGAAACCCGAGCCATTGTGTCCTGAAATGTTCACTTGATCTGTCCTCCCAGGTCTTAACTACACGCGACAAAAAAGGAAGTTGCCCTTTACGTATCGCCCATGTAACCCACGGTCTTGGGGACCCTGACGGCCTCTTCCATGACCTTGGTTGCAAGTGCTATTCTCTTTTCTTCGGCTGATCCTTCCTTGAAACGGTGCTTCATTTGCTCTGCCCGAAGCCTTCTTGACACACTGTCAGGCTCCTTGAATACCAGTGCTCCAAAATGGCATTCTTCCACGCACGCGGGGCTGCCACCGCACAGGTCACATTTGTACGCCCGTCCGGATGCATACTGCTCGATCATGCCGTAGGGGCATGCAGAAACGCACTCACCGCAGCCGGTGCACTTCCCAGCCTCCACCACGATAATCCCTCTTTCATTCTTGAATATGGCACCCTCACTGCATGCCTTCATACAGTCAGCATTCGGGCACTGGAAACAGATATTTGGAACACTATAGCCCTCCAGCGGAAAATTAGTAACCTTTATGCGCGCCCTAGAAGGCATGAACAGGCCTTCTTTCACAGCGGCACACGCGTACACACACCTATTGCAGCCTGTGCATCGGTTTGGTATTGCCATTAGATGCTTTTCCATTCACTCCTCCCCGCTTACTCCTAGCTGGTGCCTTATAAAAAACCAGTAAACCATCAAACACCGTCGCTATAGTATAGGCCCTCGATTCCGAGTGCCCGGAGCTTCTCCCTCTTCGGCCTCCCCTCTTCATCCCAGCCTCTCATTTGGTAATAGAGGCCCTTCATCTCCTCCAATTGCTCCTTGGGCAGCACCCTCCCTTCATGAGGGCCGCCTTTCAATGCCTTTTTCAATAGCTTTTCAGAGAGGGTGTCGTCCGAGGCCTTGAACCCTGCCTTTAGGTTAAAGACCCTGACCAAATTCCATATGCGTTCGCCGGCCTTGAGCAGATCCTCGGCGGACACCTGGGTTCCCAGTCCCTCGGTAAGCAGATCAGCCATTATGTTTGCATCTACTGATCCCCAAAAGTCACAAAGCCCCACAGACCACTTTGCCGCATTTGCATTCTGGCCGTCCATCACGCTCTTTGCCATGGATTTCAATTTAAACGGTTCATCTTCAAAAACCGTGAATGCCCTCAAGTGACATGCTCCCCTCTCGCTCGTGGCATAGGCAAGGCCCATACCATAGTTTCCCCTGGGATCATATGCAGGCATCTCAAGGCCTTTGGAATGGGCCGCTGCCTCAGGCCTTCCCAGTTTTTCAGCCAGCCTTGCTGCACCCAGGGATAAGTCCTTTCCGCGGTCACTGGAAAGCCTTGCCATCTCCTCCACCACGGCAAGATATTCATCGGGTTCCCCAAAGCGTAGCCCGTAGTCATGAACTCCGGATTCGGTCATCTCCATGGCAAGGGCTATGGTTGCGCCAGTGCTCATGGTGTCTAGACCAAGGTCATCACACAGTCTGTTGAACCGCATCACATGCTCAAGGCTGTTGATCTCGCAATTGGACCCCCCCATGCACAGGGTCTCGTACTCCGGCCCTTCCACCTGTACGCCGTTTACTGACGTGAAGTTCCCACACCCCAGTGGACAAGACGCGCATGCCCTGTCCCCTATTTTAACGGACTCAACAGCCTCCGCATCCAGGGCATGCCTGGCAGCGTTTAATCCCCTGGAATAGTTTCTGGTGGGATGTATGCCCATCTCGTTTGTGATCTCCATAAGGATAGGTGTTCCCTCATTTTTGGCCCACATGTTGGCCTCGGTTAGCAGATCTGCTGTAACATAGTGCGATATCTTTTCCAGGAACATTCCCATGTTTGCCACCTTGACCCCGCCCGTGCCCTTTACTGCTATGGCCTTCAGATTCTTTGATCCGAACAATGCCCCGGCCCCTCCCCTTCCCATTTGCCGATAGGCCTCTGAACCCACACAAGAAAACCCGATCATGTTTTCCCCTGCAGGCCCAATGGAAAGGCTTTTCATGCCATGGCCCAGGTCCCTTTTCAACCATGTTTCTGTCTCAAATATTCCCTTGCCCCACACATCCGTGGCATCTTCCAACGAAACTTCATTGTCCTTGATTCTCAGGAACACGGGCTTATCAGCCTTTCCAGTTATGACAATGCCGTCATATCCGGCAAATTTGAGCTCCGGGCCAAAGGCACCCCCTATGTTGGATTCCATTATGGTCCCGGTATGCGGTGACTTGGAGACCAAGCAGGTTCGAGCAGAGGTGGGAACCAGTGTTCCGCAAAGCGGCCCTGTCATTATTACCATGGCATTGTCTGAAGAAAGGGGATTTGTGCCGGGGTCCACCATATCGTAAAAATACCTGGCAGCCAGGCCCCAGCCTCCAATATAGTCTTTGGCCCAATCCATGCGCAAGGGCCTGGTCTCCACCACGCCTTTGCTCAGATCTACGAAAAGTATCCGTCCAGCATACAGGTTAGTCGTCACCTTTTGCCTGGGCACTTCTATGGTCTTGAACACGTCCTCAAGTCTGTTCAACGCCTCGTCAAGAATATCTTGGGGTATGTTAAGGGCAGGTTCAAATCGGATGGTCTTGGCATTAGTCAGTGTTCCGGCTGTGAGCACACCCCTTGAAAAAAGGCCTGCCGCGACCTTGTATCCTATGCCATCTGTGACGAACTCCATCCCAATTAACAGGCCCAGCCCTCTAACCTCCTCCAAGATACCCGGATACCTCTGCTGCAGGAACCTGAGCTGTTCCATGGCATAGGCCCCTTTCTCTGCGGCCTGTCTGGGAAGATCTTCCTCGAGTAGGACCGTGATCGCCGAAAGGGCAGCTGCACAGGCAAGGGGATTTCCCCCGGTAGTGGTGGTATGGATAAAGGGATTTGGCTCCATGCACTCCCATACCGCAGGGGTGGACAAAAAGGCAGACATGGGAACCACGCCCCCACCCAGGGCCTTACCAAGGCACATTATATCAGGTGCCACATCCCAGTGATCCACGCCGAAGATCTTGCCGGTTCGGCCCATTCCGGTCTGCACCTCATCGGCTATCAACAACACGCCGTAGTGGTTGCATATTTCCCTGAGGCGGGGCCAGTAATCATCAGGGGGTACAACAGCCCCGGCCTCGCCCTGTACCGGCTCGGCCACCACCGCGGCTATTCCATCACCAACAGCCTTGGCTGCGGCAAGGGCCTTTTCAACTGCCTCGGCATCACCAAAGGGAACATGGCGTACTCCTTCCAGCAGGGGCAAGAGGGGCTCCCTAAACACCTTCTTACCCATTAGTGAAAGTGATCCCAGGGTTTTTCCGTGGAACCCCTTAAGCATGGCGATGAAGCCCTTTTTCCCGGTATATAGCTTGGCCAGCTTCATCGCCCCTTCCACGGCCTCGGTTCCCGAGTTGGCAAAAAAGCCGTACTGGATTTTCCCAGGGCTCAGCAGGGCCAGGACCTTTGCAAGTTGGGCCCGCAGCGGATCAAGCATCTCCTGGCTGTACTGGGGAGATCGATCAAGCTGCGCCTTTACGGCCTCAATAATCTTAGGGTGCCTGATTCCATAGGAATACAGACCGAATCCACCCAACAGGTCAATGAACTGCCTGTCAAGGGCATCCACCAGGATAGAGCCCTGACCGGTCCACTCTGTAACGGCGAAGCTCGTGGCCTCTGTCACGGACTTTCGGTAATCCAGAAAGCCTTTATTAATGTGGTCCCGGAAATTGCGAACGGTCTTCAGCGCTATTTCTTTGCGCAATTCCAGCGGTGTCTGGTCAGGTGCTGTAAGAATCGTATCCACCATGTACCTGGCCTCTGCCAGGGCGGCTTTAATGTCCCTACCTTTGTAATCGCCGGAGGTATATTCTTCAAAGTCCCGCATTTACCTTCTCCTGCCATGAAAAATATCTTTTTAACCGGGCTTCAGGGCTTCCACAACGGTCTCTTTGATCCAGTGGCCATGCCGGCAGCCCTCTTAGCCCCAAGTATCCTATGTTGTTAACATCCTTACAGCTATGCCCTTGGCATTGTCAGCAAATTCCTCAAAAGGCCGGCCATCCGCCAGGAAATGGGCATGAAATTCAAGGCCCTCGATCAATGTTATGATAAGGTCAGCTGCTGCCCCCAAATCCTTCACCTTGACAATACCCGCCTCCCTGAACCTCTCCAGCTCCATCACCAGACGGGTCTTGAATCGTTTGATCATTGCCTTGAAATGTTCTTTAACCGTGGGATTCCTGAAACTGAGGTAGTAAAAACCGAAATGTACACCAGGATCCACGGTTCTTGACCATTCAAAAGAGAAAAGCGTATCCATCAGCGCCTGGAATCGCTCCTTCGGGTCCTGGATATGATCAAACTGGAGGTACTCCGGTGCTTCATATCGATCTATGAGGGCCTTGACCAACTCGATGGTCATATTCTCTTTGGTTTGGAAGTAATGGATAATCAGGCTTGGGTGGATGTGCATGCGCTTGGCAACCTTGCCTATGGAAGCCCCTTCAAACCCCTCCTTGATTAATACCTGATAATAATTCTCCAGGATCTCGGGCTTGCGAATCTCTGCTGTCTTGTTCTTGCGTCTGCGCATGCTATAACTTATCGGTGGGAAAACCAGCCAAAAACTAACTGAATATTCAGTTAATAATTAAGACCAAGATCCTTGTCAAGTGAAAATTTGTCAAATCAAGGGGAAATTAAATACAGGTCGACCTAGAATCCCTTGAAATCCTCGCCCTGTTTCTATACCTTTCAGGGCGGAAAATGTCCGCAGACCTAAAAATATTTGTTACGCTTTTCCTGGCAGTGTTCGTAACCACCATGGGTGCGGGCCTTGTGGCTCCCCTTTTGCCGGTCTATGCCCATGATCTTGGTGCAGGTGCGTTTCAAATCGGCCTCATATTTGCCGCGTTTTCATTGACAAGAAGCCTTTTTGTTCCTTATTTTGGCAAGCTCTCCGACCGCAAGGGTCGAAAGCCTTTCCTTACCAGCGGTCTCCTAACCTATTTTCTCCTATCCCTTATCTACGCCGCCACCAAGACCGTCACCACCCTCATCCTGCTGCGCCTGGCCCAGGGATTTGCCTCTGCCATGATTCTTCCAGTGGCCCAGGCACACAGCGTAGGCATGCTCCTTGGTCCGCTCATAGGAGGCCTGCTCCTGGATATCTCTTCATTTAGGCTTGTCTTCATTACCGGCGCTGCGATAATGTGTATAGGTACGTTGGTCTACCTGCTGAGATATGGTGAACCTGCACAAAAGATCGCAAGCTACCGAAGCTGAGGAAGTCCTGGGTAGTGTCCGGGTTTTACGAATTATCAAGCGTATGATGCTGTTTTCCGTGGCTTTGAATGCTCGTATATAAAGAAAGAGGTGAGCACTTCCATGGTTGGTCATGGCGTGATAGAGGTTGACTTGTTTTCAGAGCAGGTCAACAGTACAGATCACCCGGAGGCCGTAAAGTTTAAGGAACTCCTCGAAGATGTAGCCCAGGAGTACCAGTGCAATTTGCTCTTGTTTGAGGTGGAAAAGGGAACGGTCGCCTTTTCCTTTGACAGTGATGAACTGATGGCAGAGATTTTGAAGATACTTCAAATGAAGTGAGACATGAATCCCGCAGGCTTTGGAGGGCACCCTCACTGGAGCAATGATGGGTTGTTTGGCGCTTGGTTATGGAGGTCCAGGCAGCGGCTTCCTCACAGGGCCCTTGGGAGAAACACCATTTTGGATGGTGGAGGCCAGGGTTGGAGTACAAGGTAAAACTTGAAAACATTGCCATTGTACTTGTTGAGCCTCAAATCCCCGAGAACATTGGTGCCGTGGCAAGGGCCATGAACAACATGGGGCTCACCAGGCTCATCCTAGTACATCCCAAGAACTGTGATCTCTCCCGAGTCCTGAAGATGGCCACGGGGTCCAGCATAGACATAGTAGAACAAATGGAGGAATATGATGAGCTCCTGGATGCCCTAGGGCCATTTCAGTACGTTGTAGGCACCACCGCCCGCACTGGAGCGCTTCGCCCCGCCCTCACCCGGCCCCGCGAGCTCGCCCAACAGCTAATATACATCAGCCAAGAAAATCTGGTAGCCCTTATGTTCGGACCCGAAGACCGTGGGTTGTCCAATGATGAACTGCGCTATTGCCATACCATTGCGACCATACCTACGGCCCGGTTCTGGTCGCTTAATCTGGCCCATGCTGTACTGATTTTCTGCTACGAGATATTCATGGCCAGCAGGGAAACAAACCCAGAACCTGTCCCTCGAATGGCCAACAAGTTTGAATTAGAGGGTATGTATGAACACCTAAAACAGGTACTTATGAAGATAGGATTTATTGATAAACAAAACCCGGAGCACTGGATGTTAAACATCCGCCGATTTCTATCTCAAAGACCCTTGAGAGCCCGCGATGTAAGGATCATACGTGGCATATGCCGGCAGATTGACTGGTATACCAGGCAGATAAACAAAAACGAAAAACAATAATACCTTTGGGCCGGTCAGTGTGATCGTCATGTATATTCATTGAATTGTTAGGAATTTGGTATTAAGGGATCCATAAAGTTTTCGCCCTTCATATTGTTTTAACCACCGGAGATTGTTAAATA
>CAZDVV010000048.1:4875-13163 GCA_964508875.1 uncultured Desulfobacteraceae bacterium | reverse complement strand
CTCAGCTCCTCAAAATAGAGCCATCAGGCATTAGAAAGCCTTCGCTCCTTATCCCTAAACGGCTAAGGGCGAAATCATATTTAACCGGATCATGGGGACAAATCTCTCTGAAATGCTCGGTGATTTCTATGGCACATTTTTGGTCTGCCCTTTTTCTGCAAGTTAGGCCCAAGCGGGAGCATATTTTATAGATGTGGGTATCAAGGGGGATCACCAAAATAGAAGGCGCGATACCTTCCCATGGCCCAGGGTCAACACTGTCCCTGCGAATCATCCACCTCAAAAAAAGATGAAGCCTCTTGCAAGCACTCCCCTTTTCAGGCAAGGGGAGCAAGCTATTATATGAGTTTTCCCCGTCTTTTAGATCTCGGACAAATCCCGCGAGTGCGTTAATGATCGTGAGATGGTCCTTGTGCATATGCGAGGAAAAACACTCACCAAGGGACCCGTATCTGCCAATAGCCCTTTTCATGCCGCTCAGCAATGCCACCAGGTGGTCAACCGTTGTGAAGCGATGTCTAAAACCCTCGTACAGTCTTGACCAAAAATGTTCGTCCGTAGCCAATAAAAAGTCTCTAGGTGAGCTACCCATTGGCTCCAGGATGGTGCGCACGGAGGAAAGTATCAGTGTAACCCTTCCATAGGCAAGGCAAGAAGCAATAAGGCCCACCACCTCTTGATCTAGGGGATCAGGATAATTATGAACAAACTCAAGTGGATCTGGGTGTATCCATTTAGGGTAGTTGTATTTATGGTAAAGTTGATCGAGCCAGGGTTTCTCTGCTTTCAATGTTTACTGCTCCCAATAAATACAGTCACCTGGACAAATAGAAATGGCCTTTTCCACCTCATCAAAAGGATATGACTGCAGATCAACCACATCAATGATAAGTGTATCGGGATTGCGGAAAAATACACTAGGGCAGATTTCAATGCATGATTCACAATCAGTGCAACAGCGATAATCAATCGCTGGCTTTCTTTTCAAGGTTTTGTCCCTCCTTTGTTTTTCGCGCCACCTTAGGTATTCACCCCTTACCCCGGGTGATGAATGGTCCTAAAGAACATTCTACGGGACCCGTTTTTCCCGCGCACTGAAGACACCTGACCTTTGCACAATATTGGCATTCGAGGCAGTCGGGGCAATTAAAAAGACGGAAGTATGACTTCAAAGGTTGTACCCTCTCCTTCTTTACTAAACACGGTTATGGAGCCCCCGGGGTGTTCATCTATGATGCGTTTAGTTACGCAAAGGCCAAGGCCTGAGCCGTGGGATTTTGTGGTAAAAAAGGGCGAGAAGATCTTGGCCTGGTCCTCTATAGAAATGCCGGGGCCATCATCAGCCACCCTTATTCTTATCTTGTCCCCAATTTTCTTTACCTCAAGATGAATGTGTCCGTCCTGTTCGGTGGCCTCTATTGCATTCTTTACAAGGTTGAGGAAAACTTGCTTTAGCCGCGCGGGATCGCCCTTTACTGGTCCAGCCGTTTCCTCAAACTCGGTGGTGATTTCGATGTTTTTCTTTTGGCAGGTCACTCTAAGCATGGATTTTATCTCTAGCAGCAACTCCTTTATATCAACGGGGCCAAGCTCCAGTTTCCGTGGCAGATAGTACTCCCCTAGGTCGGAGAGTAAATCTTCCAATCTCTTTACCTCAGACACTATGATTTCAAGTTTCTTGACCGTCTTTTCATCAGTCTCATTCCTTGCTAGTTGGCGGGCAAAACCACCAATGGTTATCAGGGGATTCTTGATCTCATGGGTTATCTCAGCTACCAGTTGTCCGAGGGCAGCCAAGCGTTCTGATTGCAAGAGTTTTTCCTGCAATTGCTTTGTTTCGGTTAGGTCTCTTACCAGTCCGGTAAAAAAGTGTCTCCCATTCAAGACCGTTACTGAAAAAGAAATCTCCACAGGAAACTGTTCACCATTCTTTCTAGTGGCGAGAAGCTCTCTTTCGTGTCCTATGCTTGGTCCCTTCCCTGTCTTGAGATATCTCTCAACGGCCCTTTTGTGATCCCTAGCGCACGTAGGTACCATAATGGTAGTAAGGTCTCGACCCAAGACCTCTTCTCTTCTGTAACCAAAAATTTTCTCTGCTGCCTTGTTAAAAAAGATAACGCGATGGTCCTCATCAATGGTCACAAAACCCTCATTGGTGCTCTCTACTGCCTCTCTGAGGATGTGCAGTTCGTCAAACCTATGACTGTTACCCATCTTATCCATTTTTTAGCTGCCTTGACAGTGTCTGAGCCTGTCCATATACTTCTTTTAGATTCTTTAGCCTCGTCTGTTCTATGGATACTCGTAGCTTACTGTTCCAGTAAAATTGCGGAGATTTAATAAATCCTCAAAATTGTGATGGGCCATGAAAATCGTCCTTGTGTTTACCCCCTTGTATCTTGAACCCATGTATAATTTGCCTCCCTTGGGTCTCATAAATCTTCCACCAGTCCTTGAGGGTTCGGGGCACGAAATAGAAATCTTGGATTTCGTACTGGCGATCAAACAACAGACCCCCAAGATGGGAAAAAATCTTTACGACGAGTGTGCTGACAGGGTTATGGGGGAAAATCCTGATCTGGTGGGGTCTTCGGTTCAGTGTACCACATATCCTGCAGCACTCAATATTACCAAAAAAATAAGGGAGCGCAAGAATGATGTCAAGATTGTGTTCAGAGGGCACAATACATCCTTCGTTGACATAACCGCACTTCATGGTTTTCGACAAATGGGTTGCATAAACATATCCTCTGGGATCAGGATGAAAGGAGTGAGGTAACTAAAAATGAGATTTTTTATTACGGGTGGAACGGGATTTGTGGGCTCCACCGTTTGTCGCGAGTTGCTAGGCAGGGGGCATCACGTGAGTGTGCTTACCAGGGATCTTTCCAAGGCCAAGGCCTTGCCAAAAGAGATAAATGTGGTGGAGGGAGATCCAACAAAAAAAGGCCAATGGCAGGAGAAAGTTGCTGCACATGATGTGGTAATTAATCTCGCAGGAAGCTCCATATTCACTCGCTGGACCAAGAAGGCCAAGAAGGTGATAAGGGATAGTAGATTGCAAAGCACCCGAAATGTGGTAGATGCCCTGTCTTCAAGAACACGCGAAGATACTCTATTGCTGAGTACCTCTGCAGTTGGTTACTATGGTTTTAGAGGCGACGAAGAGCTCAGTGAGGACAGTCCCCCTGGAGAAGACTTCCTGGCAATCCTTGCAAGGGACTGGGAAAGGGCAGCATATGAGGCCGAGAAGTACGGGGTAAGGGTTATTACATGTCGATTCGGTATCGTGCTTGGGAGAAGTGGAGGGGCATTGGCGAGAATGGTCAAGCCCTTTCGTATGGGCATGGGGGCCAGGCTAGGTGGCGGCGAGCAGTGGTTTTCCTGGATTCATGAACAAGATCTTGCCTCCATTTATCTTTTCCTCGCCCTCAAGCAGAATATCTCCGGACCCATCAATTGCACGGCCCCTGAACCCATAAGGAACAAAGATCTCACAAAGGCCCTAGCTGATGTGTTAAACAAACCGCTTTTTATGCCCCCTGTTCCCGGGTTTATACTTAGAATTATGATGGGAGAATTTGGAAGCGTACTTCTAAAAGGACAAAGAGTTGTCCCCAAGAGATTGATGGCCATGGGGTTTCGTTATAGGTTTCCCACAATAGATAAAGCTTTGGAGGATCTCCTAAAAGGTGACTGAAGAAGCTTTTGGATTGGAACACGCTTTAGTAGGTAGCCCTGAGCTAATTAGGATTCAGTGACTGGGAGTTTCAAATTTGCTCAATGGAACAGGCCTTCCCTTTTTGGATAGTTCTTTTGCAAACTTTGCAATATTTTTGAAAATCCTTACTGGTGTAAGAAAGGCCCTTCTAAAGAAAAGCAAAACGCTCCTACCAATGTTTTTCAACGGCACATATGACAACTTTGGCTCGGTTATGTGCCCCCTGATCTTGAAATAATACACCAGCAGAGCCCTTTCTTTGCCAGTTAATATATACCCCACCACGGGAACTCTACTCAGGATAGAGTCAATGGTAACAAAGGGCTGCGCACCGAGGTCAGCCTTTATCTTGCCACTATTTAGGTTTACGTTGCCTCGCACTATGGCATTGAACACAGGGCTTCTCATGACGACCTCATCAGAGTGCACAACTCCGTTATTAACCTCTAGACTCCCCTTAATCTCTTCAAAATAAAACCCTTCCTTGGACAGATCAGGTGGCTCTTTGACAAATATCTTTTGTACACTGAAAAAATCTAGGAGCTTAATAAGCAAACTAGACTTATGGATTTTGCCTTTCTTAATGACGAAGTTGGTTTGGCCACTGAGGTTATTAACAAAGTTCTTGAGTTGTTTGCCTTGCGAGCTCAATAGGGCTTCCATGTCCAAGCTCCCTTCTACAAGTGGCTTCTCGTTAGCAATGGCCTGAAAGAGATCTTGAACCGGAAAATCATGGGTCTTTTTGTAAATACCAAGATAATAATCTTGTGCTGGGTTTGTCTTCAGGTATCCCACCAGAGCTATCCTGGTATGCTCAGAGGAAATTTGGAGATTTTCAACGTAAAGATTGCCGCCCTTTATCGTTAACCTTGCCTCGAGTTGACCTAGGTAGAGGGACCTATAATAGGTGGTCGTGACGTTTAGATCCACTTTAATATTCGTATTAGGTGGAATCATGGACAAAAGATCCTGGATAGTGGGAGAGGTGGATTCGCGCTGCCGATGAAAAGCAAGGGCCACGTCCAACTGCTCAACTTTTATGGCTATTCTTCCCGCAAGTCTTGTCCAGCCTTTGATGTGGCCAGACACAATTACAGGCGTGCCAGAAAGCTCTGTCCTCATGCAGTCTATGTAAATGTCCTTGCCCTTAAATTCCACTCTTATTTGACAGGTTTTGAATATGGTGGGCGCCTGCTTGCTACGGAATGTAATCCCATATCCGTCCAGCCTGCCGAAAACATTTATCTTACCTGGCTCATTAACCGGGATACTAACATCAAGGTCACAGGCAAATCCTGCCACAATACGGTAGGGTTTGCCCCACAGAAGAAGCTCAATGTTTTCTGCAAGGCCTTTTGGGGTCTTAATATTGGCCTGTATCAAATCTGTTTTTTTATCATAATGGAAATTGCTACCAATGAAGCCCTCTCTCTGAAATACTATGGCCTCGCCTTCCATATCTTTGTTGTCAAGCGCTCTTTTGATCCGAAGAAACAGGCTGCTTCCTTTCTCTCCTTTGATACCAAACCAGGGTGCGGCCTTGATGGTGACCTCATTGATCTCCGCATTGCACTCAATGATTAATGAATTTGAAGCTTTTCTAATAGAAAGGGTGATTCCTCTGGGTTCAGGGGAGCTGATTTTGAGGTATGACGGAGCCTTGATCAAATCCATAAGCTGCCCGAGTTGTGCTTTACCATTTGCATGGACGGACACGGTGGCGAATTCATCATCACTCCATCCTGCTATGTGAAAAGAAGATTCACCCAGAGCCATTTCACCTTGTATTCTGTATCCAAACCCTTTCCTGAACTGCACAATGGCATCTTGAAGATCAATATCAATTCCATCATAGGTAAGATGACAATTGGCAGGTCCAAAGGAGCCCGAGTCCATGACAAATCTGTCTCCGGCTAGGAGCCACTTCCCTTGGACTTTTAGCGGCGCGATTCCTTGAGCATCCTCAACGGCCTCAAGGAAAGGTGGTAAGTGACCTGCCACATAAGGAGACTCTGTGAGTTGCGGCAGTTCAGAGAGATCCATCTGTCCCTTTAATCGAACAGGGATTTCATCAATTTGTCCGTATAAGTCAGGCAATAGAACCGAACCCGCTGACACCACAGAGCCACCATAGTTACCTTTCAAATGGCTAATGTTGAGGGAGCCTCCAGAGATAATAAGGGAGCCAGACACATGATCAAATGCAAATGGGCCACTATTTCTGAGTGCCTCAAGTTCTTTCCAAAGAATTTTAAGAGAAAGACATGATCGGTTGGAGGGCTGGTCGAGGCTGGCTATTTGTTCCGTGCTGCCTTTGAGAGCGAATTCCTGGACCTTCACCATCCCTTTGGTGATGATGGGAAAGAGTGTTTTTGATAGCCAAGGATTCACAAGTGGATCCGGGAATATTTGTCTAAAGGCGCCGTAATTCATCCACATGGATGAGACCCTTAAGTTGATCCCCTTTGATTCAGGATGGGGATTGTAATTCATGCTGCCCTTAAAAGAGAAGTTGGGTCCTTTGAGTTTAAATTGGGATACTTGGAAAGTTTTTGCACGATAGAGGCCGGACAAGGAGAGTTCCAAGGAGGGAAACTGAAACAGCTTACGCCGCGCTGCCTTCTGGATCAGAAACACCGGATTGGCACCCCTCAAGTGCGCACGATAGGTAATGCCTTTGCTGTTGTAATCAATTTCCACCTTTGCTCTGAGTTCACCTCGGTTGGGTACAAAATAATCTGTTTGTCCCACCAATGGGAGTGGAAACTTGGGCAGCGAGATTTTAGCATGTATTGAGGAAACAATGGCCTGCCGGTCAATCTGTGCTGTTCCTCTCAAAATCAGTGGAGCAAGCTGCTCACCCCTTTTTATTGTCGCAGTGGCATAAAGAGTAGATAATTGCTTGCTTTTGTCTTGGCTCACTCGGGCGGCGATGTTCGTAAGAGCAAAAGACCTTGAAGGGAACCTAATTGTCCCGCCCAATAGGGAGAAGCTCTTCAGTTTAAAGAAGCCCCCAAAAGCTGTAGCGATGTTTTTTGCAGACAGCATCAACGGCATCTGGGCCTGTTTACGGGAAGGTGCAATGATGTTTACCCTGCTTAGGGTGAGTGAGTCCGGAACAAAACGGCTTTTAAGCAGATCCTTAAGAAAGAATTTCGCCGATATTTCCCCTACTTTTATGGGGTGCGGTTTGCCAGGGAGGCAAAGCTGCACATCCTTTGCCATCACTTCTAGGGGATTCCAGAAGATCACACTGGCCTTGGAAAAAGATATTCTCACATTTTCCAGATTGTAATGTTCAAGAATCTCTTCCAAGACCAATCGTTGAACAGGACGGTACTGCAAGAAGAGAGGCAGGGCGGCGGCCACCACAAGAAGAGACAAAAATAAATACAAGGCAATGAGAGGACTTACCCTTAATCTGCTCGAGCGCATCTATCAAAGTAGTCTTTCAGGATCCTAGCATGATCAAAGGCGATATCTTGAGGGAGATTGTCGCGGTCAAAGAGCCCCACTTCTTTTGCATCATCGGCTGCCTCAAGTCTTCCGGCCACAGGCCTTGCCACGAAAACCACAGTGATGGTATGGAATCGGGGATCCCTTTTGGGGTCTGAATAGGCTCCCAGTTGATACAAAAGCTCCACCTTGAGTGAGGTCTCCTCTTCCGCTTCTCTAATTGCCGCTTGCTCCAAGCTTTCGCCGTAATCTACAAACCCACCTGGAAGGGCCCAGCCATAAGGTGGGTTTTTCCTTTTTATCATCAGCACCTTCTGGCCATTCATCTCAATGATTATATCGACGGTGGGAAAGGGATTCTTATATTTTTCCACCACGCCCCCACAGTGGGGGCAGACAATTTCCTCTTTCATGGGGCCTCAGACTCCCTTATTAGTGCCTTTTTTACATAAATCATTCTCTGCAAAGCTGTAATATTGGTCAATATGGCGAGTATTATTAAAGTGGTCTTCACAATGATAATCCCCACTACGGGAATTCCGCCCAGCAAGGAGCCAAGAATAAGAAGGGTTATCCTCTCTGGCCTTTGCATCAATCCTACCTTGCAATTTACGCCAAGACCTTCCGCCCTGGCACGGGTGTAGCTCACCATAAAGGAACCCGCAATAGCCAAAATGATGAAGACAACTGTCAATGGACTTCGGGCGTGTGGCGAAGGATTCAGCACCTCCCCGAAAAATATTCCCCCGCCCGAGAAGTACCATGCAAGGCCCATAAAAATGAACACCTCTCCGAACCGGTCCAGAGCGCTGTCGAAAAAGGCGCCGAACCTTGAAGCCTTTCCGGTCTGGCGGGCCAGCAGCCCATCCAATACATCACACGTCCCGGCCAGTATGACCACACAACCACCCCAAAAAAAATGTCCCATGGCATAAAAAAGACCTGCCACGATACTGAGTATCAATCCCGTCACAGATAGGACGTTAGGGTGGACGCCTATGCGTGCAAAGAAATTTCCCGCGGGAGTGACAATCCTCAGGTACCGCTCTCTATTCTTCTTGCCCAGTAGTTCAAATTCTCCCATTATTGTATCCTGGAAAGCTCATCAAAC
>CAZDVV010000048.1:0-4775 GCA_964508875.1 uncultured Desulfobacteraceae bacterium | reverse complement strand
CGAATCCTATCCCCGATCTGTCCCGCGATCAACTCGTAGACCGGATGATCCCAGTATGGGTTTTTAAACTTCCTCTTGCCTCTGCGGCGGGCTAGTTCATTTCGGGCCAGGACCTTTACCAATAGCATATCCTTTTCAGCAAACTTAGGGCTCTGTTCTTTCCCTTTCAGCTTGTACGCAAAGGTCAGGAAGGCTATACACGTGAGGGAATTTTGGTCAGAACCATAAACACCTTGAGGAACCTCCACAGAGGCGATCCTTTCCAGTATTTCCTCAGGCACATCCTTCAGGGTGGTGGTCTGATCAAAGCGGTGCAACATCCACCTAAATATATCTTCCCCTATGATCTCCACTACTGTGTTGGGAGTTATCAAATTCCTTGTCCCTTTTCCTAAGAGTTTAGAATCATGTGCTGTTACGGTGCGAAACATTAACCCTGAGGTTTACCTTCTTGCTACAGTCCCTGAATTGCCTGGTTCCTCCTCCTTCGCTTACACGCCGGAGGATCTCCTCTCCATCACGTATAACAATACCCGAAAGCAAGGTCACAGGAGTGCCCCTGAAGGCTTCGGGTTCCAAGGGCGAAGAAGGGCCTAGTATAACCACCTCCCTACACGAACTGCATGCCTTGAGCAGATAGTCAATAGTCCGGTTTATTATGGCCGTGGCCGTTACCAATGCCACCTCAGATTTCGCAATCCACTCAACCGCCTCATCTGCCGGAAGAACTTCACCCCCGGGTCTTGAGACTTGGTCAAATATCTTAATGTCGCTGCAGTTAGCCCTTAAGGCGGGCACCAGTGGCGCAAAATACCCTACCATTGCTACAGTATCATCTGGTCGAAGGGCTAAGTGACGTAGGATATCCCCGTCGAGATATTCCCGTTCCGGCTTGTTAAGTAAGGCGTTTGCCGTGGCTATTGCAAGAGATGATTCAATCTCATGACCACTGTCGATCAAGGTGATTAATTCCCGGGCCTTTTTGCCGGCAAGGGGAAGCATGGAATCCAAGGCCGAACAACCTTTTGTAACCCTTTTTGAGAAATTGTAGGCCACTCCGGCTGACCCGTTTTCAAGCATTACCGCCGTGTATCTTAGCCCTATGCGTACGTCCTTTACTAGCAGATCATTTGCGCGAGCCAGGGCCAGTTGTCTCAAGGTTTCACCCACGTGCATGCTGTGACCTCAATTGCAATTGTTTGCTCCTGTCTTCCTTTGGTATCCCCGATTAGGTTTGACACCGATCACGCGGATCAAGGTCTTATCAACAGACAGATTGATTTGGACATAATATTTGCTATAGTCTATAAGTTATTCTGCCGAAAATCCAGTGTGAAGCTATAAGGGACAAAGTACTTTCCCAGGTTAGAGAAAAGCAGATGTAGGCACAGATCAGTGACCGAAGACAACGGCAACGCGAGCGGGCAGGAATGGAGTTTACTGAAGAGCAAAAGATTCTTTTGAGGAGCGTCCAACGCGCAGTGGAAAAACATATAGCGCCGGTTGCTGCGGAGACTGACCGGGAAGGGCGGTTTAATTGGGACGTAGTGGATCTTTTTTGGGATCTAGGGCTGCTCCAAATCATGCTCCCGGCTCGGTACGGCGGTTGGCCTGAGAATCCATGCTATACTTTGTGCCTTTGTACCGAAGAAATTGCAAAAGCATGCGCTTCCTCAGCATTATTGCTGATAATACAGGCCGTAGGAAGCTTCCCGATCCTACATGCTGGGAACGATTCTCAAAAACAGAGGCTTTTGCCGAGAATTTCCCAGGCAAGGGAACTAATTGGATATCTGGTAACCGAACCGGGTGCAGGATCGGACGTAAAGGGTATTTTCTGCAAGGCGGAAAGGTCAGGGTCCCATTACATTGTGAACGGAAGGAAGACCTTCGCAACGAACGGTGCTGTGGCCAGACTTTACTGCGTGCTTGCAAAGACCCAGGGCAACGAACTCACCTTTTTTGTGGTGGACCGGGACTCAGATGGTTTGAGCATAGGAAAGATAGAAGAAAAGTGCGGTTTTCGGGGGAGTAACACCGCCGAGGTTATTTTGGATGAAGTAAGGGTGCCTGCGGATAATCTCCTCGGCCAGCCGGGCCAAGGTCTTGAGATAGCCATGGCTGACTTCAACATGTCTCGGCCTGCGGTAGCAGGGTTGGCCCTTGGAATAGCAGAGGGAGCGCTCAGCTACGCCACCCAATACGCAAAGGAACGAAGAGCGTTTGGTAAGGCCTTGGTGGAGCACCAGGCAGTGCTTTTCATGTTGGCTGATGCCAAGATGCTGATTGAGGCAGGCCGGGGTCTGATGGAAAGGGCGGCCCTATCGTTTGACGCAGGAAATCCAAGTCCTGAACTATCTTCTATGGCAAAATGTTTCTGCAGTGACGCGGCTATGAAGATTACCACCGACATGGTACAGGTTCTGGGAGGGTATGGATATACGAAGGACTATCCTCTGGAGAGGATGTTCCGGGACGCGAAACTAACCCAGATCTTCGAGGGAACCAATCAGATTCAGAGGGTTGTCATAGGCAGGGAGCTGACCAAAAAGATCCCATGAGCAGACGTGTTAGTTTTGAATGGTTTTTCGGTGGATCCGCCATTGTGGCAAGTAAACGGATATTACGAGCTGCCCAATGGCTCAGCATTTTCTCTGTAATGTGCCGAGGAAGAAATGAAACCCATGGAATATTCCAAGATGCTTCTGAAACGAGGTGATTGTGCCCTGGTTGTCATTGACGTTCAAGAGCGGCTTGTTCAAGCAATGCAAGAGAGGGAAAGCCTGGTAGGGAACGTTATTAAGCTAGTGAAGTTTGCCCAGCTTTCCCATCTCCCGATAGTGATTACAGAACAGCAGAAATTGGGACCTACTGTGCCGGAAATCAGCAGTTTAATATCACCATTGAGGCCCATATCTGCGTACTTGCAGACGGCCATCCATGGACTGGCCACTCATCACGTTCATGTGGTGGCCGACGCAATCTCATCCCGAAGCCTCCACAATAGGGACATAGCCCTTAGAAGAATGGAGCAGGCAGGAGTGAGTGTCACCTCTACGGAAACCGTAATTTACGAAATATTGGAGCAGGCAGGCACAGACCTATTTAAAGATGTCTTGCCCTTGGTCAAGTAGGCATCAATATTCCGGGGGCATGTTCTTGAGCTGGGCAAGAGAGAAAACGGGCCCGTCCTTGCAAACATATTTATCCCCAATATTACATCTTCCGCACATGCCTATGCCACATTTCATGCGCATCTCAAGAGAAAGTATGATCCTTTCGGGTGGAAACCCGAGCTTCTCGAGCACGGGCTGTGTGAACTTTATCATTATGGGGGGGCCGCATACGATGGCAATGGCATTATCGGAACTTGTTATCTTTTGTTCGGTGATAGTTGGCACAAAACCCACGTTGTACTTCCAGTTAGGGTCATCTGTTGCATCAACGGTGATGTGCATCTGAATGTCGTCCCTTTGCTCCCAGGCCGCCAACTCGTCTTTATAAAGCAGCATGCCAGGGCTGCGTGCGCCGTAAACCACGATAATGTCTTTAAACTTGGGGCGATTGTCTGGGTGAAGCATGTAAACAATGCTGGACCTAAGGGTTGTGAATGCGAACCCTCCTCCGATGATTACAACGTTTTTACCTTCCATTTCCTCCCAGGGATACCAGTTACCTAATGGGCCTCGGATACCCATGATGTCTCCGACTTTCATGTTGTGCAAATGGGTGGTCACCAGCCCCACTTTGTTTACAGTGAAGGTAACGAATCCCTTTTCAGTAGGAGATGATGCGATGCCAATGGGGATTTCGCCCTTGCCTGGAACGGACAGTTCTGCAAATTGTCCAGGGATATAAGAAAATTTCTCTTCGTTTTCAGGATTAAGGAAGACAAACTTGAAGGTTTTGAGATTCTTATCCTCTGTCTCGGTAATTATCTCTTCTATGCGAACCGGATAGGGTAGATAAGGATTATCCAATGCAGTACCCTCCTGTGAAATTTCAAATGTCAAAGTAGGTACTCAGGTGTATAGACTGAAGGCCGAAGCCAGTTCTCCTATCTATTCAATGGCTGTTCATCAATTCAATAACGTGCCTGATGTCTATGTTCACGGGACAAAACTGCACGCACCGGCCGCAACCTGAACACTGCACTCCATTGCCGTATTTATCTACGTAATATTTCAACTTATGCATGAAGCGCTGGCGAACACGCTGAAATTTTTCGCTCCTCGGATTGTGACCTGAGCCGTGTAATGTAAATAAGGGAAACATGCATGAATCCCAGTTCCTGATACGGTCTCCTTGCTTCTGATACACCTCGTCCTGAATGTCAAAACACCAGCAGGTGGGGCAGAGGAATGTGCAGGTTCCACAATTTATGCATGCAAAGGCAAGCTCTTCCCAAAAGGGGGCGTTAAAGAGTTCAAGTACATTCTTCTCGGCCAGCTTACTTATATCAACCTTCGAAGAAATCTTTTCCTCAGCAGCCTTCTTCAGCTCTTCAGCCCTAGAAAGCTCTTTGTCGCTTGCCTCGCTCCCTCCATCCATTTTAGCCAGTAGGGCGGCACCCTTTTCGGTAAGCGCTTTAGCAAGATATTGATCTCCTAAATCAAAAAGCAACACATCAAGACCTTTTTCACTGAAAGGACTGCCTCCTACAGAGGAACAGAAACAAGTACCACAGGGTTCATTGCACCCAAGTCCCACAAGAGTGCTCGCCTCATATCTACGCACCCACCACGGGTCTTTGTATTCAGGGTTGTCGAAATTTC
>CAZDVV010000047.1:0-13326 GCA_964508875.1 uncultured Desulfobacteraceae bacterium | reverse complement strand
AGGTGGTAGGACGGTGGGTGCAGGTGTTGTCAGTGAAATCATAGAATAAGGGAGACAGGACGGATATGAGAGATATTATTACGCTAGCTTGTGAGCAGTGTAAAAATAGAAATTACACAACCACCAAAAACAAGAGGAAGACCCCGGATAAGCTAGCTCTCAGAAAATACTGTCCTTCTTGTAGGACTCATACTTTACACAAGGAAACCAAGTAGGCGTGTTAGAAATGCAGGCCAGTAGCTCTAACGGCTAGAGCACCGGACTCCAAATCCGGGTGTTGGGGGTTCGAATCCCTCCTGGCCTGCCATTTTATGTTTTTGGTGCTGGTGCGAGGGTGTTCGTAAGCGTTGAGGAGATTGGGTAAAGGCGGATGAAAAAATCGAATCAGAGGGCCAAGAAGCGCAGGAGGCCCAAAAAAAATGCTGTAGCGAAAGGCGCTGAGAAGAACCTGAAAAAGGTCGGCACTGATGATAAGGCAAACAAGGCCGTGGCCAAGATTAGGCCAGCCAATACGACTCCCAAAAAGGTTCAAGAGAGGAAGGCCGAAAGGGGGAAGCAAGGAAAGGGCATAGGATATTACATTACAAAGAGTGTACAGTTTCTTAGAGAATCCAAAACCGAACTAAAAAAAGTAAAGTGGCCTAATAGAAAAGAGCTATTGGCATCCACTGCTGTGGTTATTTTTTTGGTTCTGATTGTGGCGCTTTTCTTGGGCATTGTGGATTTCGGGCTTATTAAGGTCATAAAGAATATAGTGGGCTAGGAGTTGAGGTTGGGTTCTTTAGTATGGGGTAAACACCTCTTTTATAAGTATGAGGTTTTACGGTGGCACTAAAGTGGTACATAGTTCATACCTATTCGGGATTCGAGCATAAGGTAAAGAAAAGCCTTGAAGAGAGGATCAAGGCTTTGGGGCAGGAGAAGTACTTTGGTCAGATCCTGGTCCCGACAGAGCAAGTGGTGGAACTAAAAAAGGGCCAGAAAAAGACCTCATCACGAAAGTTTTATCCAGGCTATATTTTGGTCCAAATGGAATTGAATGATGAGACCTGGCACACAGTAAAGGATACAGCAAAGGTTACCGGTTTTGTTGGAGGGGGAGTGAAACCCACCCCGATTCCTGATGAAGAGGCGGAAAAAATTATAAGGCAAATGGAAGAAGGGTTCAGCAAGCCTAAACCCAAGTACCAGTTTGAAGAAGGTGATGAGGTAAGAGTGATAGACGGGCCTTTCAGTAACTTCCAGGGTGTTGTGGAAGAGGTGAAACCGGACAAGGAGAAATTGCGAGTCCTGATTACGATATTTGGTCGATCTACACCGGTTGAACTGGATTTCATTCAGGTAAATAAGATCTAGAGAAGAGGTTCACGATGGCAAAAAAGGTAATCGGATCTATAAAATTACAAGTAAAGGGTGGCCAGGCGAATCCGTCGCCTCCCATTGGCCCGGCCCTTGGACAGTATGGTGTTAATATAGCAGAGTTTTGTAAGGCATTTAATGCAAAGACCCAGGATCAGATGGGAACTATCATTCCGGTGGTAATAACGGTATATGCGGATAGATCCTTTTCGTTTGTTACAAAGACCCCGCCTGCATCAGTATTGCTAAAACAGGTGGCAAAAATAGCCAAGGGCTCCAGTGAGCCCAATCGTCAGAAGGTGGGGGAGGTCACAAGGAAGCAGATTGAGGAAATCGCAAAACTCAAATTTGAAGATCTCAATGCCAACGATATTGAAAGCGCCATGAAAATTATTGAAGGAACGGCGCGGAGCATGGGCATAACGGTGGTGGATTAACAAGTTCAGGAGAGGAAGTTCGAGATGGCCAAGCGTGGAAAGAAATACAGAAATGTTATAGAAAAGGTAGACAGGACAAAGCGCTACAGCTTCGAAGAGGCCATCCAATTGGCCTTGGATTGTTCGTATGCGTCCTTTGATGAGACTGTTGATCTGGCTGTTCGGCTGGGCGTTGATCCCAGACATGCTGATCAAATGGTCAGGGGTACGGTTGTGTTGCCCAACGGGGTTGGCAAAACTGTCAGAGTTGCCGTGTTTGCTAAGGGCGAAAAGGAGAAGGAGGCCATTGAAGCAGGGGCTGATTATGTTGGCTCGGACGATCTCGTAGAAAAGGTCCAGAAGGGATGGCTTGAATTCGATAAGGCCATTGCCACGCCTGACATGATGAGTGCAGTGGGCAAATTGGGAAGAATCCTTGGACCTAGAGGTATGATGCCAAATGCCAAGCTAGGTACGGTAACATTTGATGTGGCCAAGGCAGTAAATGAAATCAAGGCGGGAAAGATTGATTTTAAGGTTGAGAAAGCTGGGATAGTGCATGCCCCTATGGGCAAGGTGTCTTTTGGTGTTCAAAAGCTTTTGGAGAACATAGCTGCCTTTATGGATACGATTTTGCGCCTAAAGCCAGCAGCAAGCAAAGGTACCTATCTAAGAAGTATAGCCTTATCCACCACCATGGGCCCTGGAATCAAGGTAGACTCCGGATATGTTAAAGACCTATTGGCTCAGGCCTCATGAGCACGTAAGCGAGTAGAGGTTAATGGCTAGGACTCTTCACTTGCTTTTTTGCTAGTGAGGAGTTGGATGGGGACGAAAAGTTTCAAAATCTTTACGGGACGAGAAAAGGTCAAAGACAGTAGGTGCTATAAGGGCTATTGCCATGAAATTAAAAAGATGGCCCTAAGGCTTAAATCGTATAGCCTACCGAGACCGAGAAGTGAGTTTGGCGTGTATTCTTCGAGGCGATTTCCACCACCCACACAACAATCAACTTCTCTGTTACGGCAAGCACCTCTGCTTTGACATTATTATGTCAAAAGGAGAGGAGGTGAATATGGAAAGAGCTGAAAAGGCAAAATTTGTAGAGGACATGAAAGGGCGTCTGGAAAAGGCGAAGGCCAGCTTTCTGGTGGACTTCAAGGGCCTGAATGTTGAGGCCATGAACAGACTCAGAAAGGATCTTCGCAAGGCAGGAGCAGAGTTCCAAGTGGTCAAGAACAGACTCTTGAAACTAGCTGCCCAGTCCACTGATACAGCCCAACTGGAGGATTTCATGAAAGGGCCTTCGGCCATCGCGCTGAGTTATGATGATCCAGTGGCTCCAGCAAAGGCCCTTGTCGAGTTTTCCAAAGAGTTCGAGCAATTGGAAATAAAGGCGGGCCAGATTTCCGGCAAGGTCATGGACCTGGACGCCATAAAGAAGCTCGCGGAGTTGCCCAGTAGAGACGTGTTGTTAGCCAAGGCCCTCTCTGCAATGCAGGCGGTGCCTGCTGGTTTTGTGAGGGTACTAAATGGCATAATTGTACAACTGCTTTATGCCTTGAAGGCAATTGAGCAAAAAAAGGCCGAAGAGCAGCAATAATCAATAATAAACATATTCACTGGAGGTTAAGACAATCATGGCTGAAATTACCAAGGAAGATGTGATTGAATATATTTCCAATATGACCGTCTTGGAGCTTTCCGAGTTTGTTAAGGAACTAGAAGAGAAGTTTGGTGTCACAGCGGCTGCACCAGTTGCGGTGGCGGCAGCAGGTCCTGCTGAGCAGGCGGCTGAGGCTGCACCAGAAAAGACTGAGTTCGACGTGATTCTTGCTTCTGCGGGAGATAAGAAAATACAGGTGATCAAGGCAGTACGCACCATAACAGGCCTGGGTCTTAAGGAAGCAAAGGCTTTGGTGGATGGCGCCCCCGCGCCGGTAAAGGAAGGGGTGTCAAAAGACGAGGCCGAACAGATAAAGGCTCAACTGGAAGAGGCCGGTGCTACCGTAGAGGTCAAGTAGGTGAAAGCCACGAGGGGCAGAGGAATTAATATGATCTGCCCCAGTGGCTTAAAATGCTTAATTGGGCAGGGGGTGGACTAGAGTTTCCTGGCACTTCCTGTGCTCATAAAAGTAAATCGTTAATCCATGCCTATTGCAGGCAAGAAGGAGTGGCAATGTCTAGTGTAGACGGTGTCAGCAAGAGAGTCAGGCGCAATTTCGGGAAGATCAAGAAAATCATTGATATCCCGAACCTGATAGAAGTCCAAAAACACTCGTACGAGAGGTTTTTACAGAAGGACGTTTCTCCTGAGCAGAGGGAGGAAGTGGGATTGCAGGGGGCATTTAAGAGCGTTTTTCCCATAGAAGATTTTAGTGGAACCTCTTGCCTTGAGTTCGTTAAGTACACTTTCGAGGACGTTAAGTACGATGAGGAAGACTGCTTGAACAAAGGCATGACATATGAAGCCCCGTTAAGATTGACGGTGAGGCTCATGGTCTTTGATACTGATACGACCGACGGTACCAAAAGCATTCGGGACATCAAGGAACAGGAGATCTATTTTGGGACCCTTCCTATAATGACCGAGAGGGGGACCTTTATTATCAATGGAACAGAGCGTGTGGTTGTTAGCCAGTTGCACCGCTCACCAGGGGTGTTTTTTGACCATGATAAGGGCAAGACCCATTCAAGCGGTAAGTTACTATATTCTGCCAGGATCATTCCGCTACGGGGCTCCTGGCTTGATTTTGAGTTTGACCCAAAGGACTTGCTATATGTGCGGATCGACAGGAGGCGCAAGTTTCCTGTAACAGTACTTTTGAAGGCCCTGGGATATAGCACAAAGGAAATCCTCTCTGAGTTTTATAGGTCTGAGACCATCAAGATAGAGAAAGAGGGATGTCTGCGCGAGGCCAACATTGAGAATCTGTATCAAAAGAAGTTGAGCAAGAAAATCGTAAGCCCCAAAGATAAAAAGGTGCTAGCTAAGGCCGGTGATAAATATACCAAACGGCTTCACAGGCTCCTCGAAGGGGCTGGGATTACGCATATACCCGTTGATTTCATGGACCTGGTTGGCAGGGTACTGGCTGAGGACGTCATTGATCCTGAGACAGGTGAAGTTTTACTTGAGGGCAACACAGAACTGAGCGAAGAGGCTGTGAATCTGATCAGGTCAAAGGGTATCAAGGAGATCAATTGCCTTGTACTTGATGCTCCCGGGGTGAGCCCCACAATCCGGGAGACCATGACCCTTGATAAGATTGAAACCCCTGATGAGGCAGTTCTTGACATATACCGAAAGATGCGGCCCAGCAGCCCTCCCACCCAGGAGGTGGCCAATAATTTCTTCAGGAATCTGTTTTTCAACATAAACACCTATGACTTGTCCCCAGTGGGCAGACTAAAGATAAATCACCGCCTCAACCTGGATGTGCCTCTTGAGCAAAGGACCCTGCGAAAGGAAGATATCCTAGAGACTGTCAAAGAACTGATTCGCCTTAAAATGTCTGAGGCCATGGGTGATGATATCGATAACCTGGGTAACCGGCGGGTGAGGGCCGTGGGCGAACTTCTTGAGAACCAATACAGGATAGGTCTTGTGAGGATGGAGAGGGCCATAAAGGAGCGTATGAGCCTTCAGGAAGTGGAGACCCTTATGCCCCATGATCTGATCAATTCCAAGCCGGTCTCAGCAGTGGTGAAGGAGTTTTTCGGTACGAGCCAGTTGTCACAATTCATGGACCAAACCAACCCTCTTTCAGAGATAACTCACAAACGAAGACTGAGCGCTCTTGGTCCTGGAGGACTTACCAGAGAAAGGGCAGGTTTTGAGGTGAGAGACGTGCACCCGACCCATTACGGCAGAATCTGCCCCATTGAGACCCCTGAGGGTCCTAATATTGGGTTGATTGTTTCCCTTAGCACATATGCCAGGGTCAATGAATTTGGTTTTATAGAAACGCCTTATCGCGAGGTGAAGGACAAAAAGGCCACTACAAAGATCGCTTATCTATCAGCCCTTGATGAGGGTGATGCACCTATTGCCCAGGCCAATGCTCCACTTGACAAGAGGGGAAGGTTTATCCGAGAGGAAGCTGCGGTGAGAATTGCAGGCGAGGCTGCAAAGGCTCCCGTTGACCAGATAAAGTACATGGATGTATCGCCGGATCAGCTTGTGAGCGTATCAGCTTCCCTGATACCATTTCTTGAGCATGATGACGCAAACCGAGCACTGATGGGGTCCAACATGCAGAGACAGGCGGTACCTCTTTTGAAGGCAAGGGCACCACTTGTGGGGACAGGGATTGAGAAGATCGTGGCCAGGGACTCCGGAGTTTCAATAGTGGCCCGAAGGGATGGTATTGTTGAGGATGTGGATGCCTCGCGTATAGTGATTCGCTCCAGTGGTGGTGCTGATGCTGATGAACCTGAGGTGGAGATTTACAAGCTAACCAAATTCAAAAGGTCCAATCAGAATACATGTTACAATCAAAAGCCCATTGTGAAGAAGGGAGAATTTGTCAAGAAGGGCCAGATCATTGCTGATGGCCCTGCAATGGAAATGGGTGAGTTGGCCCTGGGCCAAAACGTGATGGTGGCGTTCATGTCCTGGGGCGGATACAATTTCGAGGATTCCATTTTGATTAGTGAGAGGGTGGTTAAAGAGGATATTTATACCTCTGTTCATATAGAGGAATTCGAGGTAGTGGCACGGGATACCAAGTTAGGTCGGGAAGAGATAACCCGAGATATTCCAAACGTGGGCGAAGAAGCCCTGAAAAACCTTGATGATAGCGGAATTATCAAGATTGGAGCTGAGGTGAAGCCAGGAGATATCCTGGTAGGCAAGATAACTCCAAAGGGCGAGACGCAGCTTTCTCCTGAAGAAAAGCTGCTGCGGGCAATATTCGGTGATAAGGCAGGAGATGTGAAAGATACCTCATTGAGAGTTCCACCAGGCGTAGAGGGCATAGTAATCGACGCAAAGGTGTTTTCCAGAAGAGGTGTTGAAAAGGATTCCCGGACACTTCAGATTGAAGAACAGGAAAGGATAAGGCTGGAAAAGGACAGAGCGGATGAGATTGATGTAATTACCCGAAGCGCAAAGGAAAAACTCAAAGATCTGTTAGTGGGTAAAAAGTTGAAGACAGACTTGGTAGACCCACAAAGTGGTGAAATTCTGGTAAGGGCGGACAAGGCCATTAATAAGACAGAGGTGGAGAACACTCCTGTGGATGCCTGGGCCAACGCAGATCTCAGGTCTACCATGGATACCATCGAGAGGATGGAAGCCATCGTAAACGTTTACAAGACCAAGATTGAAAGGGTAGAGACGCTTTTCCAAGAAAAGCTGGAGAGATTGGGAGAAGGGGATGAACTGGCCCCTGGTGTCATAAAGATGGTGAAAGTCTACGTGGCGGTAAAGAGGAAACTGTCCGTGGGAGACAAAATGGCAGGGCGCCACGGAAACAAAGGAGTGTTGTCCAGAATTCTTCCTGTAGAAGATATGCCCTACTTTGAAGACGGCACCCCTGTGGATATTATCCTTAACCCCCTGGGTGTGCCTTCAAGGATGAACGTTGGCCAGGTGTTAGAGACACACCTGGGATGGGCCTCCAAAGAGCTGGGTAAGCAGATCGCCGAGCTTGTGGAAAAGATGAAAAATGTGGCAGAGATTCGCCGCAGGCTGAAATCGGTATTTGGGAAAGATGAGTATCAAAAATATTTTGCAGAGCTTTCCGACGAAGAACTATTGGACCGTGTGCTGCAACTGAGCGAGGGTGTGCCAATGGCAACCCCTGTGTTTGATGGCGCCAACGAAGATGAAATCATAAAATGTCTTGAGCTCGCAGGTTTGCCAGTAACTGGCCAGGCCACACTGTATGACGGCAGGACAGGTGAGCCCTTTGATCAAAAGATCACCGTCGGTATGATGTATATGATGAAGCTGCATCACCTTGTGGATGACAAGATCCATGCCCGGTCCATAGGGCCTTACTCCCTTGTGACTCAACAGCCACTGGGCGGAAAGGCCCAGTTTGGCGGCCAGAGGCTGGGTGAGATGGAGGTATGGGCTATGGAAGCCTATGGTGCAGCGTATGCGCTCCAGGAGTTTCTCACGGTCAAGTCAGATGATGTGGCAGGGCGCACCAGAATGTATGAGCGCATCGTAAAGGGTAACAACATCTTGGAAGCAGGGCTTCCCGAATCTTTCAAGGTGTTGATGAAAGAGCTCCAGAGTCTTGGTCTGGAGATACAGCTTTTTGAAAACCCCGAAGGATAAGATAAACCTTAGAGAAAAAGGAGAAGGGCATTGGACGAACTGTATAGTTTTTTTACCAAGCCTAAAGATCCCTCTAGTTTCAATGCGGTGAGGATTTCTCTGGCGTCTCCAGAGAAGATCAGGGAGTGGTCTTATGGCGAGGTGAAGAAGCCTGAGACCATCAACTACCGTACTTTCAAGCCGGAACGGGATGGACTATTCTGTTCCAAGATTTTCGGCCCCATCAAGGACTATGAATGCAATTGTGGAAAATACAAACGAATGAAGCACAGGGGAATTGTATGCGAAAAGTGTGGGGTCGAAGTTATCCAGTCTAAAGTTCGAAGGGAGCGCATGGGGCACATTGAGTTAGCCGCTCCTGTTGCCCATATATGGTTCTTGAAATGCCTGCCTTCGAAGGTGGGTAATCTACTGGACTTGACCCTTAAGGAACTGGAACGTGTTCTGTATTTCGAAAGCTACATTGTTATTGATCCCAAGGACACCCCACTTGAAAAGGGAGCCCTATTGACAGACGAACAATTGATGCAGGCAAGACAGGATTGGGGTGACAGGTTTGTAGCGGGAATCGGTGCAGAGGCCATTCAGGCGATGCTGAGGGATCTAAACCTGGATGAACTGTCCCAGACGCTGCGCGTCGAAATGATGACCACAAAGAGCGAGGCCAAGCGCAAAAAATTGGCCAAAAGGCTCAAGATTATAGATGCCTTCCGCGATTCGAAAAATCGGCCTGAGTGGACCATTATGGACGTTATACCTGTGCTGCCCCCGGATCTTAGGCCGCTAGTGCCTCTGGATGGAGGACGTTTTGCCACTTCAGATCTAAATGATCTCTATCGTCGAGTGATCAATAGAAACAACAGGCTCAAGAGGCTTCTGGAGCTTAATGCGCCTGACATCATCGTGCGCAACGAAAAACGCATGCTTCAGGAGGCAGTTGACGTACTATTTGACAATGGCCGCAGAGGAAAGGTGGTAACTGGGCCCAACAAGAGGCCTTTTAAGTCCCTGAGTGACATGCTGAAGGGGAAACAGGGGAGATTCCGGCAGAATCTGCTCGGCAAGAGAGTGGATTACTCGGGTCGATCGGTCATCGTTGTAGGACCGGATTTAAGATTGCATCAATGTGGTCTACCCAAAAAGATGGCCTTGGAGCTTTTTAAACCGTTCATTTACAACAAGCTGGACGAAAAGGGGCTGGTTACCACTATCAAGAGCGCCAAGAAGATGGTTGAGAGGGAGACCCCTGAGGTTTGGGATGCCCTTGATGAGGTGGTGAAGGAATACTGCATTCTCCTTAATCGTGCCCCGACGCTTCATCGACTCGGAATTCAGGCCTTTGAACCCATCCTTATAGAGGGGAAGGCCATCCAGCTTCATCCCTTGGTGTGTACCGCATTTAACGCTGACTTTGATGGGGACCAAATGGCAGTTCATGTGCCCCTTTCCATTGAGGCACAGATTGAGGCCAGGGTTCTCATGATGTCTACGAACAATATCCTCTCCCCTGCCCATGGTGATCCGATCATTGTTCCTAGCCAGGATATTGTATTGGGTATTTACTATATAACGAGGTCGCGTCCCTTTGCAAAAGGTGAAGGGAAGATCTTTTCTAGTCCCGAAGAGGTGCGAATTGCCTATGATGCAGGGGAACTGGAGCTACATGCAGCCATAAAGGTAAGGATAAACGGAAAACTCTATGACACCACGACGGGTCGGGTGATACTGTCAGAGCTTCTTCCCGAGGGTCTTCCTTTTGACCTAGTGAACAGGGTAATGGGCAAGAAGGAACTGAGGATACTGATTAATGAGTCCTACAGACGTACTGGCATAAAGACGACAGTTATTCTTGCTGACAGGCTCAAGGACCTTGGGTACAAATATGCCACCACTTCGGGGATATCCATTGCCATGGAAGATATGGTAATCCCCAAAAAAAAGAATGAGATTTTGGAGCGGGCGGAGCGTGAAGTTAAGAAGATTGAGCAGCAATACATCAACGGTCTCATTACCGATGGTGAGAAGTACAACAAGGTCGTGGATATATGGGCGCAAGCCACTGAAGAGATTGCCTCAGAGATGATGAAGGAAATGGCAGTAGAAGTTGTTCAGGGCCCTGGCAAAAAGAAGGCCAAGGTTGATAGCTTTAATCCCATTTATATGATGTCTGATTCTGGGGCAAGGGGAAGCAAGGATCAAATGAGGCAGCTTGCTGGAATGCGAGGCCTGATGGCAAAGCCTTCTGGAGAAATTATTGAGACCCCAATCACTTCCAATTTTAGGGAGGGCCTGACCGTACTTCAATACTTCATATCTACCCATGGAGCGCGCAAAGGTCTTGCGGATACGGCCCTGAAGACAGCCAATTCGGGTTATCTCACCCGCCGGCTGGTAGATGTTGCCCAGGACGTGGTAGTTACAGAAGAAGATTGTGGAACCATGGACGGTATTTGGGTTGATGCACTGGTGGAAGGTGGCGAGATAATACAGCGGGTTAGCGAAAGGGTTCTCGGAAGGGTAGCTATTCAGGATATCATTGATCCTGTTACGGGAGAAATACTCGTTAAGGCCAATGAAGAGATTGATGAGGAGAGGGTGGCAAAAATTGAGGCCGCAGGTATCGAGCGAGTGAAGATTCGATCCGTACTGACCTGCCAGTCGAGACGTGGTGTGTGCAGGCGATGCTATGGTAGAGACCTGGCTCATGGGCGCTTGGTGAACATTGGAGAAGCTGTTGGAATTATTGCAGCACAGTCCATTGGTGAGCCTGGAACCCAGCTTACCATGAGAACATTCCACATCGGTGGTACCGCAAGCAAAAGGGTTGAGCAGTCCACTATCCAGCCTAGGAACAGCGGCACTGTGAAGTTTGTAAATCTCAAGACTGTCGAAAACGAGGAAGGAAACCTCGTTGTGATGAATCGCAATGGTGAGATTGCCATTGTAGGAAAGGGAGGGCGTGAAATTGAGCGTTACCCAGTGATCTACGGTGCGGTATTGAAGGTAAAAGATGGCGAGAAGGTAAAAACTGATCAGGTGCTAGCGGAGTGGGATCCATTTACTATACCCATAATGACTGATGTGGGTGGAACGGTAAAGTTTGGAGATATTGTCGAAGGCAAAACCATGCAAGAACGGCGCGATAAGGTTACTGGAAAGATCAGTAGAGTAATCCTTGAATCAAGTGATCCTGATATCCGTCCCAGGATTTCCATTAAGGACAGCGAGGGTAAGACGGCCCTGTTGCCGGGTAGTTCCAAAGCTAGAGCAAGGTACCATCTACCTGTGGGGGCCATCATCATGGTCAACGAAGGTGACACAGTGGGCCCCGGACAGGTACTTGCCAAAATTCCACGAGAGACCACTAAGACAAAAGATATCACCGGAGGTCTACCGAGGGTAGCCGAATTGTTCGAAGTGAGGAAACCCAAGGAGACTGCGATAATAAGCGAGATTGACGGTGTAGTATCCTTTGGGAAGTATACCAAAGGAAAACGAAAGATGACCATTACCCCTGAAGTAGGAGAACCGGTAGATTACTTCATTCCTAAAGGAAAGCACGTGAGCGTTTTAGAGGGCGATTACGTGAGGGCCGGTGAACCCCTAATGGACGGCTCTGTTAATCCCCATGATATATTGCGAATACGTGGGGTAAAGGAATTGGCTAAATACTTGGTTGATGAGGTTCAAGAGGTTTATAGGCTCCAGGGCGTCAGGATCAATGACAAACACATAGAGGTAATCGTTAGACAGATGTTGCGTCAAGTGACTGTTACTGACCCTGGAGATTCCAACTTCCTTGTTGGAGAACATGTGGAAAAGTGGAAGTTTGAGGAGGAGAACAATAAGATCGTTGCAGCCGGAGGAAAACCTGCCAATGCTGAGCCCCTGTTGCTTGGTATAACGAAGGCGTCTTTGAGCACTGAAAGCTTTATTTCAGCTGCTTCTTTTCAGGAAACCACCAAGGTGCTGGCCGATGCTGCTGTGGCAGGTAAGGTGGATTACCTGAGAGGCCTGAAAGAGAATGTAATAATGGGTAGACTGATTCCTGCTGGCACCGGGCTCAAGACATATCGCGACATAGAGTTAGGGGTTCGGGAACAGCAAATTTGAATAGAAAAAGTAAAAAACGGGTTGACAAAAAGTCAAAGGAGGCATAAAAGAAAGAATTTTGTGAATCTCACGCATTCGCCCTTTCGCAGGATTCGAAGGGCGAATCATTTTAGTGAGTTTTTATTAGGAGAGAGTGAATGCCGACCATCAACCAGCTTATTAGGAAAGGTAGACAGAAACCCAAGAAAAAGGTGAAGACCCCTGCACTTCAGGGGGCTCCTCAAAAGCGAGGGGTTTGTGTGAGGGTGTACACCTCCACGCCCAAGAAGCCTAATTCGGCGTTACGTAAGGTGGCGAGAGTGAGGCTCACTAACGGAATTGAGGTGACATCGTACATACCTGGTATGGGGCATAATCTACAAGAGCACTCAGTGGTGCTCATTCGAGGGGGAAGGGTTAAAGACCTTCCTGGTGTACGGTATCATATTATCCGTGGTACTATGGACACGACTGGTGTGGAGGACCGAAGGCAGGGTAGGTCGAAGTACGGCGCAAAGAGGCCAAAGACACTATAGGCTTGGCTGGTAAAATAAACGACAGGGGTAAGTAATTCGGAGAATTCTTTATGCCGAGGAAAAGAGTTGTTGAAAAGCGAGAAGTAGCTCCTGATCCAAAGTACAATTCAATGCTTGTGAGTAAGTTTGTAAACAGCCTTATGAAAGATGGCAAGAAGAGCGTGGCTCAATCTATATTGTATGGGGCATTTGACATAATCAAGGAAAGAACAAAGGAAGATCCGCTTGAGATTTTCCGCAAGGCCATTGAGAATGTGAAACCGTTGGTTGAGGTGAAGTCACGCAGGGTAGGGGGGTCGACATATCAGGTGCCAACTGAGGTGAGGCCTTCCAGGAGCCAGGCCCTGAGCATCAGATGGATAATCTCTTTTGCCAGGACAAGGGGTGAGAAAACGATGGCTGCAAAGTTGGCTGGTGAGTTGATTGACGCAGCGAATGGCCGAGGTGCGTCTATTAAGAAAAGAGAAGACACCCATCGTATGGCCGAGGCCAACAAGGCTTTTGCCCATTATCGCTGGTAGGGTATATCTTTAGGGTAGAGTTATAACAGTTCATGATTGGTCTGACGAGGAATACCAAGGAGGTAAGCGATGTCGAAGAAGAAATTTGAGAGGAAGAAGCCGCATGTGAA
>CAZDVV010000046.1:3574-13771 GCA_964508875.1 uncultured Desulfobacteraceae bacterium | reverse complement strand
ATCTAGTAGCACTCTTTATGCCATGCAGAGTCATAAAAAATAACCATCTAACCAATTGTAATTTCACGCTCTTTTAATACTTAACCCAAAGGCCACAATGATTGGCAGTTTATTACCTAGTTTTTGTGTGTAATCTTTTTCCAACTAAGAAAGGAATTTCCTTGCTCAAGCAATCTGTGTCTGTGCCCTATGCCTTAGGAGACTCATTGGTGTTGACTTTTAGGGGTAAGTCGCTTAATGGGAAAGGTTAAAACGAGGAAGGAAATGATAGAAGAAATACAAAAAGCAGAGATTTTTCTCAAATCAAGGCTAAAGGGCAAGCCCCCTGAGATCGGGCTGATTACAGGTACTGGTCTGGGCTCGGTGTCAGAGAGGCTCTCTGTGAGGTTTCGGATCCCATATTCTGAGATTCCGGGCTTCCCCACCTCCACCACCGAGGGACACAGGGGCACACTAGCTTGTGGCATGTTGGGAGATGAGGCCGTTGTTGCAATGGAGGGCAGGTTTCATTTGTATGAGGGCTATTCGGCTCGGGATATTGCGTTTCCAATCCGTGTAATGGCCCTGCTTGGAGTGAAAAAGCTTATGGTCTGCAGCGCAGCAGGGGGCCTGAATCCTAGATTTAGTGCGGGTGACCTTATGGTCGTTGTGGACCATATAAACCTGATGGGAACGAACCCTCTTGTTGGCCCCAATCTAGAGGAATTAGGCCCAAGATTTCCGGACATGACGGAAACGTATGATCCAGCCCTGATCAGGATAGCAAAACAAGAGGCCCTGAAGCTACGGATAGAGCTAAAGGAAGGGGTGTACGTTGGCGTTCTGGGGCCTAGCCTGGAAACCCCTGCTGAGACGAGATTCTTAAGAATGATAGGGGCTGATGCCGTGGGCATGTCAACAGTTCCAGAGGTTATTGCGGCCGTTCACTGTGGAATCAAGGTTATGGTAATCGCTGTGATTACCAACGTCAATCTTCCCGATTGCATGGGGAAAACAGAAATTAAAGACGTAATCGAGGCGGCTGAAAAGGCAAGCCCCAAACTCGCTTCCCTTTGTGAGGCTATCATCAGGACCGTGAGCAAGGATGAAAACTAACCCCAGTGGAGGTAGGCCTTGGGCACTACAGTTGACCTTTATGTAAAAAATGCAACTGTTATCACAATGGATGCCAACTGTACTGTGATCGAAGACGGGTATATATGCGTTAGAGGGGACACCATTGTGGATGTTGGACAGGGGAGTCCATCATCGCATTTTGAGGCAGCCAAGACCATAGATGCGCGGGGAGGTTTGCTGCTTCCAGGATTAATTAATGCCCACACGCATATCCCCATGACGCTATTTCGAGGACTGGCCGATGACCTACCTCTCATGGAATGGCTGACCCGCTATATTTTTCCGGTAGAAAAGAAAATGGACGAGGACTTTGTCAGGGTTGGGGCGCTGTTGGGATGTGCAGAGATGATCCTATCCGGAACCACCACCTTTTGTGACATGTACCTCTTTGAGCAGCAGGTGGCAGAGGCGGCACAAGACTCAGGTATGAGATGTCTTGTGGGAGAAGTCCTGTATGATTTTCCTTCACCCAATTATGGAGAGCTCCAAGAGGGGTTTCGTTACACTGAAAGCCTCATAAAAAGATGGCAACAGGACCCATTGGTATCCATTGCAGTTGAGCCACACTCGCTTTTCACCTGCAGTCCTTCGCTTCTGGAGCAGGCTGCTGATCTGGCGTCCCGATACGGGGTGCCACTCATTACTCATCTGGCCGAGACCCAGGATGAGATAAATCAGGTCGTTGAAAGATATGGCAAGCGCCCTGTCTATCATTTAAAAGACCTGGGACTCCTCAATGACAACCTTATCACAGATCATTGTGTCCATTTGGAGGCCAAAGAGCTGGATCTCTTGGCAGAAAAAAGGGTAAGAGTGGTACACAACCCTGAGAGCAATATGAAACTGGCCTCTGGCATTGCCCCGGTGCCCGACATGTTGAGTAGAGGAATTACTGTTGGGATTGGAACAGATGGGTGTGCCTCCAACAATAATCTTGATCTGTTTAGCGAAATGGACACCGCTGCTAAGCTCCATAAAGTCAGCACCATGGACCCAACTGTAATGGATGCCTTGAGTGTGGTGAAGATGGCAACCATTGATGGCGCAAGAGCCCTGGGTATAGATCACGCTGTGGGGTCAATTGAAAAGGGTAAGAAGGCCGATTTTATCGTCCTAGATACCAATAAAGCCCACCTAACTCCAATGTACAATCCGTATTCTCACATCGTATATGCTGCAAGAGGTGACGACGTCTGCCATACTGTGATAAATGGATCGCTAGTAATGGAAAACAGGGATCTGCTTACCATAGATCTTAAGGAGATCCTGACCCGGGCCAAAGATAAGGCCGAGCTTGTGAGGCGCTGGGTGAATGAGGCCCCATGATTCTACTCCATTTCCTCAAGGTTTTTTGTCCATGCAATATATAGCCCTTGGAAGCAGGCTTTTGGGTGTGCCCGAAGTGCTAATCCTTGGTGTCAGGCCCAACTTTCTTGATTATAGCCCAAGGGAGAGGGACATGATCCTGAACTCTGAAATTATCCTTTTCCCAACCCTCAACTATGCCCAGTTCCTTACTACCATGGGAAAACGGATCTTTCCGAGCCTTGAGACATATCTTTACGCGGATGAGAAAATTAAGCAAACCACCCTATTTTATATGCTAGGGATTCCTCACCCTAGGACCAAGGTTTATTACCACTTGCATCACAGTGACATACTAGAGGAGTTTGATTTTCCCTTTGTGGCAAAGCTCCCCAGATCCTCGGCCCGGGGAAAGGGGGTTTTCAAGGTTGAGTGCGAGGAAGATCTACACGCCTATCTAAAAATGACGAGTGTGGCATATATCCAAGAATACCTACCCCATGATAGGGACCTCAGGGTTATTCTCATAAATTATCGCCCTGTGCTTGCTTACTGGCGCGTTGCAAGGCCGGGATCGTTCAAGACCAATGTGTCCCAGGGAGGCCGAATAGAGTTCAACAATATTCCACAAGAGCCACTGAAACTCGCCGAACATGCGGCGAGACAATGCCGCTTTAATGATGTGGGCCTTGATCTCATTTATTCCAGAGGTAAATGGTACGTGATTGAAGCCAATATGAAATATGGGAGGAAGGGTCTAAAACTGAAAGGACTAGAACTGAAACAAATTTTTCGTGACATGCTTGTTTCGCGGGAGCTTTTTGGGTGATGACTACCAGGCGAAAGATACTGCTTACCCTCATTCTGGTATTGTTTCTTACTCCTTGTGTCTTCTTTGCCCTGCTTTACATAGAGGTGACCAAGGATGCCTCCACCCGGATTCAAAAGGGTATTATCCTGCAAGTGATCAATTCAGAGAGTCCCGTTTATTATGACGACGGGACAACCCCTATAGGAGTCTTCTTTGAAAAAACCCATCGAAAATATGTTCCTTACAGAGAAATTCCCAAGACGTTTATAAAGGCACTGGTGGCAGCCGAAGATAAGAATTTTTTTCACCATCATGGTGTGGATTTCAAGGCCATTTTGAGGGCCCTGTTAGTGAACCTTAAGGCCAGGCGGGTGGTGCAAGGAGGCAGTACCCTCACACAGCAGACAGCCAAGAATATCTTCAAACGTGAAAGAAGGTCATTGATGGCCAAGCTGAAAGAGCTCATTCAGGCTTTCTTGCTGGAGCGTTATTACACAAAGGAAGAAATCCTAGAGATGTATGTCAATCAGTTCTTTGTTGCGGGGTATGGAAAGGGCCTGGGAATTGCGGCCAAGTATTTTTTTGACAAAGATGTGAAAGACCTCAATTTGGTGGAATGTGCCTTTATAGCAGGATCAGTACAGGCACCCAATCGCTACAATCCATTTATAAAGAAAACAGAGGCAGAACGCCAAAGGGCCCTCAAGCTAGCCATGAATAGAAAAAACCACGTGCTAAGGAATATGTTAAAACTTCATTTTATCTCGCGAGAGGAATACGAGCGTGCCAAGGCACAGCCAGTCCCATTTAGAAAGGGAAAAATTAGTTACAGACTCAACGTCGTGCTGGACTATGTTAGGGAACAGCTCGATTCGGGGTATTTTCAAAAGATATTTCATCAGCAGGGTATAGACAATATTGCGACATCAGGAATAAGAATCTATACCTCTGTGAATAAACAAATTCAGGAAGCAGCGCTTCAAAGCATCAGGGTGAGGCTTCCTTACATGGATGTGCTCCTCAATGGGTATCATAAGGCCACTGAACAAGATTTGGCCAAAGAAGAGGGCAAATTTCGCAAGATTCAGAGGGCAATTCCCTTTTTGGCAAGGATAACCCATGTGGATCCTAACGACCGGGACGCCTGTCTAGTAGTGAGCTGGAAAGATGGGGGTGGGGTAATAGGCCATGACGGGGTAAGGCCCGTGGCTGAGGCATGGCTAAAATGGAAAGCAGGTCCTTGGGCCCGGATTAGTGATAGCAAGCTGCGGAGTTTCCTGAAACGGTTTCATGAGGGTGACTTTATATGGGTTCAGTTTGTTCATGGCCTATATAATGGGCCTCAGAAAAAGCTCGTCCTTACTACTCTTCCTGAGTTGAATGGTGCGATTATTGTATTGCATGATGGAATGGTCAAGGCCATGGTAGGTGGGTTTTACAATAGGTTCTTCAATAGGGCGGTGGATGCCAAAAGACAGTTAGGCTCCATATTTAAACCAATTGTTTACACTGCAGCGCTCCAACTCAAATGGAGCAATTTGGATCAGTTGCCAAATAGAAGAGACATTTATGAATTCGAGGGAACCAAATACTTTCCACGCCCTGACCATGAACCAAGATCTGAGGTGGTCTCCATGGCTTGGGCAGGTGTCAAATCTGAGAACCTTGCAACTGTGTGGCTCCTTTATCACCTGACAGATCGACTTAACCTTTCAGAATTCAAGCAAGTGGCAGAGATGCTCGGATTGGCAAGGAGGAAAGACGAAACCTATTTACAATACAAGAGCAGAATCAGGGATAAGTACGGGGTGATCGTTAATGATGAGGCAATGATAAAGGCAGCCTTTGAATTGGCAAAGAATGAGGTACGACCTGATCTGATTTTCGAGGGCTATGAGGATCTATTGCAGATCGTGGACAGATTGCACTGGGATGTTGATCCCGAAGCCATCCCCCAAGAGTACGAAGCTAAAGATGAACTGGTGAGATTAAGTTTCCTCAGACTCAAACGCACAGATCGGAAAATGAGGACTTCTTTGAGTCGACTTCATCATCTATTGGGAGAGGAATTGGGGATAAAACTCGATAGTGAGTTGTTGCCCGAGCTCAGCAGGAACCTCAAAGGATTTTACCAGTCCATAGGGTCTGGTAGCTCAGGGTTGATAGCATATTTTTCAGGACCACAAGAGCCATCGGCCAAGAGTCGATACATTCCTCTCACACTCAAGTGGATAGCTGAACATTTCGAGGAACTCAGGGCCGACAAGATCTGGATTGAAGGGATAATACCCTCGGAAGTGATTGGCATTCTGGACAGGGCCGCGGCCAAAAGTTGCAAACAATTACTCTCTCACAAAAGATATGATATGGAGGTGCTGTGGAGAATCCCTGATTTTAGAACACTTGTTAATTTAACCTATGTGGTAAACCTGGCAAAGACACTGGGGATCTCAACCCGGCTTGACAAAGTGCTTTCCTTTCCTCTTGGGCCTAATTCCATAAGTATCGCAGAGGCCGCCTTGGTCTATCAGGCCATAATGAGCAGTAACGTGTATCCTCTAGATGATATTAAAGGCCCAGAGGGTGTCCCTATCATTACAAGAATAGAGGATAGAAACGGTGAACTTATATGGGAATACAGACCCCAACCGGTTCGAGTGTTAACGGAGCGAGAGTCGGCACTTGTCAAAGACATACTTCGAAACGTTGTTGCCCACGGTACGGGACATAGGGCAAAGTCAGCCGTGAATTTAAATATCAGAAGTGGAGATCTTCTACTCAAAATACCAGTGCCAGCCTATGGAAAAACGGGCACTGCCAATAGGTTTACCAATTCCAGCTTTGCAGGGTTTGTGCCTGGTCTTGACCCCCATATCCCAGCATGGAATAGCTCAAAAGGATTTGTTATTGCAGCATATGTAGGATATGATGACAATAAGCCCATGAAATCAAGGCATACGGCCATCTACGGGGCCTCGGGAGCCCTCCCTCTATGGATTGATACTGCGATGGCGGTGGTGAATAGTCCAGTGTATACGAGAACTGTTCAACTGGCTGATCTTGCCTTCGAAACACTGAAGGATGAAGCCATGGAACGGGTCGGCCTAAGGCCTATTCAAGTATCACCTATAAGCGGTCTGCCCATTTTGAATAGAAGGGTGGACTCAAAACTGGAGGGGAAAACACTGCCAACCCTGTTGACCGATGCATTTAGAGAGCAGGACAAACTGAGACCGCCCCGCTTGTTCGAACCTATTGGAGGAAACGCGAAATGAAGAGGAATGTCGCTCTGATAATCCTTTTTGCCCTTGTGCTGGCAACATACTCCTGTGCCCCAATGTTTGAGCGTCCCCGTGCCGGAGTGCAAAGAGAGGCCATAGTCCCTCCCCCTGTTGATCCTAGCCTAATTGAAGAGAGGCTTAACACAATTGCCAAGGCCTTGCAAAGACAGGATCTGAGTACAACGGAAAGAACCGTTCTTTACTCGCTACAAGAGGTCTATCAGGGCATGAAAACCCAACCTTCGGCCCTAAACGAGCGACAGTACTATAGAGACGCTATCCGTAAATTGTTTTATGGCCTGAGCTCTCTAGAGGATCTATATCTTTCCCGCAGGCCACAATTGGGGCCAGAAGGGAAATCTGCGATTGGCGTTTTTAGCGAAAAAACAGATGAAATCCTGGATGCATATCTATCGGGTAATTACAAGGCAGTGATTGATCAATGTATTGAGCTAAAGAACAACTTTGGACCCGATGCCCTTACGCCTGAGATTGGGCTTGTCTTCGCCCTGTCCCTTGCACATCAGGGGATGGTCAAGGATGCAATTGCCATAGGCGAGCAAATAGCCAACAAGCTCCAAACACGTCCTGATCTAGTCATACTAAGGGCGCACCTGGCCCAATGGCATTTGAAGATGGGTGATAAAGAAGGGGCGCTGAGAAATTACGAAAAACTTGAGGATCTGCTTGACGAAAGAGAGAGGGTCAGGAAGAAGCTGGCAGCGTCCCTAGGCCCCATTCCAATTAAGACCGCAAGAGAGCAGACGCGTGAGATCGAGCCTCCTGTCAATCCGGTTGAAAACGCTCCAGAGACCCAGGAGGCAGCCGTCATACCTTTGAATCAATTCCTCGCCCAAATTCAAAATCTCATACAAGATAGGAAATTTGAGAAAGCAAGAGACCTCATAAAAAGGAGGAGACACCAGACCACGTCACGCGAGGAACTTGAAAAACTTTCTGAGGCAATCAAGGAAGTGGATGCCAGGGAGGACGAGTTTCTGCAGGAGAGAATCTCTGTACTCTCTGAACAGAGCCAGGTGCTTAGAGAGGCCGAATCATTAATTGAGGAGGAGAGATATGAGGAAGCCCTTTCCAAGCTAAGCCTTCTTAGTAGTGAATCGGTAGACAATGTGGAACTTTCCAGACTAAAGAACTCTGCCATTACAGGGATCATAAATCGTGAAAGAAACAAGGCAGCTAGACTTTTCCTTGCAGCTAAGAACTGTGAAGACCAAGAAAAAAAGGAGCGTTACCTTAGGTCATGCCTTGAAATACTTAAATCATTGGTTGATAGATTTCCAGCATCTCCCTTAATTTACAAGGTAAAAGATCATATTCAAAGAGTAACTATGGAGCTCGAAAAACTGGGCTGAAATTTCTGTTGACGGAGAAACCCTTCATTCGGCGTACATGCTCGTTCCTTACAGTACTTCCTTCACCTCTTTAGGAATCCCCTCGCCAAATTGCTTGAAGTTTTCCTTGAATTCATGAGCAAGCCTTTTTGCTCTTTCTTCATATGCCTTGGCGTCTGGGGAATTGGTTCGGGGATTGAGAAGATCCGAGGGCACTTCTGGGCACGCTCTTGGAATCATGAATCCGAATATTGGGTCACGATCAAATTCGCCTTTTTGGAGATCACCGCTCAAAATCGCTTTTATTAGTGCCCTGGAATATGCAATCTTTATGCGTTCCCCCTCTCCGTATGGTTTTCCCGACCAGCCTGTGTTTAGGAGCCAACAGCTAGGTTTGTGTTGCTTGATTTTGTTCATCAGAAGATTTGCATAGACTTCTGGCCGAAGCGCCATAAAGGGGGCACCAAAACAGGTACTGAATGTGGCCTGTGGCTCTTCCACTCCAATTTCTGTGCCCGCAATCTTGGCGGTGTAACCACTCAGGAAATGAAATGCAGCCTGTTCATCGGTAAGCTTGGCCACTGGTGGCATTACTCCAAACGCATCACACGTTAACATGATTATATGGGATGGGTGCCCGCATAATCCTGACCGCAGCGCACCTGGGATATGTGAGATAGGGTAAGCCGCACGGGTGTTTTCAGTTAAAGAATCATCATTAAGGTTAATTCTCCTTGAATTCTGGTCAAGGGTAACGTTTTCAAGGATAGTTCCAAAACGTCTCGTGCATTCATATATATCTGGCTCTGCCTCTTTGGAGAGGCGAATAACCTTTGCGTAGCACCCTCCCTCAAAGTTGAACACGCCTTTCTCACTCCATCCGTGTTCATCATCACCAATAAGATGTCGATCAGGGTCTGCAGACAGGGTTGTCTTGCCCGTTCCAGACAGTCCGAAGAATAAGGCCACGTCGCCCTTTTTTCCCACATTCGTGGAACAATGCATGGAAAGCACGGATTCCTGCGGATAGACATAATTGAGCATGGTGAAAACGGATTTTTTTATTTCTCCCGCGTAACTTGTACCACCTATGAGTACCAGATTCTTGCCTAGGTGGATCAGAATAAATGCCTCTGAGCGCAGACCATCCAGTTCTGGAATGGCATAGAATCGAGGAACATTTATTATGGTAAACTTAGGCACATGTTCGTCAGCCTCATGTTTTTCTCTCATCTGAATAAACATGTTGCGGGCAAAAAGGTTGTGCCAGGCCGTCTCAGTGATTACCCGTATGGGTATACGATACTCAGGATCCGCCCCTGCATAGCAATCTTGAATGAAGATGTCCTTGTTTTGGAGATAAGCTAGTAATCTGTAAAAAAGATTAGTGAAATGGGCCTCTTCTATTCCCTGATTTGTCGGCCCCCACCAAACCTTTGCCTCGCTGGTGGGCTCCCGTACTATAAAACGGTCATTTGGTGATCGACCCACGTGATGACCTGTTCTGACGACCACTGGCCCGAGGTGTGCCAAGTGCCCTTCCCTTCGCTTTATAATTTCCTCATAGAGCATAGGAGTAGAGGCATTCCAAAATACTGAGCCCAGGTTTCTGAAACCCATTTGCTCAAGTTCTGGTCTCACATTCTTGTAATTGTACATCTTCCACCCTCCTAGGAAGTACCATTCTTTTCATTTCTTCATAGGAAAAGGTCATCAAGGGCTCGAGATTAATAACGTCAGCCTTGTTATACTGCACGAGCAAATCCAAGGCCTTGTCATCGCCCCACTGATGAGCCTTCCATAACATTACAGCATCATAGCCATTCATATCACGAATTTCAGCTTCCCGGTTTATCCTTAATTGCTTTTCGATTTTTTTTAGTCCTCCCCTGTAACCAATTTTCCTCAATAAGAATCGTAGGTCAATATGTGCAGGGGGCAGGGTAATATGCCTAAACCATTTTCTAATAAAGGGCAGATCAAAGGCGCTCCCATTAAAGGTTATTACCAAATCAAACTCAGAAATCACTGATTCAAACTGTTCCAAATTTTTTCCGTTCACGAAAGCACGATAATGTTTACCGTCGTAAAGTCCAACGACAGTGATGTCATTTACTCCCTGGTAGCCACCTGTGGTTTCAATATCCAAGTAAACGGCTTTGTCCCGAAATGCCCCATAGAGCCGCCAAATCTCATTGGCGCAAAGCCTCTCTTTGAAAAAACGTATGTTTCTAAGATTTTTTTTAGATTCCCGAAGCTGTTCACGAACATATTCATCCCTGGGTAAGGAAAATACCTCCCTACTAAGATTTAGGAAATGGTCCCAGGTCTC
>CAZDVV010000046.1:0-3474 GCA_964508875.1 uncultured Desulfobacteraceae bacterium | reverse complement strand
GCTAACAATCATGTTAGTGGTTTTCCCTTTTTCATCAGTAACAGCACAGGCCTCTTCTATTCAGGTGGCTGAGGCATCAATCTGCCTTGATGTGGTAGATTTGCAGTGTCAGGGAAAAGACACGACATTTTCCTCAAGCCTAGGCAAACTGTATTGCTTTACCAGGATTATCGGCGCGCAGGAGCCCACACAAATCTTTCATGTGTGGTTCTATGAGGAAAAACAACGAGCCCGCGTGCCGCTACAAGTCAATTCCCCCAATTGGCGTACATATAGCTCCAAGATTATCCAGCCCCATGAAACAGGTGACTGGAGGGTGGAAATTCTGGGGCCCAACAACGAACTCCTTAAAGTGGTTCACTTCCAAGTAGTACCTTAAATATTATGTTTCCCCGGTAACCTAACTTCAGTTTTCTTGATATGGCCTTTTTTTTGCAAATGATCGCCTTAAGACACCATTTGCTGGTTACACTAAATTCCGTGCATGGGCTACGGATTAGATCTTTGGGTAAAGGAAGGTGATGAGGATCCATGAAGATGAAGGGGAGGTTAAGTCTCAAGCTGACTGATAGGGACCTTGAATTTCTTGTGGAGTCAGCCTCACCCGAGGTGGCTGACAAAACAAGACTCAAGCAGATTATTGATGAAGACGAAGACTTCAGAAACACCTTTATTTCTGACGAAAGAGTGTTTAGGCGTGTAATAGAGGACAAGGAAATCTTTCTCAAGATTTCCCCTGCTCTGTTTTTTGAAATCTTACTTAGAAGGGCAGCTAGAGATTTAGAAGAGGCGAGTTTTACTGTTGAAAAGGCGGGAACCTCCAAGATACCTGTATTTGATACCAAAGATATCACAGAACTGATGTCCAACAGGTCCTTGGTGACTTATCTCGCTGATATGCTGTCCTCATTTGTTAAGACCAGGAGCTATGCCTTATCTTTCAGGGCCAAACCTGGCGTATGGAGAAAGATTACCTTTAGCGACCTAGATATACATACCCTCATGAGTTTCTCTGAAGCAGTCAGTGAGGCACATAGGATCCGTTTCTATAAGCGGATAGCCGACATATGCCTTTTTATTCTTGGAATATTTCCCGAATATGCAGAAAGGGAGTATCGATACCCTTTTTCAGGCCAACTGCGGCCACAGATTCAGGGCAAACTGAGAATAAGTCCACAGCAATATGAAGAAGAGGGAAGAAAATTTTACAGGCTCGCAGCCGAACATGAGGAAGGAAGAAACCCTACCCTTGCTGATATTTTTTGGGCACTTCATGGGAACTTTCACGTGGCAACCAAGCCGTTAAATTTCATTTCAGAGCGGTACTTGCACTATAGGAAGGAAAAGGTGTTTGGCAAGGGTTAGAGGGATTTTGGCCTACTGGCCCGAATTTCCCTGAATAAATTGACTGCTATGCACGAGCTGACTTCAGCCTTAGCCCACGCCTTCCACCACTGAAGGAGCAAGCCCCCTGTGGCCTGACCGAAGAAAAATGACCCTAGGAGAACAGGGAAGGTATAGAAAGCCCATCCCAGTCCACTTTCAATTCTGACGGCTATCACAAAGGGAACAGGGATGTGAACCGCAAGGAACCACTGCCTTGAGAACTTCTCCACATTGGCTCTCCAGTACCCAAATGGGATATTCAGAAGAAGTACGATGATTGCTACCATCCAGATATTCATTTTCTTCCTGCTTCTTGTTCGGATTTTATCCGCGTCCGACACACCATAGGGAAATACCGTTTAACCTTTTATATCGCCAAAAATTGTATTGAGCAAGAGGGCATTTTTTGCTTGCGCAATGATCCCATTCTTTCTATTTGTACTGGATTATACTTATCCAGAAGGAGGAAAATCTATGCTGAAGGTAGGTTTCGTGGGATGGAGAGGAATGGTAGGATCTGTCCTCATGGGCAGGATGAGGGAAGAAGATGATTTTAAGGGGTATGAAGCTACCTTTTTCAGCACTTCCAATGTTGGTGGCCAAGCCCCTGACGTGGGACTAGATGTGCCCCCCCTGCAAGATGCCTATGATACAAAACTCCTTTCCTCACTAGACATCGTGGTTACCTGTCAGGGAAGTGGCTATACCAAGCAAGTATATCCCAAGCTAAGAGAGAATGGATGGAAAGGATACTGGATTGATTCTTCCTCTGCACTTCGAATGGAGGAGGATTCTATAATAGTCTTGGACCCGGTGAACAGATCCGTCATTGATACGGGGCTTGCAGATGGTATCAAAACCTATGTTGGCGGCAACTGCACGGTCAGCCTTATGCTCATGGCCATGTCAGGTCTTTTTGCAGAAGGCCTTGTGGAATGGATATCTTCCATGACATATCAGGCCGCCTCAGGTGCGGGTGCCAAGAATATGAAGGAATTGATGGCCCAAATGGCAGCCCTTGGCAGGGTAAGTGAGTCATTTCTCAACGACCCTGCATCATCTGCCATTGAACTTGATAGGGCCGTGACAGATGCATTGAGGAGCGATTCTTTCCCTGTTGAAAACTTCGGCGTACCCCTGGCAGGAAGTCTGATTCCATGGATAGATTCTCCCATGGAAAACGGGCAAACCCGAGAGGAATGGAAGGGCTATGTTGAGAGCAACAAGATTCTCCAGGCAGACCCTCCAATTCCCGTTGATGGAGTTTGTGTACGTGTGGGAGCCATGAGATGCCATAGCCAGGCCCTGACCATCAAACTGAAAAAGGATGTATCAGTTAGCGAGCTCGAAGCCATTATCGCAAAGGGGAACGACTGGGTTAAGGTTATCCCGAATGAAAAGGAAATCACAATAAGAGAGCTTACACCGGCTGCCGTAAGCGGCACCCTCACGGTCCCAATTGGCAGAATCAGAAAGATGTTGATGGGCGCTGAATACGTGGCAGCATTCACCGTGGGGGACCAGCTACTTTGGGGGGCAGCGGAGCCAATCCGTAGAATACTGAAGATTATCATTGAATATGTGGGCTGATATTGACAAACCTAACAGCTGTTCTTAAAATTATGAATGCGCTTTAAGCGCAGGCGGAAGTGGATAGCTCACTGGTGGGGCTCCCGGACTTCAAATCCGGTGTGCGGGGCTAAAACCCTCGCAGGTGGGTTCGATTCCCATGCACTTCCGCCAATTTTATTGTTATTTTCGTGTCTTAACTTTACTTTGTCAACGCTTTGTTCAACTTCTTCTATTTCTATAGAACCCCTAAACAAGCAGTCACGTCAGGCTTTTTCCACTTCCCCCTGAAATGGCATTCAGGTTGAAGTAGGTTTCACCTGCCTGAGCAGGGGCCTGTTCTTCTCTGATGGGCGTTGGCTTGGACTGATGAAAACTAATTAACTTGGGGCCTTGGAAGCATCCCCGCCCTCTCGGCAATCTCGGGCGCCTTGTGCTCCCATTCGATCGCCATGAGGTGTACGCCTGAAACCCCTTCCATTTCTTTCAGTTCCTCAATTTGTTCAAGGGCGATCCGAA
>CAZDVV010000045.1:0-14113 GCA_964508875.1 uncultured Desulfobacteraceae bacterium | reverse complement strand
CCAAATATTCCAGAAGCTCCTTGCTGACCAGGTGGTTGCGCACGGTTGCAAAGCCCACCCTTGAAGGAATGTTGCATGTACGTCCAAGGGCACAAAGAAGGGAGGCCTTGCACACACAATAACCCCTACCTGATTTTAGCACATTGCTGGCTCGGTAGTGCTCTGGTTTATAAAAAGGATAATAGGGATCGTACCAGATGTCGTCGCGGACCGCATAATAGAGCTTAACAGCTTGTTCCACAGGGTCTTGGATTCCACCCACCACCTCGCGGGCATATTTGACTATGGCGGGATGATTGGAATCTATGATAGGTGTGGGCTGAAGATATTGGGTCATGTCACTCATTATTTGGCCCTCTCACGTTTAGGTGTTTTTGCTTGACACTGTGGTGCGAATTTCAATATAGTCACTTTGTAGCTGTATTGTAATTAGTAACAACTGATAAATCAACAGTCTCTTGGCATCCCGGGAGGAAAAATCCATTTTCTGGGAGGCAAAAGTCTTGTGGTTAAGAAAAGTTCAAACCCATTGGGGGTGTTGGAAAGGCTAAAATGCCAAATGAGTCCAAAAAAGAAGAAGGACGTAGTATACCCGATTCAAAAGACAGACGAAAGGTAAAATTCGAGGTATACGGCGAAGAGATGGTTGAAAAGGTTGTGAAACTGTCAGGCAACAGTGGGAGGGTATACCTTCCTCCGGATTGGGTGGGCTCAAGAGTGAAAATCATCAGGATTGATTAGACAGTCCGGTTCAAGAAAATGGAAAGTCAATTGGTGAACCTTGTGATTAGAAATATCCGCCCTGAGGATGCTCAACAGATCGGTAAGATTCAGTCCTCAATTACCAAATCAGGACCTCAAATCGACTTTGAATACATAATCGAGAAAAGGCTCAAAGGAAGCGACGACGTCAGTTTTGTGGCCGAAATCGACGGAAAAGTCGTTGGGTACATGATAAGCTATCTCGTCTACGGGGGATTTGGTTTGGAGAAAACTGCTTGGATAGCTACTCTGGGCGTTGATCCTAAGTATATGGGGCAGGGTATAGGCAGACGTCTCGCTAAGGAAATCCTTGAGGCATACAGAAAAAAGGGGATCCACTATATTTTCACTTCTGTTAGATGGGATTCCGCAGATCTCTTATCCTTTTTTAAAACGCTCGGTTTTGACAGGAGCGATTTTGTTAACCTCAGGAAAAAACTTGACCCATAATTGGAGAGCCCCAACAAATTCCTTTGCTATGTGAGTATTGACACCTCCCACGCATGCACTTTTCCCTTGACATATAGTTACAATATAGCTATTTTGTAATTACATCAAACCGTCTGGCGAGTATAAACGGCTAAGTAGTTGAAGATAAACGAGGAATCCAAGTATTGGATTGGCCCTCCAGAGGGCCCTAAAAAATGGCCTGAGCCATTTATAAGGGGGAAGAGATGAGGTACGCAGAGACAGGATTTAATCTAGAGATTGATCTGTCCACAGGAAATATAGAGCGCGTTCCCTCAGATCCTCAGGATACAGAATTGTATCTTGGAGGGGTGGGAACAAATTATAAGATATTGTGGGATAGGGTGCCCCCTGAAATAGAGCCCTTCTCAGCCGATAATATCATCATTTTTAGCGCAGGGCTCCTAGGTGGGACCATGGCACCCGGAGCGAACCGTACAATCATTACCTCCATATCACCACAGACCCTATTTACTGGATTTTCCATATTAGGGGGTTATTGGGCTCCACAGCTAAAATATGCCGGATTCGACAAGATCATCGTACGTGGCAAGTCTCCAGACCTGGTGTATATCTGGATAGACAATGATAAAGTTGAGATCCGAGATGCCTCTCATTTGAAAGGTAAAAGCACCTATGAAACCACCCGGCTAATTCGTGAGGAACTGGACCAGCCCTATGCCGAGGTTCTTGCCATTGGCCTTGCTGGTGAAAACCGGGTCTATTTCGCCTCTGTAGAAAGCGCCACAAGCAGCGCAAGTCGTTTGGGTATGGGCGCCATAATGGGGGACAAGAACCTCAAGGCAATAGCTGTTAGAGGAACTAAGGACATAAATATTGCGCGCCCAGAGGTGTTCATGGACCAGTGCAACAAGGTGCTGGACTATATTCAATATAGGCTGGAAAACCCAATACCTGGCGTCCCTGCCATCCTTTCATTTATAGGGTCTCCACAGGAAATGGCACTCCATGATGAAAAGTGGCACACCATAAGTTTTTCGTGGGGTAACGCCAGGATAAGGCGAAAAGACTTCTGGAACGAGGAGGTGGCACGGGAATGGGAACAAACAATGGAGAGCGCCAGGAAGAAACTCATTAGTTGTTACAATTGTCCTGTGAGGTGCCGGGCAATTGTTCAAGTACCGGGGTATCCAAGCTACACCATGAAATGTTTTTCCAAACTCACCTACGTGATGGCTGCCATGGCAGATGATTTGGATTTTGGTTTCAAGATCGCTTCGATTGCCCAATCCCACGGGGTGGACGGATTTACCGCACCACAGGTGATGGCGTTCGCTGTGGAACTTTATGAGGCCGGTGTTTTGACTGAGGAGGATCTGCCAGGTTTTCCTTCTGAGAACAGAGAACGATTTTACTACCTGCTTGACAAGATCGTTAAGAGGGAAGGAATAGGGGATGTTCTAGCTGATGGTGTGTATTGGGCTGCTCGCAAGATTGGGAAAGGCGCAGAGGCCTATGATCACAATACGATCAAGAAGCATGAGCAGATTCCCATCAAACTGGGTATGCTCAATCCCATCTACTACATAATGTGGTCCACTGGTGAGAAGGCGAACATTACGCAAATAGAGGGACAGCTTCCCCAGGCGCCGCTACCAAAAGACATAAGAGAGGAATTCGTAAAAGACTGGATCCAGATACCTACCGGGAAAGAGGAAAAATTCAAGAAATTTATCCTCGAGTGGGGTGAGGAAGGAAAGACCTTTCCCTTTTGGCCGCCTCCGGATCTGATCTGTGAGCTGGTGGAGTGGCAGGAAAACATGCATTACATCGATGACTCCCTAGGGCTTTGCGCGGGGCTGTCCTCGTTTCCTCTCAAGCCTCCTTACCATATGCATAACCTCCCAGTGCTTGTTTCCGCAGGGGCTGGCATAGAGATGGATGAAGACAGGTTATGGGAGACCTCCATAAGGGTGAGGAATCTGGTGAGGGCATCTAACGTGAGGAGAGGGATGAGAAGAAAGGATGACAAGCCCCCTGAGGATCACTGGAAAAAAAGGTTCCCTGACTATGAAGCAAAGCTACTGGATGAGTATTACAGTTACAGGGGTTGGAACAAAGAAGGGATTCCTACAAAACAAACGCTGCAGAAACTGGGTCTGGATTTCGTCTATGAGGATTTTGTGAAAAGAGGAATCCTTGAGGAATAAGAGTTAAGCGTTGCGCGGGAAAGGAGTTGACTGTGAGTGAGGAGAAGAAAAAAAAGGTAGTCAAGACGATAAAGGTTGATCTTGATAAATGCCATGGGTGCCGGGCCTGTGAAGTGGCCTGCGCTGCATTCCACAGCACTCCTAAATATAGTGCTGTTAACCCGGCAAGATCGCGGATCCGGGTCTATAGGGATGAGCTCAATGATGTCTTCCTTCCGGTACGTGCCGGCGCCTATGCAAAGGCGGAATGTGAGGGACACCAGAGTTACGTAATCAATGGAAAGGAATATGGGGAATGTAATTTTTGTAATGCTCCATGTCCATCGCGAGATTTGTTCAAAGAACCTGATTCGGGTCTACCCCTTCGCTGCGATATGTGCGAGGCTGATCCCCCGTTGGAAGAACCCATGTGTGTTCAGTGGTGTAAGGCAGATGCCTTGATTTATGAGGTGAGGGAAGAAGAGGTGGAGCAAGAAGAAGAACTTGAGGAAGAAGAACTTGAGCTTGGGCTTGAGGAGATGGCTGACAAGTACGGACTGGATAAATTGATCGAGACAGTTGTACGTTTGGCTGAGGCAAGAGAGGCATAATAACACAGATACAAGAGGGTTGAAGAAAGAGGTGGAGACTTTAGCCGAGTACAAAGAGATAGTAGAGCTTATTAAAGAAAGCGGTGGTGAGTACTTTAAACGGTGCTTTCAGTGCGGCCTGTGCGATACGGTGTGCCCTTGGAACAGGGTGAGAAACTTCAGTATGCGAAAGATAGTTCGGCAGGCCACTTTTGGGCTTACTGAGATAGAGAGCGAAGACATATGGCGGTGCACCACCTGTGGCCGATGCCAACAGCACTGTCCCAGGGACGTCAGGCAGATCGACTCGGGCGTGGCCCTGCGCAGAATTGCAACTGAATATGGGGTATTTCCAGACCCTGTTAAATCAATCAAGACGATAGCTGCTAGCCTCGTGGCAGAGGGTAACCCCCTGAGTGAAGAGAGAAAGAAGAGGGCTGATTGGGCAAAAGATGCTGGAGTTAAAAGCTTTGAAGAGGATATGGAGATCCTCTATTTTCCAGGATGCTACCTGAGCTATGACCCGAGAATGAAGAAGGTAGCACATGCTACGGCTGCTATTTTAAAAAAGGCAGGAGTAGCGTTTGGAATCTTGGGCACAGAAGAAAGCTGCTGCGGAGAGAGCATCCGCAAGGCAGGTGATGAAGAGCTGTTCAAGCGCCTGGCAAAGCAGAACATAAAGGCCTTTATTGATCACGGGGTAAAAAGGATACTTGTCTCGTCTCCCCATTGTTATCATACCTTCAAGAATGAGTATCCCGAGTTCATGGTGAACTTCGAGGTAGTGCATATTACTCAATTCCTGTTGGAACTCATAGAAGATGGCAGGATTGAGCTGAAAGGTAGCTATGATAAAAAGGTCACCTACCATGATCCGTGTTATCTTGGGAGACATAATGGGGTTTTTAATGAACCTAGGGAGGTACTGGCGAGAGTTTCGGATTTGACATTACTCGAGATGCCCGATTGTTTTGAGAACAGCCTTTGCTGCGGGGGCGGCGGGGGCCGCATCTGGATGGAAACCCCAAAAGGAGAGAGGTTTTCAGACCTGAGGTTGGAACAGGCTATGACAGTAGGCGCAGAGGTAATTGTTACAGCTTGTCCTTACTGTATCACAAATTTCGAAGACAGCAGGATAACCCTTGGCGGAGAAGAAGACAGCGGAATAGAGATCAAGGACATCACGGAGATAATTGCAGAAGTTATATGAGAATTTAGGGCTCAGGACGTCAGGCTTTAGGCTTTGGGTGTTATTTAGTACCTTATTGGTTTTGCCTAATGCCTCATGTCTGAAGCCTAAGGCCTCGTTAAGTAGTAACAACTCATTGAGGTGATGGGAGTGGAAAAGGAACTGGCTATAAAAGAAAAAATCAAAAAGCTCACGGAAAGGCTCAGGGAGCGAAACTTCGGCGATGTGATGGTGGTGGGAGGCGGAATAAGTGGGATCCAAGCGGCCCTTGATTTGGCTGGCTCAGGGTTCAAGGTCTACCTGGTGGAAAAGGGGCCGTCGCTTGGTGGAAAAATGGCCCAATTGGATAAGACCTTCCCCACCAACGACTGCTCCACATGAATTCTCGCCCCAAAAATGGTCGAGGCCGACCGTCATTCAAACATAGAGATTCTGACCTACACAGAAGTGGAGAGCGTTGAGGGGCACGCTGGGGATTTTACAGTAACACTTAGGAAAAAGCCCAGGTACATCATAGAGGACAAGTGCACTGGTTGTACCACCTGTGTAGAATATTGCCCTGTTTTAGTTCCGGACCCCTATAATCAGGAATTGTCCACTAATAAGGCAATCCACATATATTTTTCTTTGGCCGTACCCCTTATCACTTACATAGATGAAGAGTGTCTTTATCTTAAGGAAAAGAAATGTAACATCTGCCAGCAGGTCTGCGAAAACGATGCAATAGACTTTAGCCAACAGCCTGAGAAGGTAAGTGTAAAGGTAGGGGCAATCATACTGGCTCCGGGATTTGAGATTTTTGATCCAGGGATAACCGGCAAATATGGATACGGAAAATTCAAAAACGTCATTACAAGCCTTGACTTTGAGAGGCTTCTGGCATCTACAGGCCCCTACGAAGGTGAGATCAGACGACCATCAGACGGCAAACATCCCAAGAATATAGCATGGATCCAGTGTGTGGGGTCAAGACGAGTGACCGAGGGTGACAATAGCTATTGTTCTGCCGTGTGTTGTACTTATACCCAAAAGCAGGTGATCTTGGCCAAAGAACACGATGCTGATCTCCAAGCCACAATTTTTCACAATGACATTCGTGCTTATGGCAAAGATTTTGAGCGTTATTACCAAAGGGCAGAGGAGCTTCCAGGTGTCAGATTTGTCAGGAGCTACGTGTCAATTGAGAAAGAAAATCCTGAAACCAGCAATGTGACCATAAGATATTCTACTACTGATGAGGGAGTGAAAGAGGAAGAATTTGAACTGGTGGTGCTCTCTGTAGGACTAAATCCGCCCACAGATGCAGAACAGATCGCCCGTAAGTTCGGCATTTCTCTTGAGCCTCATGGATTCTGTCAAACCAACTCCGTTGACCCTGTTGAGACCACTCGACCTGGGGTGTTTGTTAGCGGTGCGTTCCAAGGGCCGCTGGATATTCCTGAGTCTGTTTTTACTGCGAGTGGAGCAAGTTCGCACTGTGGAGAAGTGCTTCATTACAGACGTGGAAAGCTAGTAGAGGAAAAGAAATACCCTCAGGAGAAGGAAGTGGCCGGTGAAGAGCCCAGAATTGGGGTATTTGTGTGTCATTGTGGCGCCAATATTGGAAGGGTGGTGGACGTGCCCTCTGTAGTGGAATATGCACGTGGATTGCCCAATGTAGTGCATGCCCAAGAGCAGTTATTCTCCTGCACCACCAACGCAGCTAAGGAAATAATTGATGTGGTGAATGAAAAAGGGCTAAACAGGGTGGTAATCGCAGCTTGCAGTCCGAGAACCCTTGAACCGTTGTTCCAGGACACACTGAAGGAGGCAGGCCTTAATCAATACCTGCTTGAGATGGCAAACATCAGGGAACATTGTTCATGGGTACATGCAAGAGAAAAGGAAGACGCGACTGAGAAGGCAAAGGACTTGGTGCGGATGTCTGTGGCCCGCAACGCGGTACTTGAGCCCCTCCAAGAGATTCAGTTGCCGGTCAACAAGGCAGCCCTGATAATAGGGGGAGGGGTAGCAGGGATGACTTGCGCTCTATCCATAGCAAAACAGGGGCACCACGTTTACTTAATCGAAAAGGCCAAAGAGCTTGGGGGTATTGCTCGCAGGCTCCATTATACATTAGAGGGTCTGGATGTACGGTCGTATCTATATAACCTGATTAACGAGGTTTATAAGCACCCGTTGATACATGTCTATACTGACGCCACCATTACAGAGGCAACAGGTTATGTGGGAAACTTTGTCACTAAGATCAAATCTGACAAAGGGATGGTTGAACTAAAACACGGAGCAACAGTGATTGCTATAGGGGCAGAGGAATACAAGCCGGATGAATATTTGTATGGGGAAAGTGATAAGGTGCTGACGCAACTGGAGTTGGAAGGGCGAATTGCCAGCCAAGACGAGGCACTGTTGAGCTCTGAAGCCGTTGTTATGATCCAGTGCGTGGGTTGCAGGAACGAGGATAGAAATTATTGCAGCAGGGTTTGCTGTTCCCAGGCAATAAAGAATGCACTGAAATTAAAAGAAAAGAACGCTGATATGGACGTCTATATCCTTTTCAGGGATATGAGGACGTATGGATTTAAAGAGGATTTTTATCGAGAAGCATCAGAGAAAGAGGTACGGTTCATTCGTTATGAGCCTGATAACAAACCAAGGGTACAAGAGGTGCAGGAGGGTGGAAAAAGTATTTTAAGGGTGGAGGTAAATGATCCTATTCTGAACCAGACACTTGGAATTGATGCTAACTACCTGGTCCTTTCCACGGCTGTTGTTCCCCCCGAGGATGCTGCGGAGGTTTCTCAGCAGTTCAAGGTTTCTCTTGGCCCTGATGGATTCTTTAAGGAGGCTCACGTCAAGCTCAGACCTGTTGAATTCCCAACGGAAGGTGTCTTTCTATGTGGCACGGCCCATTACCCCAAGCACCTACATGAGACCATTAATCAGGCGTATGGAGCGGCAAGCCGTGTAATGGCACTCCTTTCAAGTGACACGGTTACTGCTTCGGGGTCGATCTGTGAGGTGGATGAGAAGAAATGTATGGGGTGCGGTGCCTGTATCACTGCTTGTGCGTATGGTGCTATAGAGTTCCGTGAGACAAAACAAGGGAAAAAGGCGGTAGTGAATCCTGTGATTTGTAAGGGAGACGGCCTGTGTAACTCGATGTGTCCTACTGGGGCCATAAGGCTAAAGCATTTTACCGACGAAGAACTGTACAGCCAGATAGATGCAGCCATTGAAAAAGAGCAAATCGGCGATGCAATGGACATTGCCGTGGGACAATAGGAATAGGGCAAAAAAAGAAGCCAGGATTGGAATTGATGAGGTGAGAACGGATGGGTAAAGGAGTCAAATATAGGCCAAGAATACTAGGCTTTGTATGCCACTGGTGAGGGTACGGAGCGGCTGACCTGGCTGGAGTTTCCAGACTGCAATATCCCCCGGAGATTAGACTTATCCGGGTTATGTGTTCAGGAAGGGTTGATTTGGGCTTTGTTCTCAGGGCCTTTTCGAATGGGGCGGACGGAGTGTTCATCGCTGGTTGCCGGCTGAACGAGTGTAATTATACCACTCAAGGTAACTATTATGCCCTGAGTATGGCACTGTTGTGCAAGAAGATAATGGAACACTTGGGAATTAATGCGGAGAGGCTCAGGGCAGAATTTATGTCCTCTGCCGAAGGGATTCGCTTTGCCCAGGTGGTCAGTGATTTCAGCAAAAAGATTGGGGAACTGGGTCCCCTGGGTGAGGCCGAAGGCCTAGACAGGGAGGAGGTAAAAAGCAGACTCTCGCAGGCGATAAAACTGGTCCCTTACATAAAGATCGCAGAAAAGGAAAAGTTAGGACTCCGACTTGGCAGCATAGAGGAGTATGAGAATTTATACAGCAGCGATGAGATAAGCAAACTTTTTAGCGAGGCCCCTTCATATTATATCGATCCTGCAAAATGCCAGGCGTGTATGATTTGCGCGAGAAGGTGTCCTGCTGAAGCCATCGAAGGGGGCAAGAGCAAAATCCACGTAATTGACCAAGAAAAATGCATTAAATGCGGGACCTGTTACGAAGTTTGCCCTTCGCGGTTCGCGGCAGTGAAAAGGCTTGTTGGCGAGCCAGTTCCGCCCCCAATACCCGAGGACCAACGAACGATCGTAAGAAAGGCTAGGAAATAGGACCGCAGCGTTCAAGGAGGCTCCATGAGCGATAGCAAAGTCAAGATTCGGCTAATGAAACCAGATGATTTTGAGGCCATTGTTGTAATTGATGAAAAAATACTGGGTACCTCTCGAAAGGAATATTATGAGGCCAAATTTGGCAGACTGTTTGGTTCAAAGGATTACGTCCCAGCTTCACTTGTTGCTGAAGAAAACGATGGCAAGGTAGTCGGTTTTGTGATGGGGGAACTTTATATTGGGGAGTACGGTATTTTCCAGGAGGAAGCTACTTTACACACCATAGGTGTTGATCCTGGGTATCAAAATAGGGGGATAGGACGGCGTTTGATTGATGAGTTCGTGGATCACTTAAAGGAGATGGGGGTAAGCAAAATTTACACCCTAGTTGATTGGAATGACTCTGATCTCATCCATTTTTTCAGTGCAAACGGGTTTAGCCCCTCAAAGACTATTAATCTAGAAAGAAGCATTTAACAAAAATCAGCATACCAGTGGGATGCCTTTCAACCTGTCTCGCCACCCCTGGCCTTTTTTTGATCAGAGACTAGCACCTTGACTCGGCCAACTCTTCCTCTGTGGCTGTGTACCACATGGCCCTTGCTTGTGTCTCTGTCGTAGGTGACTTCTTCAACTAATCCATCTGGTCTTAACCTATAGAACTTGTTGCTGGGCAATAGGAGGGGAAAGTACTCACCTTCAATGTCCTGGTATAGCTGTACCCGCATGAGACCCGTCTCAGGACCGTCCGCCCGGACAACTCCAAGTAGTCCGTCTTTCTCAATAACTTTGAAGGGCCCTTCAGGTGTCTTATAGCCTACGTAATGACCCGAGAAGTGCTTGATGTAAATATCTGCATCCAGGGGATGGAGCCTTCCTTTCACCCACTCATACACCTTGCCCTCTGAGAGCACCAAGCGCTTCCCGGACCTCAATATGGGCCGCCAGGAGGCCAGGTTGTCAGGGCTATGGGTAAGGATCAAATCCTTTATTTTTGCGTTTGCTATATCAGGATAGTCTGTATGTACAACACTTTCTTTTCTCGCAACATCATGAATAACTACCGCATCCTTATAGGCGGAAAGGGCAGCTTCGTATCTCTCCCTACTCCATGTCATTTCAATAAAATCATTTATGTCGCCGTAAATGACGCTTCGCTGCTCGAAGTCTTCTCTTGTTATGGTCTCGAATTTTTGCTGTCGCCGTGTCTCTGAAAGCTCCTTCCACAGGGTTGGCTTATAAACTGTATCAGCACTATAAAATAGGGTATTCCTTGGTGTCTTAAAGCGGAAAGCAATAGTAGGAACACCATGCCAAACTGGTGATTTCACGGCTTCCACGCTCAGTTCTGCCTCTTCATCAATGAACACATTCTTGTTTTCCTCGTAAAAGACCGTTGAAGAAAAAGGATAGTAGCTCTCGGGCTCCACCCACAGGCCTGTCTCATCATCTCTATAAAGAAGCCTGGGCCGATTCGCAGCGGGATTAATAAAGATCTTGGCCCTATCAGGCCCTATGAGGTTGCCCTTTCTATCTCTTACCTTGTAAGAAAACTGACCGTTATCTTCAGTTTCTAAGGAAATAAAATACTTGCTCCTAGGCCCGATTATTACCTGGTCCACCATTTTGCTATAAGGAATATCAATAATGCGGCGGGAGTCTGGAGATAGAGACCTTTCCAATGCGCCTTTTGAGTTCTTGTGAAATTCCTCCAGAATCTGTTCTGACGAGATGAGCCGGATTTTTTTGTTTAGTTTAGAGTCATAAAACATAAAAAGAGCGATGTCAGTGAACCATCTTCGGTGATCTTCATGAGAGTGACTGGCAAATATGCCCTTTAATCTTTCGATACCTTGGAAACCCAGAGAGGGAAAGACTGGTGCCCCACACTCCAAGAGATAGTGAGACTCATGCACGATGATCAAGTACCCACTACTTTCCCCCATCAAGGAAAAAGGGCTGGTGTTTCCTATGACGTGAAAAATGATGTCGCTTTTCATACTGGTCTGGGTGGTAGAGCCATGCAAAAAGCTATCCCATTTTGGGGCCCAAAGACCTCCTTTTAGATATTTTTCCAGTCCTTTTAATAACCTATCGGGTATTTTTAAGAAAAACAAAAGTCAGAAAGTGGAAATATCGTATATTTTTATGGGGCTGTGGATTCCCTTTACCTGAATTTCGCCTACTAGCTTGGCCGGGATTTCGCGTTTGATATGTGCCAGAGTCCTTTGGGTGGTCAAGATCTGGCCCGGTTTTGCCATCTGTTCAAGCCTGGCGGCAATGTTTACCTGATTCCCGATTACGGTATATTCCTTATGGTCTTCCGAGCCAATATTTCCAACGGTCATGTATCCTGTATTCATTCCTATGCCAATTCCCAGGTCATGGCCAAAGGATCGCCAATGTTGCCTGAGTTTAGAGGCCTTTTTCTGCATCTCAATGGCCGTTTGGACCGCCCTTTCTGCATGATCATCCATATCCACGGGGTCTCCGAAAAAGATCAAGAGGCCATCGCCCATTATTTTGTTCAGGGTACCTCCATATTTGTGAATGATTCGAATCATCTCAGAATGGTAATTGTTCAGCAGATGGACTATCTCTTCTGGCTCGAGGCTGTCTGTGATTGCTGAGAAGCCTCGGATATCAGAGAACACTACTGTCATGAGTTTTCTTTCAAGCCTTTTGGTAAAATCGACTCCCTCACTCAGGATCTTTTCTGCAATCTTTGGTGAAAGGTAGCGGCGTAGCTCCCTGTGGCGCTGAATCTCTTCTGTCTGCGACTGTACCCTTGCCTGGAGCGACTCGGCCAGATTGCGCAACTGGGCTGTACGGTGTTCAACGCGTTTTTCCAAAGTGACTGCGTATTCTGACAAGTCCTGTTTTGCCTTCTTGAGCTCTGTATTTGCCTTCTCAAGGGCTCTGTACGCGGCATGTTTTGCTTCTACGTTCTCGCGAAGTCTTTCAATAGCCTCTATGAGCACTTGATCAGGGGCCTGTTGTTGCTTTGAATTCAATTTGAAGGCCAGAGCAAATCTTTTGACAAAGGGTAGAGGCTGAAATGTCACATCTATTATGGAATAAGGTGCAGAAAATATTTCTCCTTGCTTGAGAAGGATTCTCGTGTTGGTACCAATGGTCCTGGTTATAATCAAGGCAGTCCTCTCATCAGGACCTGTTTGAGATGAGCCAGGGGATAAGTCAGTATACCGGCCCATGTATACACTCTGCCCTCTTGTGCGTTCGGGTATGAGCAGTATTTTCTTTCCTGCCACGACCCTCTGCCCCGAAATAGGATCCCGTACGGTTAAGAGTTCTTGCTCAATAACCGGCTCCAAGCGGTAGGGGGCCAGTTCTGGCTCCTCAGTGAAAAGTCTGACCGGATCATAGGGATTGAGAGGTTCACGTACTGTGGCAGGAGGCAGCCCCCATAGGGTCGGGATAGAGGATATGATTCCCCTAAGGTATGGGTCACCTATGTAATCGCGATTGGGTTCAAAATCGTCATGAAAACGAACCTGGATGATAACCCTGAGTTTCTTGGTCTTTTTATCGTAAAAGGTTGGCCGAACTACCCGGATTTCCTTGGTATCATTGAAAGTCTTATTGAAGAAAGGGAGACGGTGAAACCCATCTTGTGGTGACTTGAACACCCTGGCAAAATAACCAAGTCTTCCCCAAGCACCGGTGTACACGCATGATGCTCCACAATTAAAGAAAAAGTGGGGCTCATTTACTAATTCCTTTGCACGGCGAAATACCTTTTCGAAATTGTCATAAGTGGTCCACTCATCCTCATTTAAGAAAAACTCTGAGGGTGAGCTGTATTCTTCAGTGGGATAAGAGAGGCCAGAGAAAAGCCTGACGTAGTTACCAATTCTGCTCTCAACATAGGCAGCTATAATTCTGATATTGCGGTTGCTGATACAGTCAGGCCTGGTCACGATTTGTTCGTTGGTCGAATGCTTTATCCCTGTTTAGATCCCAGAATGGACGGCTATAGTCATTTTCTCGAGTCTTCCCAGATTAACCAACCATTACCCTTCCTTTCATTTCCATAGCGTGTCTGTCCGATGTTCACTAAACCACAGACTCGGTCATGTATAAGACCTGATTTATTTGTTTATATCTATCGATAAGTGTCTGTATTTTGTTAGGCGAGAAAACTTTGGGAATGTGGCCGAGTATACCGAAGCCTTCAGCCTTATCATGAGTCTCCTTTTCAGATTTATCGCTTATCAATATTATATATGTTATAGGAGAGGCTTTGACGAAATCCTTCACTAGATCAAAGCAAGATCCACCCTCTGATGGATCACCCAAGAAGACCAGTTGAATGGTTTGTTCAGTGAGGAGTTTAATGGCCTCGTCCCCACTTGAAGGAAGAAACACCTGAGCAAACTGCTCGGCCAGCATGTCCTGAATTTGTTTTGCAAGGGCGATGTCAGATTCGAATATTAAGACCTTGTCTTGCTTTTTCATATTTTTCATAAGACCTCATTGGGGGTGATGAAATGAGCGCGATTATAATAGTGTCTGGTGGTGTGGGTTTCAAGGGATTTATGCAGAAGGCAGTGTGAAAATTATTCCTTGACAAAGGGGGGACCGGATATAATAAATTATGGTTAAAAAAGGGTTTTGACCTTGAGAGACATTGGGTCAAGCCCGATTGCTAAGAGCTGAGAATCATAGCGAAACATCGGGACGTAGCGCAGCCTGGAAGCGCACCTGAATGGGGTTCAGGTGGTCCGGGGTTCAAATCCCCGCGTCCCGACCAGTAAAATCAAG
>CAZDVV010000044.1:7005-14322 GCA_964508875.1 uncultured Desulfobacteraceae bacterium | reverse complement strand
TGAATAACCACATCCGCCTTCTCGAGCCTACATTTTTCCAGGTGATAACACATGATCTCCGTGCTTCTTACATATATATCCATAGCCGAGCAAAACTCATCTGAAGAAACAATGTTAGGGTTGACACTGACAGCAACTACAAACTCTGCTCCCTCATCCCTCGCTACCGTGGTGGGGACAAGGTGCACAATCCCTCCATCACAGAGGAGATTTCCATCTAGCTCTACGGGCGGAACGGCTGCTGGCACCGCACAGCTTGCCATAACCGCCTTACGCAGTGACCCCTTAGCAAGAACCACTGCTTCTCCCGTGGCAATATCGGCTGCAACAGCCCTGAATGGAAGCTTGCATTCTTCTATCCTTATGTCTGGCACAAAAAAATCCACCATAGCCTGGAAGTCTTCATACTGTAAGATTCCTGCACGGAACATGGCATAGGTTAAAATGAATTGGTTCTTAAAAAACGCCTGTACTTTTTGGGTAAAGCTCAGCTTTTTACTTTTTTGGATCTCCCTTATTTTCTTGAAGGCAGAATTCTGAAAATCAGGCGTATTGAGAAATTCATCAACCCTGCGTTCGAGGTCAAAAGAATCAAACCCACAGGCATAACACGCCCCCACAAGTGCCCCTATGCTTGTGCCAACAATGAGGTCAATGGGTATCTCCTGTTTCTCAAAAACCCTCAATACCCCGATGTGGGCCATACCTCGGGCCCCTCCACCCCCCAAAGCCAGGCCTATCTTCTTCCGCCTCCAGAACATAGCCATCTCCTTTTTCTTGTCTCCGCCATAAAATAGTGATGTATTCAAAATATCCCATCCATTTTGAAAAGGACAGATGAATTTGTAGACAATGAACATATTCATTATATAATGTCTATTGAAAAGACGTAAGGGTTGGGGATCGGTGGTGTAGATTACTGAGCGATGATAAAGGCCTCAAGAATATGGAACGATTATATGGACTCCTTGCATAGGTCCAAAAGGCTTGTGGCCATCATGTGTGCCATTGGCGTGGGATTGGTGGCCTATGGCATCGGCTTCAAGAACGATCCCATTTTCATCATTGGACTTATTGTGGTGGTAGCGGCGTATCTTATTATCAGGAAACATCTGAAAGACGGGCTCAAAGGTAAGCAGAGAAAAGAGGAGTAAATAGGATGGCGCCTTCGGGCATAATCACCTTAATCACTGACTTTGGTCTTGCTGATCCATACGTGAGTATAATGAAGGGAGTAATTCTTGGGTTGAATCCTGGAGCAAAGATCATAGACATCACCCATGAACTGGCCCCCGGAGATATATTTTGTGCTGCCATGGTCTTAAGGGACAGCTTCGCTTACTTCCCAGAGGGAACCGTTCATGTCGTGGTGGTAGATCCTGGCGTTGGCACAGACCGAAGGCCATTGGCATTCTTAACAGACCAGTATTTCTTTGTGGGACCGGACAACGGAGTATTGTGGCCGATAATCTCTGAAAACAGGGGAACCGCAATCCATCTAAATAACGCCTCATTTTTCAGACATCCCATAAGCAATACCTTTCATGGAAGAGACATCTTTGCCCCTGTCGCCGCACACCTTTCCGCGGGAGTAGATGTCTTCAACATGGGGAAAGTTATAGAGGACCCCATCACCCTCACGCTTCCTAGGCCAATTCAGGAGGGGAAGTTGCTCAAAGGGCAGGTGATCAGGATCGATAGATTTGGGAATCTTATTACAAATATTGATGAAAAAACGCTCAAGGATTTTTTGGGCAGCAGTAATTGTACAGTAACGGTTGGCCCAATACGGGTCTATGGCATATCCTCAACTTATGGCGATGCTCCTGTCCACAAAGAAGTGGCTCTCATGGGAAGTTCGGGCTTTCTGGAAATCTCGGTAAACCAAGGCAGAGCGACCGACAGGCTTGATATACAAGGCGATATCATCGGGATACCTGTTGTCATTGAAAAACGACGACCAAGGCACTGAAGGAGAAACCAAAGCTCAGCACTTCACGCGCCAAGGGATTTCATGTACAGGGGGAAATGTCGCAAAGTGGATTACTAATCAGCACTTTGTTTGGACAACTGCCGCATGTATTCCTCCCATTCTACGGGAAGCATGTACTTTTTCTTGTTGTTGCATTCCTTGCAAGCGGGCACAACGTTTCCCTTTTTGCTCTTTCCTCCTCTGCTTAAGGGGACAATGTGATCCATAGTTAGGTTCTCTCTCCCAACCTTCCGATGGCAATAATAACAAACCCCTTTCTCTATCCTTGCCAGCCACCACTGGGTCTTGCGCAGGCGCCTAGCCTTTTCCTTCTCTTTACTTATGTGTTCTTCCACAGCGGTTTCATCAAAGAAGTGTATCATCTTTTTTCCGCTCTAAGCATATCTCCTGCCCACAATGCTAGGAACGACCACAAAGTCTGAAGCGAATTTTATTGGTGCGCCTTTGGCCTGAATCTAGAAGGTTAAATTTGGTAAACGCGGGCTACTAGAAATGAGTATCATAAACCAACAGAGCTTTCAATGATTTCGTCAGATTCTACTCCAATGATGTATTGCCCTTTGTGCGGGCCACTGTCCAGCTCTGTTACGTGCCTTACAAATGCGTCAACCCTTATAACTGCCCATCGGGCGAAAAATGTAACATCTCTTAGCTTGTCCCCAGGCTTTATCATATGGATCAGATGTTTCTGATCATCTGGCACCAGTAAGCCCAGGCCATATTTTGAATAATTGTCCACCTGCAATCTAAAGGGCACGGCTTTGCCATCGCTCGTGATCATTTCGAATTCAACAAAAACAAACTCGGGTATCCTTGCATTAATTCTTTCCCATTTTCGGCGTTCCTTTACCTCAGGCACCTTCTGGGCTATGGCTTTTCGCGCCTTCTCCTTTTTGGGAATGTGCTTTTTTGTGAGGTAATCTATTCGCTCCCTAATCCTTTCGTCCTCTGGTACCAGCGCTGAAGCCTCTTCGTACAGCTCCATGGCGTACTGCGGTCTGTTTATCTTCTCCATCTCTAGCCCAAGCCTAAACTTGCCCATAGCCTTAGCCTGCTCACCCCCGGCATATTCATCAATTATTCTGGACACATCTTCCTTAACCTTGGCAGGTGGAGAGCTTCTCAAAAGGCATTTACATATCTCTGGGACGATCTTTTCGGCAGGATAGTCCAGGTTAAACAACTTCACATATTCGTTAATCGCTTCGTCATACAGCCCCAATTCCCTCAATGCAAAGGCCCCATCCAGGATCGCCTGCACGTTTCCCTCTGAGGTCTGCCCATCGGTTGTTAGAACTACGTCTTCAGCCAGTTCTATTGCATCTTTGCTATCCCTGCCCCCCTCCCCGGTTATTCCTTCGAGCTCTCGCAAGCGCCCCTGTATCATTTCCCTTTGCTCACCATTCAATGGAAATCCCGAAGACAATATGGCCTTGTATGCCTCTAGGGCCTCCTCTGCCAGGCCCTGGGAATAATAAATTTCTGCTTCCTTTAATTTAGTGGCGGTCTCTTGTTTTTGAGGGTTTTGTGGGGTTACTTGCATAATCTCTCCATCATACGAATTATTGGTAAGTCCCTATTCTTACCCCAGCCTCTTTTTATCTTTGAGAAAACGGCTTAGACCCTTCTGGTTCCCTCCGTCTCCATCACCAGACATGAGAATCTCGCAGTTGAGCCTTATCATGGGTGTAGGAGCCTCGTTGCTCGCAAGGACAAAAAGGTACCCTTCCTTTGCCCTTCTTATGTACAATCTGTCATGCTCAAAAACCAGTTCTGCTTCTCTTATGCCGTCAAGGGTGTATACATAAAGACCCCACCAGTCCTTTTGCTCTGGATCAAAACTATAAGGATCAATAAAGTACTTGAAGGCCAATTTTCCATCTCGAGTGAAAACCATAATGCCTTTCACACCCCGGATTCCCAGTATGTCCTTAAACAGTCCCTGCATGGCCTCGGTTGTGGCTGTAAACCCTGATATCATAATTTGTGTCAGGATACTTTTGGTATTGATATAAACCGTCTGATCTCAGGAAATCTTCACTACTGTGTAAGCAATTTTATAAACTTGTCTCTGGGACATTTTGGATCCACAGCAATTACAATGGTCTTCTCTTCCGGTACCAAGAGATAGTCATTGATATCTCCTCTGTCCACATAGGCAACCTTCAGCTCTCCTGCATCAAAAAACGCCCCAATTCGACTACTTTGGGCCAAAAGGCTATCCCAGGCAGTATCCTCTCTTATATCTAGCACATCATTGGAATATACGGTTTCCTTTTCAAGTCTTTTCTTGACCCTAGCCACCACCTCTGATTCAACGACCTCCTCAGTTGGGATGATAACCTCAGCCTCTGGAGTTTCATCCTGGTCCTTATTGTCATCGGCAGCCGCTTCATCCTTTCTCCTCATGGCTTCAAGGATGACAGCCTGCAAATCCCGTTCTATTTTTCTCTTGTCTGTGCGACAGCTGTTCTGAATCCACAGACTCACCCTGTCCCACGAAAAAATCTCATAGGCCGCCTCTTCGCCCCTCAGTCCATTGGATCTGGCATCCATTAAAATGCCATTTCTAAAAAAGAGTGCTCCCCTTTTCTTTCTGCTATTCTCCACCAGACGAATGGTGCAGGTACGCTGTTCCATTTCAATAAGCTGCAGAAACATGCCGGTGGAGACATGGTACAGCACTCCACCTTCGGCCTGTCTTTCGAGGGCCCTTCTTACAGCTTCCACAATTCCATCTATAGCGTAGGGCTTCTCAATACACTCAATATCCGCTTTTGTGCCCACTATCTTCTGAAGCTCCTCCCCGCCAAGGCCACTTATGGCGATGACTTCCACATCTGGGTAAGACCTACTTAAATATTTCAACAATTCAATATCGCTGGCCTTTGGGACCTTCAAATTGTAGAGAACAAGGGTAACAGGCTCAGATCGCAATAACTTCTCCGCACTCTTCCCATCCTTAGCAACTATGGCACTAAACCCTTGTCCTTGCCTTTTGAGGGCTTCACGGACCGCCTGAATCAAGTCCGGATCACGGTCAATTATAAGGACTTTTCCTTCCACTCGACTCTCTAATAAAGCTTTATCCCAAATCTGGTCAAAGCCTTTTTGTTCTGTTGATACCATGGGCCCAGAGAACCCAACAGTTTGGAGGTTAAACCTAATTCCTTTGCCAGTTCCTTGACCGATTCAATGACCCCCTTGGCCAATTCTTCGTCTGATGCCTTGCCCACAAAACTTATCTTGTGATCTTCGTATTCAAATTCTCCCGCAAAAGGGTCAAGAAATTCATACTCCTCGGCCTTTTCTAGGAACTTCTTTTTTAGGAGCGTCCTAAAATCCTTTCCTACTCTCCCATTTGAATGGAATGTCTTTTCAAATATCCGGAGCAGTTCCTCTAGCGCACCAATTACATGCCACGAATTCTTTGGCACTCGTGGAGAACTTTCCACCTTCAAACGACCATTCCGCGGTAATATCTTGCTCACATAGAAGGTTGCTCCAAGTTCTTTGCTTTTTTCAATCAAGTTATCAACGCCCTCATTCACCCTTTCCACAGGTATAGGTCCCCAGGAAAAAGACCCTCCCACCACTTGTCCTCCATTGAGGAATACCAGCCCCCCGCCATTTCCATCACTCAAAGTTACATTGATAAAACCCGTCAACTTTTCGGCCTTCATTTTTGCAATGAGGCCGCCTAGCTCAGTGAACTCTGTGCTGAGGTCTTTGTAAATCTCCTCAGAATCCGGCATGTTGGCCCAAAAGTATATTTGTTCCGAGGGTATCTCATATATGCTTATGGTAAAATTATTATTACTCACTTCGTCCAAGATTCGATCAACTGCCTCTTTTCCTCTGATCACTTCAACATCTCGCCTGAATAGTCCATTAAGCATCTCATCTTTGTCAAAGTAGACCACAGCCTCGGCAAAAGGAGATTTGAAATGGATCGCACCACTTCCAAGCTCTCCCTGATAATGCTCTAGCAACTTCCTCAGATGGAGATAGTAGCTGTTTAGCTTTTCAACAACAGGTCTTTCTTTTGGGAGAACAAACATGACTTTCCCACTTTTCGGCGTCACCATATTTTTTGTTACCTTGAACGATTAATATTTCACCTTCTCCTGCGCAGCCTTTCAATGGAAAGCCTGATGCTTTCTTGCATTCGGCTTATGGCCTCTGCAAGGTCACCTATTTCATCGGTCGATTTGATTTTTAACTCTGCGTCCAGCTCACCAACGCTTATCCTCTCGGCCAAGTCTGTGAGGGATTTTATTCTTCGAGTTAGAATATGGCTGTATATGGAGACTATCAGACCTATCAGGACCAGTGTGCCCGCTAGAATGGCAAAACTGAAGTTCCTTACCCTTGTGGTGAGAACCTGAGCCTTTGCCTCAAGCTTCTTCACTGGAATGGTAAATTCATCCAGATACGTTGTTGCCGCTACCACGTATCTGGTGCCCCTGACAGGAGTGCAAACCATAAATTTGGCCCTGAACTTTCCATCCTTATCCTGCCATTTGTAGTAACCTCTGGCCTCTCGCCCGCCTTTGACCGCCGTATATATTTTCCAGAAGCCCTCAAAATTCTTTCCCAAAGGCTTTTTAAGCTTGCTCATGTCTATGCCTATTATCTTGTCATTGGGATGGGCCCAAGTTCGCCATATCCCGTCAGACCCCGGCAGCTCATAGAGCGCACTGTAGCCGGTCTTACCCACCTTTTGAACCGCGATCTTTTTAAACGGTTCGTACTTGTTGAACTCCTCTTTTTTGAGTAAGGGGTGGGCAAGCAAGAATAATTGCACCTGAGAGGCCACTGACCTGGCCTTTTCCTCAATAGTCCTTTCGGCCATCTGCGAAACTATCCGAGAGCTTTGGTTGGTAAGCATGTGAGACAGGTCTCTTAATTGACGCATGTAAAATACGCCTGCACCAATCATGAGAATAATTGGCAGGAGCACGAAAAGTATAAACATCTTTGCTCTCAGCCCGATCTTTCGCTTCTTGGGAATGGAAATGGGCTGGGTCTCCTCCCTGAGCTCTTTTTCTACCCTCTCTCTCTTGTCGGAAAGCCCAGTGACTTCTGGCTCTTTTGGGGTGGCCTCAGGGGTTTCAGGAACGGGGCTATCTGACTTCTCCTCGCTTGTATCAGGCCTCTTAACCATAAATACGTGGTTGCATGCCTTGCACCTGACCTTTGCCTCATCACCCTTGATCTTGGCAGGGTCAATCTTGTATTTCTTGCCACATTCCTCACAAATAACGATCATCTCGAAACTCCTTTTGACCGCTTATCCATGGTCAACGCAATTGTTTAGGTTT
>CAZDVV010000044.1:0-6905 GCA_964508875.1 uncultured Desulfobacteraceae bacterium | reverse complement strand
ATCCTCCCACACCTATACCGGGCAGCACACTTTTTACTGAGTTGTGGCCAACCCTAGCTCCTTTAACTTCTCCAGCATATTCTGCTGAAACACAATTCTCTTGTCTTCCCTTTGGATCTGCCTGGCCAGCATATATACAAGTTCAGCGGCGAGACTCGCTGGAAAATCTGAAACAGTGCAATTGAGGTCAATCAAAGCATCTTCAATCAGCACATCAGCAATGGGGCCTATGGCCAAGGACAATTCCTTGCGAACGCACGCAAAAAAGTCATGGTTTACCATGGAGGCCTTGTCCACCACCGGCTCAACTAGGCCTAACTCAACTAACCTTGAAACAACAGGTGCAAGTTCTTTGACCGTGAAACCCAGCGATAGGGCTAACTCTTCCGCGGTTTTTTTGCCGTCCAATTCCAGAAGGGTCTTCAGCATCTTGCTGTCCATTGAGAACTCACCCATATCGTCTCTTTGAACCCGTCTGAAAACCCTTTTCGATATATCTTTTGATGTGATTTCCATGGACTCCAGTGACAATTAGTGCTCTTGGCCGTGTTCGTCGCTCCACGTCTTGAGTTCGTCCTTGAGAGACTCGAACTGCTCTCTTATCATCTCTTTCAGATCTTCCATGGCCTGCTTCACAGCCTCTTGTACTGTCTCTCTTATGAAGGTCCTATCTACCTGTAGGGCTTTTGTATGTGCCGGTGTCACTGTACGCTTGGAACCAATAGCGCGCTTGAGCTCCATAAATTCTTTTACTTTCTGATCTAGAATATCCTTCTTTTGCGTCTCAGAAAGCCCTTTGTCCTCGAATACCTTTTCGAAACTCTGAAAGGTAGTATTGAGCAATCTCACTGCTTCGGGGTTGGAGTCGCCTTTGTGTCGTTTTATGTATTTTCCCAATGCAAACAGCATCTGGACAAAGGTTTTGAGTACTTGATCTCCTTCGCACTCAGAACGAATGGCCTCGGTCTTTTTCAAAAATTCTGCCATTGCCTCGTCTGTGATCTCCCAGTCCAATGAGAGAACAATAGACTTTAGGGAGGCCAAGGGAGACTGCTCTGCCGTGTTCTGGCTTTCCAACCCCTCATGAGATTCACCGGCCTGGACTCCATCGCCCAATCCGAGAGCCTCTTCCACATCCTGTTCGCCCTTGCCCTCTTCAATCGTCTCTTCCTCTTGGAAAAGATCATCCAGCTTTTTTTCCACCTCTGCTGTTAATGTGCTACCTGTTATCCCTTGCAATTTAGACCTCCTATCTGAGCTCCTTTTCCAGAGAAGCCACGGTCAGTAAAATGATCCTTTTCAATGTCTCTGCGACGTTTTTCCCCTCCAAGGCGCTTGCCTCCAACGCAGGTGCCTTTAATTTGCTGTTGAGATCCCTCTGCAGAGTAGAAATGGGCAAAAGCGGAATGCCCTGGCTTGCCAAGTCCCTCTTGTTATACTGAATAACCAAGGGAATCTTGAAAATACTCTTGTTATACGCAGCCAGGTTTTCTTGCAAATTCTTCAGAGACAATATATTGTGCTTTCGCCTGACCGCCATTGAGTCTGCCACAAAAACAACACCGTCCACTCCTCTTAGCACGAGCCTCCTAGTGGCATTGTATTTCACCTGCCCTGGGACGGTATATAATTGGATCTTGATGTCATATCCCTTTATTTGCCCCAGACCCAACGGTAAAAAATCAAAAAACAGGGTTCGGTCTCCCTGTGTTTTTATGGTGACCATTTCTGTTTTGATCCGGCTGTGAAATTTCTTGTAAATGTACTCAAGATTTGTAGTCTTTCCTCCCCTTCCTGGCCCGTAATAGACTATTTTTACCTGAACCTCCTTGTTCTTCAGATTTACAAATGCCATCTAGTTCCCTCGTGCGCGTGTCATGTTCATTTAACGCCAATCCACTGTAATTTGTGCTCCTTTATACATTCAAGGAGGGCCCTAATGTGTCTTTTATCTTCTCAATTGCCTCTGAGACCTTCAGGCGCAAGAACCCGAGCGAAATCTCTTGGCCAAAAATCGTGATCAAGAGGAAATCAGTAAGCACCTTGCTAAAATGGATACTCTCCTTCTGTCCCTTGTGAAATAGCAGGGAAAACTCTTCTTCCCCAATAATCTTTGCCATTGTACTTACTGCCCCGAAATTACCAGCAGCTAGGGCGGCCAGAGAATAGATGTCATGCTGATTCTGCCCGTTATCCAGGCTGGCTATTATATTCCCTGCCATATCTATCAAGAACACGCAGTGGACTCCCACATCAATGAGATCCGTCTTAAGGATCTCCTCTATTCCATCCAGTTCCGCCTGTCCCAAGCTATAGGTCAATGCCACACCTCCATTAATGAATCCATGATCACGCAGTGTTTTATGTCAAAGTTCTGCTGGTCTCTGTCAATATTTCGATACCTGTTGTTATGCGTCCTTTCCTTTGAACCAATTGGCCCGCACACGGGTCCTTTCTAGCCACGCATGCTTCAAAAATGCGTAAGCGGGGCATTATTTTCTAAGCACCTCACACCACGTTTTTCCAGGTCATCTATTAAGGCATTTCGTCTTTTTTTATACTTAACTTAAATACTTCTACGTATCTGCCATTCAGACACCATTGGGCCCAAGAATCTATTCCTGACAGATTTTTGCAAGATGGGTGCCACGGATAAAGTGAGTCAAGGAGCCCTATCTTGTTGACTGATCAAGACCAAATATGTAACAATATTTAATCTAATGGAGATTGATCTTTACCATCTGATGAACATAGCCCTTCAAGAGGCCCGAATTGGGTTAGAGGAAGGGGAAGTGCCTGTTGGCGCAGTTATTGTTGCCACGGACGGGTCAATCCTTGCAAGGGCACATAACATGCCGATAGGTCTTAATGACCCTACCGCCCATGCTGAGGTGCTGGCCCTTAGGAAGGCAGCAACAAGGGTTCAGAATTACCGGCTGGTAGGTACCACGTTGGTGGTTACCATTGAGCCATGTCCTATGTGCATGGGCGCTGCCCTATTAGCGCGGGTAGGGCATTTGGTTTATGGAGCAGCGGATCCCAAAACCGGAGCAGCAGGTTCCCTCTATAACCTGGCTTGTGACGGACGGCTGAACCACACCATGGAGGTAACTGGAGGAGTGATGGAAGCCGAATGTCGTTCACTGATACAAGAGTTTTTTAGGGCGAAGAGGAAAAAAGGCCCATAGATATAAGGTGCGGAGAGGTACCGAAGTGGTCGTAACGGGGTCGACTCGAAATCGACTTGTCTCGTGAAGAGCGAGGCACGTGGGTTCGAATCCCACCCTCTCCGCCATCAGGATTAGACGGAATGGTCGCGGAGAGATGTCCGAGCTGGCCGAAGGAGCGCGACTGGAAATCGCGTGTACCACTAAAACGTGGTACCGAGGGTTCGAATCCCTCTCTCTCCGCCATTTTTATCGCTAGTTCGCTTTGATCGTGCTTGCCAATCCCTGCTAACTGTGTCTTACTGTGCGGTTAGCAGAAGGGAATCTGGAATACTGGAACGTTGGAATTATGGATTTAAGAGAACTTACTTATGGACCTGATCTTTTCTGAATAACAACTCAGTACACCATTATTCCACCATTCCATTATTCCAATCGCATATTGCAGAATAGTTTTAGGTAGGTGAGTGTATGGGGCCACTCAACTAATCCGTCTGCGCCCTAAGGCAAACTGAAACCTAGCTATCTAACACTGAGGAGTGGATACATCAATAAAAGGTTGTTATGGCTCACGAAGTCTTAGCTAGAAAGTGGCGACCTCAGACATTCCACGACGTGGTTGGGCAGAATCACGTAACCGAGACCCTCATGAATGCGATCATCTCAGGGCGATTGGCCCACGCTTACCTTTTTGGAGGGCCTAGAGGTGTGGGTAAGACATCCGTCGCAAGAATCCTAGCAAAGGCCCTCAATTGTGCCCACAGGAAAGGCGCAAACCCCTGTAATCAATGCACTTCATGTACAGAGATCACTGAGGGATATTCAGTTGATGTGCAGGAAATTGACGGAGCGTCTAATAGGGGAATTGACGAGATCCGGGAGCTACGGGAAAATATCAAATACATGCCACAATCCGGCCTTTATCGTATATATATAATAGATGAAGTCCATATGCTCACCTTGCAGGCATTTAACGCACTTTTGAAAACCCTTGAGGAGCCTCCCCAGCACGTCAAGTTTATTTTCGCCACAACTGAGCCAAGAAAGGTGCCTGTAACTATTTTATCCAGGTGCCAGCGTTTTGACTTTAGAAGAATCCCCCATGGTGAAATAGTCTCCCATCTCGAACGCATAGCAAAAGACGAGGGGATACAAATTGGGAAGGCAGAACTTGCTCTTATAGCCCGGGAGGCCGACGGGAGCATGCGCGACGCTCAAAGCCTCCTTGATCAGGTAGTTTCTTCCTTGGGCTCAAAGATCACTGGCAAGGACATCCTTGACATTTTGGGAGTGGTCGACACGGGCCTCATGGCTGAAACATCTGAGGCCATCATTAGGGGGGATCAAAACCGATGCATAGAAATCGTTGAAAAAATATACAATGCTGGTTATGACATAAAATCCTTTTACAGCGCACTTATGGAACGATTCAGAAATCTGCTCATATATCTCATTGGGACTAGCGAGTCACTTCTTGACATGGGGGACGCAGAGTTAGAGGCTTCTGCAGTGCTTGCTAAAGAAGCAGGTATGGAAAGACTGCAGGCGATCTTGGACCTCCTGATTAAGCGGGAGGAAGATTTACGGTATACCTCGCATCCTAGACTGGTGCTGGAAACCGTATTGATCAGGCTTTGCAATTTAGGCCAATACCTTTCCTTTGAACAGATACTCAAGAAAATTGAAAACCTGAAAAGGACTCTTTTGGATCACGTACCCCAAGACTCGAGACAAGTTGGTGAACCTCCAGGGCAAGTCTGGTCCCAAACCAATGCACCAGGCAAAAGCTGGGAAGATTTTGTTCAGTTTGTGAAAAAGAAGGACAGGCCTATGGCCAACATCCTTAAACAATGGCACTATATTGGAATGGAGGGAAATATCCTTAAACTAAAAAAAGGAGGAGAAACCTTTTCCTCTACTTATTTTGATGATCCCAAGAAAAAACAAGCCCTAGAAACCTTTTGCGGTGCTTATTGGGGGGACCAAATCAGTGTCCACTTTGTTGAGTCACCAGTAAAAGCCAAAACCACAAACAATGAGAAAAAGATCCCCGCGCCAGATAGGACCTCCGTACAATCTGAAACACCTCCAACAAATGTGAGAAAGGTTCTAGAGGCATTTGAAGGGAAAATAATTTCCAAAGATTCCGCTAAAGGAGGCTAACAGTGAAGGGAAAACCAAATATGGGAAATATATTAAAGCAGGCACAACAGTTCCAGGCCAGGATGGCAAAGCTCCAGGAGGAACTGGGCGAGAAAACCGTTGAGGCCAGTGCGGGAGGCGGCATGGTCACTGTGGTAGTCAATGGCCGGCAAGAACTTGTATCCATAACGATTGATCCTGAAGTTGTAGATCCACAGGATACCGAGATGTTACAAGATCTGATTCTCGCTGCTGTGAACGAGGGACTGACAAGGGCCAGAGAAATGGTAAATGAAGAGATGGGAAAACTTACTAAGTCTTTGAATCTTCCCAACATTCCCGGTCTCTTTTAGTAGGAAACAGCCATGGGTATATATCCTGCTCCCTTGGAAAAGCTTATCGCCCATTTGTGCAAGCTTCCTGGCATTGGACAAAAATCCGCCACGCGTATGGCCCTTTATATCCTCCGGAGCGATAGGGAACAGGCCGAAGACCTAGCAAGCGCCTTGCTGGAGGTAAAAGAGAAGATAAGGTTTTGTTCAACTTGCTTCAATTTTACAGATGATGATCCCTGCTCCATTTGCGCAGATCCTTCCAGAGCCGATGGAAGAATTTGCGTGGTAGAAGGTCCGGGAGATCAATTGGCCATAGAGGAATCAGGTGTATTCACCGGCAGGTACCATGTGTTGCAAGGGGTCTTGTCACCCTTGGACGGCATTGGTCCTGAAGACTTGAAAATATCCGAACTACTGGTTCGTCTCCAAAAGGAAGACATCAAAGAAGTAATATTGGCTACAAACCCCACCACCGAAGGAGAGGCTACTGCATCCTTTTTGGCTCAGCTCATCAGGGAAAAAAGGCCTGATATCAAAGTCACAAGGATCGCCCTAGGCGTTCCAATGGGGGGTGACCTTAAGTATATGGACAAAATGACACTTCAAAGGGCACTCAACAGCCGCATATCCATGGAATAATGATCTCCCAAGAGACCCTCTCTCAAATTGAAGCTATCGTAGGAAGCCAATACCTGAAGCTTGAAAAGGTCCAGATCAGTGAATTTGGCTCTGACGGCACTAAGCTCCATGCCATGCCCGAGGCCGTGGCAATCCCTGGCTGTGCAGAGGAAATATCGTCCATACTCATGTTGGCAACAAGGAAGAGGTTTCCTGTGGTGGTTAGAGGTGCGGGTAGCGGAATGAGCGGGGGTGCCATACCGATCCACGGTGGTCTGGTACTAGCCATGGATAGGTTTAACAAAATACTGTCAATAGATAAGGAGAATATGACAGCTACCGTAGAGGCCGGGGTAATAACTGCTGATTTGAAGGATGCCGCAGCCAGAGAAGGCCTTTTATACCCCCCTGATCCAGCGAGCATAAAAATATCCACAATTGGGGGCAACCTGGCCGAATGTGCGGGAGGATTAAGGGCTGTAAAATACGGGGTTACAAGAGACTATGTGTTGGGGTTGAGAGTGGTTCTTCCCACCGGGGAGGTCTTGAATACCGGAGTTCAGACGATGAAAGGGGTGGCAGGTTATGACCTTACGCGCCTCATTGTGGGCTCTGAGGGTACGCTTGCTGTCATCGTCTCTGC
>CAZDVV010000043.1:12192-14352 GCA_964508875.1 uncultured Desulfobacteraceae bacterium | reverse complement strand
AACATAACCGCGACCCTGTCCCCTTTTTCTATGCCAAGGGACTGAAGCCACGCGCCTGTCGCATTGAGACGATCATAGAGCGTCGAATAGGTAAAATTTGTACCCTCGAATACTATAGCCGGCTTTTCCGGGTGCAGCTCGCTCCATCTCTGCACCCACCATGCCGAGTTCATTGATGTCAGCATTTGTAAGGAACCCTTCTGCCCTGCATATGAATTCCATTTTAGATCCTAGAATATATTCGGCTCCACATGCTCACCAAAGACGTCTCGGAAGACATTAGCCATCTCACCTACCGTTGCGTAGCACTTGCAACACTGCACCAAATAAGGCATGACGTTTTCCCTTCCCCTGGCTGCCTTTTCCAGCGCCTTTAAGGATTCCTTTACTGCCTTATTATCCCTCGTTCTGCGCAGTTCTTTGAGCCTCTCGATTTGTTGCCGGGCCCACTCCTCGTTATATTCATGGAGCTCCACTTCCATGTCCACGCCTTCGGTGTACTTGTTGACCCCCACCTTTATTACCTTGCCTTCTTGCAGCTTCTTTTCATACTCGTATGCCTGGCGTGCTACCTCTCTCTGTACATAGCCTGATGAGACAGCCTCAATCATCCCACCTATCTTCTCCACCTTTTCCATCTCTTCGAGAATCTTTTCTTCCATCTCCTTTGTTAGTGTCTCCATGAAATAGGAACCAGCAAGGGGATCAACAGTATCCCGAAGTCCTATCTCGTCCATTAATATCTGGAATGTCCTGAGTGAAAGGAGGGCGGCTCGCTTGGTGGGAATGGTATATGCTTCATCAAATGAGCACAGGGCCGTTGTTTGAGCACCTGAGAGCGCTGCGGTAAGCGCATAATAGGCTCCCCTCATGATGTTGTTCTCTGGCTGCTGCTTGGTCATTCCAGAGCCCCCACCCCCAAATATACCTCGCAGAAAAAGGGCCCTTTTGTTTTGCACTCCGTAGCGTTCCCTGAGCAGCTTTGCCCAGAGCTTTCGGGCCGCCCTGAATTTGGCCACGTTCTCCCAGAGATTGCCATATATATTAAGATTGAATGAAAATCTTCCCACAAACTCCTCTGCCTTGTAGCCTCTGGCCACCACATTGTCTATGTACGCGAATGCTATCTCAAAGGCGTAGGCGATCTCTTGGGCCGGTGTGCATCCCGACTCGCGAATATGATATCCACAAACAGAAACCGGATTACACTTAGGGAGTTCTTTCATAGAATACTCAATGGTATCGCCAATGAGTCTCACCGAAGGTTCTACCGGATATATCCAGGCGCCCCTTCCCACCATCTCCTTCAAGATATCATTTTGAGGAGTAGCCGATATCACCTTCTTGTCATAGCCAAATTTCTCGGCCATGGCTTGATACATGGCAAGCATCACAGACGCGATGGCGTTGATGGTCAGCCCTGCTCCGATCTTATCCAGTTGAATATCTTTAAAGGCGATTTCAAAGTCCTTCAGTGAATCCACGGCCATGCCCACCCTGCCTACCTCTCCTTCAGCCATCGGATCATCAGAGTCGTAGCCCATTTGCGTGGGAAGGTCAAAGGCAACATTCAAGCCTGTCTGCCCATGGGATATCATCAGCTTGAACCGCTCATTGGTCTCTTCAGGGGTTCCAAATCCTGTATACTGGCGAGTAGTCCAGTTCCGGCTTCTGTAACCCAGAGGATAGAGGCTTCGAGTAAAGGGAAACTCGCCTGGATCTCCCAGATCCTTTTGATAGTCAAAGCCAATACGTTCCAGATCCTCGGGCGTATAAACGGCCTTTACCTTGATGCCTGACTGGTAAATAACCTCTTTTATGGCATCTTTCTCATCTTTGATATATGTTGCTACTCCCATGGCTGTCTCCTTTGTGCCCTATTTTCTAACGTTGTCGTGGATAAACTTTACAATCTCCTCAAAATAGCTACCCCCTGGGAAAACACCATCAACCCCCATTTCCTTAAGAACGGGTATATCTCTACTGGGGATAACTCCGCCCACAACTATCAATTTGTCTTGTATTCCCTTTTCTTTCACTAGGTCCATCAATTTCCTGCATATGGGGATGTGTGCGCCTGACATGATAGAAAGCCCTATCACATCAACATCTTCCTGGATTGCCTGGTTCACAATACTTGGAACCGTCTGGTGAAGACCG
>CAZDVV010000043.1:2501-12092 GCA_964508875.1 uncultured Desulfobacteraceae bacterium | reverse complement strand
ATGCCCAACGCCTCAAGCCTAATGCCTACTCAATTCCCTTGACCCATATCAAACTGCTTGAGCACCACCTCTTGTCCTCTCAGTATATGTTCTTTAACAAGGGCCTCTACCCTCTCAGCATCGCGTCGTTTCATATACCTGAGCATGGCCTTGTGATCCTCGTTGCTGCGCTTTGCCATACCTTTGACCCTCAGAATAACCCTGCGATATCGATAGATCTGATCTCGCAAGTCATTGATCATTTTGATAAGTCTAGGACTCCGGCTTAGGGTATAAAGCAAATCGTGAAATTCCGTATTTATGCGAAAAAGGGCCTCGATGTCTCCCTTTGCCATATGCTTTTGATATTCCTGAATCTTTTTTTCCAGCGCTGCGAGATCATCGGCGGTGTGACGAAGGGCGGATAGTCTAGCGGCATAACTCTCTAAAGCAGCCCTGATTCCAAAGGTCTCCTCCACATCCTCTCTGCTCAGACCTGCCACAAAGAATCCACTGTTGGGAAAATGTTTGATCCAGCCCTCTCGTTCCAGCTTATGAAACGCCTCACGGACTGGAGTGCGACTAATCTTCATGGCCTGAGCAATCCGGCTCTCTGCGATCCTCTGTCCAGGAGGAAGCTTTCCGTTGATTATAGCCCCTTTGAGTTCCTCGTACACAAACTGTCCGAGGGATTTTCTTTCCGGGGCCTCTCTAAAAAGATCCACTAGGACCTCCTGTGCTCCAGGCACCAAAAGTCTTGTTTAAAGCCCTGCCCACCTTGCAATGTTGGTCAAGAGGATCTCGTGCGTACCACCGCCATAGAGCAGGAACCGATTATCCCTGTAATAACGCTGGGCGGTGTATTCCATTGAATACCCATATGCGCCAAAAATCCTCGTAACTTCATCACCTGCCAGGCATGCAGCCTCTGTGGCAAAATACTTGGCCATTGAAGCCTCTTTTAGACACGACATATTATTGTCAATCATCTCGGTAGCCTTGTAGGTAAGCAGCTTTGACGCCTCCAGATTAGTGGCCATCTGGCCTATCTTGGCCTGGATTAATTGGTATTTGCTGATGGGTCTTCCAAATTGAATGCGCTCATGAGCATACTGGATAGAGTCTGCAAGAGCAGCTCGTTGGAGCCCAATGGCAAGGGCTGCTGTCATGGTCCTGATCTCAGCAAGGATTGAAAGAAGATTGTTGAGGCCCTGGCCTTCTCCCCCTAGTCTGTAATGGTGAGGAATCCTGACATTTGTAAGGGCAAGCTCCGAGAGCTTCGAGGTCCTTGTTCCCAGCAATTCAAAAGGCTTGCTCACGGATACGCCAGGGGTATCTCTGGGTATGAAAAAAAAGTTGAGCCCACGCAACTTCTTTGCAGGATCTGTCTGGCACAACACCGTATAGAAATCTGCCACTGGCCCATTTGTTACCCACGTTTTCATTCCATTGATGACAAAGCCATCTTTTGTCTTGGTGGCAAGGGTACTGACGTTACCCAAGTCCGATCCGGCCTCTGGTTCAGTCAGACAAAAGCAGGAGACCTTTTCACCCTTCATAGCAGGCAAAAAGTATTCCTGGTGCATCTCTTCGGTTCCGTAATGAAATAGAAAGTTTGTGCCCATCAGGCACTGCATTGCCGTAATGGCCGCAACACTCATCAATCCCCTCGCCAACTCCTCACAGATGACACAATAAAAAGTGGTGTTACCACCACTCCCCCCTTTATTTTTGGGATACCTGATCCCGAAAACACCCATCTTGCCTATCATTTGGAACATTTCCATAGGAAATTCGCCCTTCTCATCAATCTCCTGGGCGCGTGGGATCAACTCGGTGTCCACAAATTTGCCCATCGTCTTCCTGATTAACTCTTCTGGTTTGGACCTTAACATGCCTTCCTCCAGCTCAACTGCTACTTTTTTGTCACTTCGAAAGAATGCTGTTCACTTGAACAGGACTTTCGTGGGGCTAAGATGCTACTTCCTTTTTTAGCCGGTTGATCATCTCCGGGATAACCTCATGTAAATCCCCAACAATTCCCCAATCAGAGACCTGGAAAATGGGAGCACGGGGGTCTTTATTCACAGCAACGATATATCTTGAACTCATCATTCCGGCCCTATGTTGAATGGCCCCCGATATACCACAGGCAATGTATAGCTCTGGCCTTACGGTCTGCCCGGTCTGGCCGATTTGTCGCTCCTGAGGAATCCATCCTTCCTCAACTGCCACTCGAGTGCCAGCCACCTCTCCTCCCAAGATCTCCGCCAATTCCTTTAGCTTCTTGAATCCTTCTGCATCTCCAACTCCACGGCCACCAGCCACAATGACCTTGGCCTCGGTCAAATCAACACCCTTCTTTTCCTCCCTCACTGACTCCAGGATTATGGTCTGAAGTCCCTTGCTTGAGAGCTCCACACCCTGCTTAATGATCTGGGCCTTAGTACCAGGCCTTTCTCTAGCCTCCATGACTCCTGGCCTTACAGTTGCCATTTGAGGTCTCGAGTAGCGGTTTGCAATGGTGGCCATCACATTTCCGCCAAAGGCGGGCCTCGTTTGCAACAAGATCTTCTCTTCAGGATCTATGCTTAATTCAGTACAATCAGCAGTAAGACCCACTCCCACTCTTCTGGAAACCCTGGGGGCTAGATCACGGCCTATATGGGTAGCTCCCATAAGCAGAATGTTCGGCTTGTACTGCTTTACCAAGGATTCGATTACATCCGTGTAAGGGACGGTCCTATACTGTTCTAGTTCTGGATCATCCACTAGATATATCTTTTCTGCACCATAGTGAGCCAATTGATCACATAGGCCTTGGATGTTATGGCCTAACAACACCGCCGCCACCTCTTGATCCAGCGCTGAGGCCAATTCCTGAGCCTTACCGAGCAACTCTAACGATACCCGTTTGAGTTCCCCACCTCGCTGCTCTGCAAATACCCACACACCCCGGCGGTCACTGAAATCCGGGATCTCCTTGGGCTTAACATCTGTTTTGATGGCCTTTTGCTTACATACTTCGATACACGCCCCACAAGAAGTGCAGCGTTCAGACACATGGGCCACATTGTCCTCAAACTCCATGGCACCGTAGGGACACGCCCGTATGCAACGCTTACATCCATTACACAACTCAACTTCAACCCATACTGCCATACCTATATCTCCTTTGTGTATTAGGCACTAGGCTTTGGGCTTTAGGCTTTGGGCTTTAGGCGTCAGGCTTTGGGCATTAGAAGCTTTGTCTTCTTTTTAATTTATCCTTTTGCCATTTACTTTCTATTACCTGGCAGTTAGTTCTGCCCCTAGCCTCACGCCTCATGCCTTGGGCCTAAATTAAATCAGCCTATTCTCCTTCAATTTGCCTAGCAGTTCAGCAACCACTGTTGGTACATCACCTTCCAAAATTTGCCCCTGTCTTTCCGTTTTTGGGGCAAAGGTCTTGATTACCTGTGTAAGTGATCCTGAAAGTCCAACCTCACTTACCTGCACACCCAAATCAGCGGCGTTCCACACCTTAATGGGGGCCTTGTCTTTGCACGCATCAATCAAACGATCGACCATTGCATAACGAGGTTGGTTAAGCTCACCTATAACTGTGAGAAGCGCTGGCAATTGGCATTGGATCCTCTCAAAGCCGTCCTCCAATCTGCGCTTTACCACGATTCTGCCATCTTGCACTTCCTCGATGTCGAAGACATAGGTCACATGTGGTATATCCAAGTAATCTGCCACCTGGGGTCCTATCTGAGCGGTATCTCCGTCAATGGCCTGGCGACCACAGATAATGAGGTCGAACTCCCCCACTTTCTCTATGGCCTTTCCAAGAGTAAAGGATGTGGCCCAGGTGTCAGCTCCTGCAAAGGCTCTATCAGAAAGGAGTATGCCCTTATCCACCCCCATTCCCATGGCCTCTGATATGGCATCGATGGCCTGTGGAGGACCCATGGAGATGGCAGTCACGTTTCCGCCGTGCTTCTCCTTTAATGACACAGCGGCCTCAATTGCATGCCTATCGTCCGGATTTATTATGCTTTCGATTCCTTCCCGGATCAGGTTACCCGTCTTTGGATCAAGCTTTACTTCAGTGGTATCCGGGACTTGTTTTACCAAAACAATAATTTCCATTATTTCCTCTCCGTCTTTTTCTTTCCCTTTACTTGTCTCACCTTGAGCATTATGTCTTGTACCTTGTTCTTCAGACCTTACACCTCGCGCCTCACACCTTACGCCCCACTCCCTATGCCTTATGCCTTCTTCCTATATGACCCCTTTTTCTCTCAATTCTCGCAGTTTCTCCTGTGAATAACCCAGCTTTTCACCATAAATGAGATCATTATGCTCACCAAACCTGGGAGGGAATGAGAGCTTCTTTTGGGATTCCTCCAGAAACGGCGTCATGTTGGGAGGGGGGGCCAAGGTTATTTCTTTCCCCGTCACTGGATCTTTGGAATAAAGCAGTCTCCTTACCACCAGAGGATCCTGCAACACTTCAGGAATCGTGTGAATCTTACTAATGGGAACAGTGATGGACTTAAACATCTCGATTAGTTGTTCAGATGAATAATTCTTGGTTATGTTATTGATAGCTTCATTTAAATTCCTAACATCCTTGATTCGTCCCGCGTTTTTCTCATATTCGGGCTTGTCAAGGCTCTTGAAAGGCTCAAGGGCCACCATGGATTTCCATTGCCTGTCATTTCCAACTGCCAGATACACGAATCCATCGCTGGCCTGATACACTGAGACAGGAGCGAAAAATTCATGGGTGTTTCCTCTCCTCGTTATCGTCTTTCCAAAACTGCTAGTCTGGGTTATGGGGACCGTGAGCCAGGAAACCGAAGATTCGAACATGGACATGTTTATACATGTCCCCTCTCCCGTTGCCTCACGTTTATAAAGTGCCTTCATCAAAAGGCCGTATGAGTGAACACTGCACCCCATGTCAGGCAACGGTATACCCAGGACTTGCGGATCTCCGTCCCTTTCACCCGTAAGGTCCATGAGTCCGGAGCGTGCTTGCAAGATAGGGTCATAGGCTGCCTCATTGCTGTCTGGCCCAAACCCTGTGACTCCCAACCATATGATGTCTGGCTTAATAGCCTTCATGGATTCATAGTCAATACCGAGCTTCTCATAGTTCCTGGGAAGTTGGTTGGTGGCAAATATATCCACATCCAGTTTCTGAATGAGTTCTTTGAAAAGTTGTTTGCCTCCAGGTTCGGCCAGATTCAAGGTTATTGCCTTCTTCCCAGCGTTTATGCAAAGATAGTAGGAGTTCATTCGCTCCTCACCCAACACATTCTCGCCAATCATCCGATTGGGATCACCATATACTGGGTGCTCCATGCGAATTACGGTCATACCGTCTTGGGCCAGCAGGAATGTCAAATACGGCAACACTGTAGCTTGTTCCAGTGAAAGGACAGTGATCTTCTTGAAAAGATCCATACTGAGCCTCCTTGGGACGTGAAGGGATTATGCGATTGGTGACGGGAAACAGCGCATCCGGGACCATATCCCTGACGCCTGTTGGTTGTATACTGTATACAATCTTTTGTTGTCAAGGCCTTTTTTTGGCCCTGCTTCGTCTGTGTTTCTGAAATCTGGCCACAGCGCGGTTGTGCTCAGTAAGGCTGGAAGAAAAATAATGTGAGCCGTCGTTTTTGGACACAAAATACAGATATGAACTCTCGGCTGGGTAAAGGACAGCATGGATGGACTCGATTCCCGGATTGGCAATGGGACCAGGAGGCAATCCCCTTATTATATATGTATTGTAAGGGGTTCTGCGGACCAGATCCTTTCGCGTAAGATTGCCGTTAAAGTTTTTGATGCCATATATGACTGTTGGATCACTTTCAAGCCTCATGCCCCTCTTTAGGCGATTAAGAAACACGCTCGCTATCAATGGCCTTTCCCTAGAAAGCCCTGTTTCCTTTTCCACAATCGAGGCCAAAGTCACCACCTCGTGGAGGGTCATCCCTTTCTCCTTGATCCTGTCCATATAAGAAGCCACCATTTCCTTGAATCTATGTAGCATTACGTCCACAACTTTCTTCGCCGAAAGCCCTCGGCTGAACTGGTAGCTATCGGGATAGAGATATCCCTCGAGGCTTTTACCCTTGATACCGTAACTCGCCACCACCTTCGGATCATTGCATACCCGCAAGAACTCCTGCGCAGGAACTATCCCTTTCTGGTCCAGGAGCTTTGCAATTTGTCTCATGGTATAGCCTTCGGGTATGGTCACCGTGTGGGTAATAATGGCGCCCTTGGCCAATACTGCCAGGATATTCACGGGCGGCATGGCCGAACTTATTCTGTACTCTCCTGACTTGATTTTCTTGCTATAGCCCAGCAGTTTGCCCCATAACATGAATAGGTATCTGTTATTGATAAATCCCTTTTCCTGGAGTTCCAAAGCTACCTGCTTCAATGAGGCACCATGGCGCACCACAAAAACCCTTGCCTGCCCTTCTCTATCCTTGGGGGTAACAGCATAGTACCCGAAGGCCAACGCCAAGAGCATAACCAGCACGAAGCAGAAACTCACACCAAGCAATATGGCTCTACGGTAGGACATGATTTATCAACACTACCTCACAAAAAACTATGGTGATCAATATTGTCTGTCCTCTTGTAAGTATCTCGAGGGCCCCCAATCTTTGAGCGGGCATTCAGGGCATTTAGGTTTCTTTCGGCAGTACGTTTTTCCCAAATGCACTATGAGGGCATGAAATTCATTGTACATTTGTGTATCTTCCGGCAGATGGTTCATAAACATCTCTTGGATCTCTTCATAGGTTGCGTGATCAAGCACCATTCCGTGCCTGGAAAGGATTCTATGAGTATAGGCATCCACCACAAATACTGGCTTTTGAGCAGCATAGAGAAGTATGCTATCAGCGGTCTCCGGTCCTATACCCTTTACCGAAAGCAGCTTTTCCCTAAGAGTCCAAGTGTCTTCACTAAAAAGCCTTTCAATATCTCCCTCATATTCCTTTATGACCATTTCCAAGAGATTACGAAGGCGCCTAGCTTTTAGGTTGTAATAACCAGCAGGCCGGATGAGCTCTGCAAGGACCTCTTCGGGCATCTCATACAATCCCCTTAGTGAAAACTTGCCCGTTGCCTTTAGGTTTGCAATGGCCCTCTCTACATTTGTCCAGTTAGTATTCTGTGTTAGCACCGCCCCTACCATTATTTCAAATGGGCTATCCCCGGGCCACCAGTGCTGGGGCCCAAAACGCCCGTAAAGCAACTCGTACATTTCTTTCAGATACTCACCACTGCTCCCCACCTTCTTTCCTACTCCTCCTATCCCTGCTTTTGGCATTTGGCATTAAGACTGCTCTGAACTGCCCACCTTGACACTTTTGGTAAGATACCCTAGATTTACGCTTTGTGTCAAAATGCCATCTGCAAGACCACGTGGCACGAAACTAACGGATGTGATATGTTTGATTATAAATTACGCAAATGTTTTTTGCTTGCCAGTGTCTCGCGGCAAGCAGTTAAAATCAGAAGAGCTGCGTCACCCATAAAAGACGTGTTTTAACAATGGCAAATGCCCCAAGACAAAAGCTATCAAGGACTCGAAACATCGGCATCATCGCCCATATTGACGCCGGTAAAACTACTGTGACCGAACGCATTCTTTATTATACTGGTAAGGTTCACAAGATGGGCGAGGTGCACGATGGCGAGGCCACCATGGACTGGATGCTGGAGGAAAAGGAGCGGGGCATAACCATTACCTCAGCCGTTACTAGTTGTCAGTGGAAAGGCCATAACATCAACATAATCGATACCCCCGGACACGTTGACTTTACCATAGAAGTGGAACGCGCCCTTCGTGTTCTGGACGGAGCAATTGGTGTTTTTTGTGCCGTTGGCGGTGTGGAACCCCAGTCTGAAACCGTATGGCATCAGGCTGACCGTTACAAGGTGCCTAAGATCGCCTTTGTCAACAAGATGGACAGGCTTGGCGCGGATTTCTTCCGCGTAGTGGAAATGATAAAGGAGCGGCTGGGCGCAACCCCTCTAATCCTGCAGTTACCATGGGGGGCAGAGAGTAATTTTCAGGGAGTTATTGATCTAATTAAGATGCGCGCAATTTACTGGAAAGATGAAACCTTGGGAGCCGACTTTGAAGAACTTCCTATCCCCCCGGAGTTGGAGGATCAAGCTGCAGAATATAGGGATAAGTTGCTTGAAACCCTTGCAGACAAGGATGACTCCATAATGGAAAAATATCTGGCTGAAGAAGACATCTCGGATGATGAAATCCACAAGGCAATCCGCAAGGCAACAATTGATCTTGAGTTCGTGCCGCTGCTCTGCGGTGCCGCGCTCAGAAACAAGGGTATTCAGCCACTAATCGACGCAATTGTTTCATATCTTCCATCTCCCCTAGATATACCCCCTATAGTGGGCGATATCCCCGATTCAGATGCCAAAGAGCCCAGAAAACCAAATCCGAAAGGTCCTTTCTCTGCTTTGGTGTTTAAGGTTATGATGGATCAGGGCCGTAAAATGACCTATCTCAGGATCTATTCTGGAAAGGTTTCAGCGGGGGCCCAGGTATATAATCCACGCAAAAAGGCAAAAGAAAAGCTCGCACGTTTACTTCGCATGCACTCCAATAAACGAGAAAGGATCAACGAGGCATCTGCTGGTGACATCGTGGCTGCAATGGGGCTGAAGCTGGCGTCAACTGGTGATACTCTATGCAGCGAGGACAAGCCAATATTGTTTGAACCCATTGAATTTAAAGACCCAGTGATAACCATGGCGGTGGAGCCCAAGAAGGTCCAGGATCATGACCGCCTCATTGAGGCCTTGAACAAGCTTGCCGATGAAGATCCCACTTTCAAACATAAGATAGATGACGAAACGGGCCAAATAGTTATCTCTGGGATGGGTGAGCTTCATCTAGAAGTTATGATGCACAGGGTAAGGCGCGAGTTTTCCATTGAAACCAATCAAGGCAGACCCCAGGTTGTCTACCGTGAGACCATTTCTGAAGCTGCTCAGCATGAAGAAATATTTGAGCGGGAGATTGGCGGCCAGCACCACTATGCCGGTGTACTGCTGGAGGTGAGACCCCTTCCCAGGGGTACTGGCAACCAATTCCTCGACCGCTGCGAGAGCCCCGACTTGACCGACATATTCCTTGAAGCGATTCAGCAGGGTGTGAGAGAGGCACAAAACTCCGGTGTTCTGATGGGTTATCCCATGCTGGATGTGGAAACAGTGATTCGAGATATAAAAACTAAAGAGAACCTCAGTGACGAGCTTGCATTTCGGGTGGCTGCCATCATGGCGTATAAGGGTGCCTGTCAGAAGGCCTCACCTATCTTGCTAGAGCCTATTATGAGGGCCGAAATACTGGTACCAGAAGAATTCATGGGAGAGGTGATCAGCGATCTAAACAGCAGGCAGGGAAAGATAGAAAATATTGCCAAGAAAGGACCAGTCCAGGTAATTACCGCCACTGTCCCACTTTCCAAGATGTTCGGGTATTCCACTACCCTCCGCTCCCTTACCCAGGGCCGTGGCACCTTCACCATGCATTTTACCCATTATGATAAAGTGGATTAA
>CAZDVV010000043.1:0-2401 GCA_964508875.1 uncultured Desulfobacteraceae bacterium | reverse complement strand
GCCTTTATCCCTTCGCGCCCATGGGCGTGATCAGCACATCGGGCCAGCCATCTGCGTTCCTGCTCCAATTGCACTTCAAAACTGCTGCTAAATGAATCATTGATCAATTTCTTTGAGGCCCTGAATGAAAAAAGGGCCCCTGAGCTGATCTTCCGTACCAATTCCACTGCTGCTTCAACACCTTGACCGTCTTCCACCACCTCGGTGACCAGGCCCCACTCAAGAGCCTTGTCAGCGGAAATGGTTGGGTCAAACACCGCAATCTCCATCGCCCTGGCCATGCCAACGATCCTTGGCAGTGTAAAGGTGCCCCCGCCATCAATACTCAGCCCATTGGATGTATAGGCCTGTCTAAGAACGGCCGAGGATTCCATTATCCTAAAATCACAGGCAAGGGCCATAGAAAACCCTCCTCCTGCAGCGAGCCCGTTCACGGCAGCAACCACCGGTTTTGGCATTCGCCTTATTTCCAGTATCGCCTGATGGTAAATGGCAGCAAGTTCGTAAAAGGCATCGCCGTAATTTTCCTTGTGGGTCGATATCCACTTGAGATCGCCCCCAACGCAAAATGCCTTGCCTACTCCTGTAAGAACCAGGCCCCAGATTGAGTCATCAAGTGAACAGGCAAGGAAAGCTCGCCCCAGATGGGTAATAGTTTCCAGATCAAATGCATTGTATGCCTCTGGTCTGTTTATCTTCACAATGCCGATCTGTTCCTTCTTCTCCATAATTACCGTGTCTTTCATGGTTTCCTCCTGTATCCACTTGGAAGTAGTCCATCCCAAAAAAATTCCAGGCTCAACTAATGGTGGTCAACCCGGTCAGAATTTTTGCCATTGACTCGCATACCGGGGCCTATATATATTAAATATGGTATCCTTTCTAGGATAATTATGAGACCAAGAGAAGAAACATCTTGGACTAAAGGCTATATAAACCATTGCCAGGTCGGTGCTAAGCCATTGGCCTTCACAATATTTCATTAGAGGATACATAGTGTTATTAGACCCCTACAAACGAAGTATTAATTATCTGCGCATCTCTGTTACAGACCGGTGCAACCTTCGATGCCTTTATTGCGTCGCCCACAATGATATCCCGAAATTGCGGCATGAGGAAATTTTGCGCTACGAGGAGATTTTGCGCATAGCAAGGGTGGGAACGAGACTGGGCATAAGAAAAATCAGGGTTACCGGTGGAGAACCCCTCGTAAGAAAGGGCATAGTAAATTTCTTAAGGAATCTTTCATCATTGAAAGGCCTGGAGGACATTGGCTTAACCACCAACGCGATACTCTTAGAGCAAAACCTACAAGACATATGGGATGCCGGTATCCACAGGCTAAACATCAGCCTGGACACCCTTGACAGAGACAAATATCAATTCATAACAGGCCTTGACGGCCTCACCAGGGTACTAGGGGCAATAGGTGAGGCGGAACGGCTCGGCTTCAATCCAATCAAAATAAATATGGTGGTAATGGAAAATATAAACGACCATGAAGTAGAGGCATTTGCACGCATATCTCTTGACCGTCCTTACCATGTGAGATTTATCGAATACATGCCCATAGGCTCCCAACCCGGCCACCTGAAGCCCAGTTATATACCTACAGAAGCCATTATGCGGAGACTTGAGAAAATAGGCCCTTTGGAGCCGGTAAAGAGGGATCGCAATGACGGCCCTGCCCAACGTTATCGGTTTCCTGGAGCAAGGGGCGAAATCGGCTTCATTAGTCCCATGACAAATCATTTTTGCGCAACCTGCAACCGTTTGAGACTTACTGCTGAAGGTAAATTGAGGCCATGCTTGCTTTCTGACAAAGAAATTGACATAAAAAGCGCCATTCGCTCAGGGGCGACAGACGAGGAATTGGCATCAATCTTCCAGAAGGCCATCCTTCTTAAACCCAAGGCCCACGGTCTCCTCCAGGATAGCTCTCACCTGTTTCCAGGAGAAATGTCTTCTATCGGCGGTTAGTCCATACCTGGAAAAGGGTTTATATTAATACCGACATAATAGATTTTCTATTGACATATGCCCCGGTTCTTTCGTAACTTTGGTTTGGATATGATCAGCTTCTAACCTCGGGCGACATATCTTCGTTCGCTCATCACAACAGGGAGTAAATGTTGACCCTTCCTCTAACCAAAACTCACCGCCCTTGGGACATTTCCTTGTTTCTTCTGCTCTATCTGTTTGACCATCACATTGAACTACCATCTCTTTAGGACTGGGAGCTTCGAGCTTTCCCCCGGTGAGGCGGACGTTAATACTTAGTGTAACAGCGAGATCAGGTTTTTTGCCGGCAATGTTCCGTGAAGGTGTTTCTGTTAAACAGTAACCTTTAGGAGAAAGGAAGTCCCATGAAGCTCACACGTCGGCAGTTCATCAAAATCAC
>CAZDVV010000042.1:5425-14762 GCA_964508875.1 uncultured Desulfobacteraceae bacterium | reverse complement strand
GTTCTCTTCGGGTCCAGATCAACATGCAAACGCTAGGTTGCGCTTACACCATTTACAGGTATGGCTCTGAAGAGATTAAAAAGAGGTACATTCCCAAGCTGGTCAGAGCTGAATATATTGGAGGTTTCGGTATAACCGAGCCTAATGCCGGCTCTGACGTAATGGCCATGAAATCCACAGCGGTTGACAAGGGCGATTACTGGCTCCTCAATGGCTCCAAGACATGGATCTCCAATGCCCCAATAGCAGATGTCCTCATCTATTATGCTTACACAGACAGAGAGGCCAAAGGTAAGGGACTTTCCGCATTTGTTATTGAGCCCAAAAAATTCAATGGAGTTAGCACTACAGAACTTGACAAAATGGGAACCAGATCAACGCCCACAGGCGAGATATATCTCGAGGACACCAAGGTCCCCAAAGAAAATATTTTGGGAAAACCAGGAGATGGCGCAAAGATAGTTTTCAGTTCCCTCAACCAGACCAGGCTTTCTGCGGCAGCCGGAGGCGTAGGGATTGCCCAGGCATGTTTGGAAGCCGTCACCTCTTATTGCCAGGAAAGAGAGCAATTTGGAAAGCCCATTGGACAATTTCAGATGAACCAAGACCTTATTGCTCAAATAGCAGCAGAAATTGAGGCGGCCCGCTTGATGGTTTACAAGGCGGCCTGGCAAAAGGATCAGGGACAATTAGGAAACACCCTTGAGGTCGCACATGCCAAATACTTGGCAGGCGAGGTAGCAGAAAAGGCATCACGTGTTGCCATGAAGATCCTGGGCGCTTACGGATATTCAACTGAATATCCTGTGGCAAGGTACTACCGAGATGCACCGGCCTACCAAATAGTGGAAGGGTCCTCCAACATCTGCAAATGGATAATCGCTCTTGATCAATTGGGAATTCGAAAGGCTAACCGTTAACTTTTGAGGCATGTTTCAAGGAGGTTCTGATGAGACCGTATTTTGAAAAGATGACTCCCATAGGGAAACGTCTTAGTGAAAAACAGAGGGAATCCACAAAGGACAATGTAGAGCAAATAAGAAAAATCGAAAAAGAAGTGGAAGAGGCTATTGAACAGGTTAAGAATGCAGGCCTACCGGCTGAGGTAATTCACAAGCGAGGACAGATGACCATATGGGAAAGAATAGAATACCTCATTGATCCCGGAACATGGTGTCCGCTCCATACCCTTTATAACCCCCAGTTCAACGAAGAAGGTACAACCGGTGTGGTGGATGGACTTGCCCAGATCAACGGCAAGTGGGCCGTGGTGATCGGCTTTGACAACAAGGTCCTCGCTGGAGCCTGGATAGCAGGCCAGGCGGATAACCAGCTTCGGGTCACAGATATCGCCAAGAGACTCAGAGTCCCTTTGGTATGGCTGGTCAACTGCAGCGGAGTAAAACTAACCGAACAAGAAGAGGTTTACGCAAACAGGCGAGGAAACGGCACAACATTTTTCCGACACGCTGAACTGGAAAAATTGGGTATTCCAATACTTGCGGGCATATATGGCACAAATCCTGCCGGAGGAGGCTACCAGGGCATAAGCCCCACACTGCTCATTGCCCACAAAGACGCAAATATCGCCGTAGGCGGAGGGGGTATAGTGAGTGGTATGAGTCCCAAGGGATACTTTGATGAAGAAGGGGCTGAGCAAATCATCGAAGCAACCAAGCACTTCAAACAGGCACCTCCTGGCAGTGTCAAGATCCACTATAATGAAACGGGTTTTTTCAAGGAGGTATACGATACCGAAACTGAGGTACTGGATGCATTAAAAAAATATATGGATATGATGCCCGCTTATAATCCCAATTTTTTTAGGGTTGCTGAGCCCAAAGAACCCAAGTTTCCGGCTGAGGATATAAATCATATCGTGGCGTTCAACCAAAAGCGAAGCTATAATTTTGATGAAGTCCTGGCCAGAATTTTTGACAACAGTGAGCACATGGAATTCAAACCGGACTATGGTCCCGAGGTGTATACCGGTCTTGCTAAGATTAACGGGTTTCTACTGGGTTTTATAGGAAACAGGCAGGGATTCTTAGGTAAAGACTACCCTGAATACGCCCCCTATCCTGGCATCGGCGGAAAGCTTTACCGCCAAGGACTAATCAAGATGAACGAATTTGTTACACTGTGTGGCCGCGACCGCATACCCATTGTTTGGTTTCAGGACACTACGGGGATCGACGTGGGTGACATTGCTGAGAAGGCAGAACTCTTGGGCTTAGGACAGTCCCTGATTTATTCGATTGAGCAGACTGACGTACCCATGATGTGTATCGTGCTTCGTAAAGGAACGGCAGCAGCCCATTACATCATGGGTGGGCCTACAGCCAACAATCATAATGCCTTCACCCTTGGCACACCAACAACCGAAATCTATGTCATGCATGGAGAAACAGCAGCGGTGGCTTCCTTTGCCAGGCGGCTGGTAAAAGAGAAAGAAGCGGGGAGGCCATTGCAGCCCGTAATAGACAAAATGAACCAACTGGCCAAGGAATACTATGAAAAATCCAGGCCCATATACTGTGCTAGAAGGGGATTTGTAGATGAGATAGTGTTTCTCCCCAATCTAAGAAAGTATATCGCTGCATTTGCGGGCTGCGTATACCAGAACCCCAAATCCATATGTCCTCACAATCACATGATGATCCCGAGGATCATCAAGGGCTAATTATAAAGCGCTACTAGATTTTGGCCGCCGGTTTAGTCCAAATTTTGAGGGGCTACCGGCGGCCATTTTTTGCCTTTGCACTGAAGCTCGGCCCCAGAGCCTAGGCACACGATATTTATCACTATGCACTCATTTTTAGATAGGTGGTTACAAAAACCAGGTAGATTAGCAATCCGAAAATATCGTTGGAGGTGGAGACAAAAGGGCCGGTTGCTAGCGCGGGGTCTACCCCAATTTTTTTGAATGCCAGGGGGATCGCAGATCCAATGAGGCCTGCATTGATCATAACAGCCAATAAGGCCACCGCCACCACAGCCCCTAATTCATAGTTAGAAAGCCACGTACCCACGATCAGACCCAATAGCGTTCCACAAATTATTCCGTTTCCAAGCGCTACCTTGAACTCAGTTAGGAGTCTTCTCCCCGTTTTCATGAGGCTTATGTCCCCAGTAGCCAGACCACGGACCACTATGATCGCTGCCTGTTGTCCGGTGTTACCCCCCATTGCCATTATCACGGGGAAGAAAAAAGACAAGGCAATTATTTTTTGCAAAGAAGACTCAAACCTACTTATTATCAGTGCAGAGATAACCTCCCCAATTATCCCCCCTATGAGCCATGGCAGCCTTGCCCTTGAAATCTTTATTGCTGACTCCTCTGTAATTTCCTGATCAATAACACCTGCCATGAGGGCCATATCTTCGTCCACTTCATCCTCAATAACATCAATGACATCGTCGTGGGTAATCCGTCCCACAAGGCGATTATGATCATCCACTACGGGGATATTTACCAGGTCGTATCTCTTGACAAGCTGAATTACCTCCTCTTGGTCTGCATGGACATTCACCGAAATGACATTAGGATTCATTATCTCGCTGATCTTTCGCTCCCTTGGCTCCAGCAACAAATCTTTAAGGGAGACAACACCCACGAGCCGATCATCATCGTCCACTACCCAGAGGTAGTACAGATTCTCAACCTCCTCGCCCTTTTCCCTGATAACCTCAATCGCCTCTTGGACAGTGGAATCGGCCTTAACCGCCACATACTCTAAGGCCATTATTCCGCCTGCCGTATCCTCTGGATAGGGCAGGAGCTTCTCTATTTCCTCGGAAACCTCACCTTTCAGACCTTTAATTATCTCCCGTGCTCTCTCAACAGGGAGATCACCTATCACATCGGCCGCATCATCAGACTCCAGTTCCTGAACGATTTCACTAAGCGCTTCGTTGTCCAGATCTTCGAGAAGACGACCTTGGATGGGGGGCTCGATTTCCACCAGTACCTCACCGGCACCCTCCGGCTCCAAGATCTTAAAGATAAAAAGGCGTTCTTCATGATCTAGATGCTCTATCAGATCCGCCATATCAGCAGGACGCAACTCGTCAATGAGGCTCGCAAGGGCTTCTTCATCCCCTCTCTCTATTAGAGCCTTGACATCCTTAATCAACCCTTCACTGATTTGCTTCATCTCAACTGCCATAGAAAACCTTTCTGTCTACAGGGCTCCTCGAAAGGTACTCAGCAAGAACCTCTCTATGTCACCACCTTTTGTTTGCTTCTTGATGATCTCAAGGGGAATCTCTGCTCTTGCCGCGCCCTTGTGCCCCCCTGCACTACCACCCATGTGTCCAAATATCTTCTCCGCCACCTTCCCCGCATTGCCTCTAAAGCCTGCATTTCTAAAAATCACGATCAGTGTTTCATCCCAGATACCTGCAGAGATACTCCATGTGGCCTCTGCAAGCTTCATGAAAAAATCTGCTATCATAACAAGGATATCAGGATCCTGGACTTCGTCCATGTATACAACTGCTGTATTATGAAAAATCCTGACCCGTTCAATGGCCAGTTGATAGCTTGCAAGGGTTTTACGAGTCATTTCTGATGACTCAATTTTTTTTATAATATTCATATTAGTAAACTGATAAAGATAGCGAAAGGCATTTACATCATTTGCCAAGGATTCTCTAACGAAATTATCAGTGTCTGTCTTAATTCCAAAAAATAGCGCAGTGGCCAATCGCGGGGATGGCTTGATCTTCGCGGCCCTCAGATACTCTGTCATGATTGTGGAGTTGGCCCCATAGTCTTCCTTTATCTCCACGAATTGGGCCTTTATCTCTGGACCCACAGGATGATGGTCAATGATAATATCAAAAGGATATGGAGCAAATTGCTCATTATGGTGGGGCTGCGAATCCACAATCGCCCACTTGGTTATTTTCGAGGGTGAAAGTTTACTAATTGGTTGCTGGTCAATTCTCAGGTGCCTCACAAAGGCCAGATTATCGGCCCTGCGAATGGGATTAATGTGATAGATAGATACTCTTTTGACTCTTCTCCAAAAAAGGCGCTTCAACGCCATTGCACTTGCCATGGAATCGGGATCAGCATTAATAAGCACTGCCACAACATCCTCTGTGTCCACCACATCAAAAAGCCTTTTCACCCTTTCCACAGTGGGCGTAGACCTTGCAAAAGGGTGGTCCATCAATGTTTCGTGATTAGCCTGCTCTTTATGTCCCTGCATCTTTGCTCTATATTGTCTGCTAGGAGAATGTCGGAAATGATTGCGACTCTACTGCACCCCGCATCAATGACGCTCGAGAGGTTGTTCTTTGTTATACCTCCTATAGCCACATAAGGGATGGGGCAGATACCTCTTACCTTAGAGAGGAGGTTCAATCCTACGAGCGGCTCCCTATCCTCTTTTGTCTTCGTATCAAATATGGGGCCAAAACCTATGTAGTCTGCCCCCGCCCGCACCGCCTCTCGCACCTGCTCCAAGGAATGGGTGGACACTCCGATGATCTTGTTGCCCATCAAGGGTCTAGCAAACTGAATCGGAATATCATCCTGCCCTAGATGAACACCGTCAGCATCCAATATGATTGCGAGGTCCACATCATCGTTTACTATGAACAAAACATCATGGGCCCGAGTGAGCTTCCTGACCTCCAATCCCAATTCCAGGCGCTTCCGCTTGCTTAGTTGTTTTTCCCGCAGTTGAATAACATCTGCGCCGCCACGAATCTGTGCTTCTACCATGGCCAAGGGATCATTCCCTTTACCAAAGGGGCCTGGAGTAAAGCAATATAGGTGGATATCCTGAACTAACTTCATGTAAACGTCCACAACGGGGAATAAGGGTTTTCTGAAGCGACTGTCGGGAGGGCTTCGTATTTTCGTGGCTTATGCATGGGGGAAACCGCAGCCAGCCCTCAGGATGGTTTTCCCTGAGGGTTGGGATGCGGAGGGGGCTGAACTCCCCCGTGGATAAGTCACTGAAAATACCAGCCCGGGAGGCCCAGAGCTGAAGAAAAGCCCTTATTCCCCGTTGACTCCATTCGTTTGGTCTCTTCTTCCCCCAAGAACCCTCGCCCTTAAATCTTCCTGATTAACTCCTCTGCCGCCTTTTTACCTGACAGCAGCATACCACCAAATATGGGACCCATGCGTGGTCCACCAAAGGCATTATTGGCAGCCATGCCTACAACATATAGACCAGGGAAAACCTCTCGGGTGTTTTCCACGGTAAACTGTTCACCCTTTTCTGCCCATAGAGGCATCTCTCCCACCACAGCTCCTGTCTTAGTACGAAGCTTAACCTCCATCTTTCTCGCTACTATATGACAGATATCAGCCGGATGCCCTGTTCCATCCACAACAAATTTTGCCTCAATTCCTAGAGGGTCCACATGGAGACCCAAGCTCTCCACTGGCGACCAGCTCAATACGAGCCCACAGACCCGTGGAGCGCCATCCTCTTCCCGGAATAATACATCGGTGGCTTTTACCAGATTGAACACCTTTGTACCTACCTTTAGGCATTTGGATATGATTGCGGAGGTGGCCTCCACACTATCCATAGTAAAGTAGCCGCTGCCCTTCTGCTTAGTGGTTATTTCCAATTCCCTTACAACTTCCAATGCATCTTCTTGGACCACTATCTCATTGAACATCATGCCGCCACCCCACATTCCACCTCCGGGAGCAAGCTTTGACTCAAAGATTGCGGCCCTCACGCCTGCATTGCCCAAATAGTAACCCGCCACTAAGTTTGCAGGTCCCGCGCCTACAAGCGCCACATCCAGGCTCAGGGCACTTAATAGCTTGTCAGTGTAGCTTTCTATAATCTGTTTCGAAATCTCCGTATCATTCAAGACCATTTTCAAACCTCCAAAAACCGAAAAGTATTCGCGCCAAGCAAACAAGTTATCATGACTAGGTAAATCTTAGCGGGTCAAATGTCAAACAAATATCATGCCGATTGCCCTGCCCAAGCCTAGTTACCAAGGCCAATGTTTTTCAAGCCACTGGAGGCTTGGCAATAAATCTTCTTCCTTGTGAGGTTCGAGGGTAATAATCGGGGGATCAGCAAAGTGTTCACCCAGCCACTCAAACAACAGGCCAAATTCTATGCACCCACTTCCAATGGCCCGATGCTCATCTATCCCGCCACTATTATCATGGAGATGAAGCTGTCCGATATACCTGCCCAACACGTCTAACCAGTCCCTTAGCGGAGCCCTACCAAATGCCGTATGATGACCAGTATCAAAACAAAACTTCACTCCCTTTTCTTGCAGTTGCTCAAAAAGTGATAGAAGATACTGGGGACGTTCCTCATATACATTTTCGAGACACAATAAGATGCCTTCCTCACCAAGGGCTTGCGCCATCCAGCGCCACATCTTCAAGCTCCGCTCATACCACCTCTCGTGCACAAACCCATAGCGTTTCTGGTCATAGCCAGCATGAAGGACCACGGCTTCGGGCCCAAAAATACGCGCTATCTCCACAACCTTCCCGAACCGTTTCTTTGTTACTGCCCATACCTCATCATCAGGTGAGCCGGGTGACATGTCTATGAATGGCCCATGAAGGGTCACTTTGAGCCTGGCATCCGACAACTTATTTTTCACCCGCTCATACTCCTTTACGGGGACACTATCAAGCGTCGCTGCGTCAAGGCCAATTTCAGGGTTTAGCCTAAAACCAATAAAGGCTTCTAGATATCGGCCAGCAAGCATGGAAAATGGAATGTTAACGTGCACAAGACGCTTTATGTCTCCCATCGTTGCCACTTACCTTTTCTGCTCCTCTCCTTGCAAAACGATATCATCATACGCGGCAATTGCTTCCTTCCTTGTGTTGTCCGAGTCTGTCATCAAACCAATCAGTTTTATCTTTTTTAATTTCTTGCCCCAAAATCTTTGGTAACCATCTTTCACGTTAACTTCCTCTTGCACCCACTTTCCCAATGGAGAGTTCCTGTTTTCCAAGACAATTATTTTGGTCTCAGAGGCATAGGGGCTTTTGGTGACAGCGCCAATGGGAAGATCGCTGGCACTCCATACGTATTTAATGGCCTTGGGATTCCACTTTTTCCAAGTGGGGAAAACCACGTATATGCCCGCAGGGCTATCTCCTGTGTCCTTATACCGCTCATCACCTCCCTGACATAGCTTATCAACACGCCACCTCCATTTGAGCACTGGGAATTGTTTGAGATCAATCTCTATCTCTTTGCCTAACTGGATAGCTTCCCCTTTGGAATGAGCCATTAGATATGCATTGTCCCCTTCTACCACTACCTTGTACACTAACTTTGCCTTTTCTGTAAGATCATTGTTTCTTGATTTCCAGCCACTGGGAAGCTTTCCCTCATCATTAATACTAAATCTGTCTACCACCATCTCCTGTGCTCCGAAACAAGGCTGACATAGGGTACAAATAGTAATTACCAAAAAAACCGAAAACAAGTGACGTCTCATAACCTCCTCTCCTTTTTCGTTAACCTAGCTGGTGTCTACTTCCACAACCTTTGGTTTCTCCCCCCTCACCCACACTTTCTCCCTGTCAGCAGCAGACAGGCCTTGGGGGGGAGGGGGACTTGCGAATAGATAGCAGTCAGAAACCAGAAGGGCCTATTGACACCAATATCACCTCCGGATATATTGCCTTGTATGAAGAAAGCACTTCTTTCAGCACTATGCTCCGGCCTTGTAATACCAGGATTAGGTCAGGTCCTCAACCATGATCTGAAGAAAGGACTTGCGCTACTTGTTATCACATTAGGGTTGTTTGTAGCCCTGCTTGTAGATCTATATGCCATTCTCAACTTTATGATACAAAACCCTCACGCTTATTCGTTTGATCCGGACGGTATCATTAGCGCGTTCAGGGATTATCACCCCTCTCGGCTTTATGCCATTATTATTGCATTTTTAGTGGTGTGGATTTACGCGATAGTTGACGCCTCTGTTTACGGTACCAGATTAGACCGAGAGGAAAAAACGGATTAAAGCCATGCGGGCCTATCTTATTGACGAAATCTCCACCACTGACATGAAGAAAATCACGGGATTCCTTGGCGAACACGCCATGAGATCCTCTTTAAGCAAGATCTTCTGGGTGAAGATTCCCGATGACCTCTTGAGCTCAGTGCAATATGCCCATCACGACTGCCAGCCCCACGTATTTGCTGTAGAACTCGGGGATCACTGGATAAAGTTGGAGTTCTATGTACGTAGCCTCAAATCCATGCGGTGCTCATGCCCAGGATATTGCACTGAAGAGCAAAGGAACTATATCATCCACTTTGCCCATAATATGATTGAGCAACTTGGTATCAGGACCTAGCTA
>CAZDVV010000042.1:2940-5325 GCA_964508875.1 uncultured Desulfobacteraceae bacterium | reverse complement strand
ATCGCCAAAGATACCAACCCTGATACCAACCTTTGTCTCTTTGGAAGACTTATACTCCACCCTTATGGTGACAGACTTATTATCGATTCGCTTTGCCTCTATGGTTCCGGTGGTTAGGTCATGAGCTGATTTGATGATTCGGAGCCCCATTTCCTGAACAGCCGTCAGGCTTGCCTCCCAGGTTTCCATGTAAGGGGCCTCATATATCACTGTCAGCACACCGTTGTGATACTTGTATCCGCCTATCCCGGCTGCTGTGCCGGCCGCAAAAAAACCCAGGTAAACACAACTAGTCATAAAAACACACAAAACACCAAGTAATGCCAATCTTGCTCTAATCATTATGTCACCTCTCGTGTTAATTTGCTGCAACCTGTCTGTGCTGGACCACGCAATCCCGTGGTCGGGCAAATCAGAAAATTATCTATATCCATTTAATACTTGCAAACCTGGCCGGTGTCAACGCCTTACATTGCGTTTGACTTGACTATGGTTATCTGTTAATTTGGCTGATTATCATTGAATTGGAGGCTAGTTACACATGGACTACAAACAGACCCTCAATCTTCCCAACACCCAATTTCCAATGAAGGCCAATCTTGTTAAGAAGGAACCCGAAATTTTGAAGCGATGGGAAGAAATCAAACTATACCATAAGATTCGTGAAGTCACAAAAGGCAGGGACAAGTACATGCTCCATGATGGCCCTCCTTATGCAAATGGCCACATTCATATGGGTACAGCGTTCAATAAAATACTCAAGGATATAATAATAAAATCCAAACAAATGGCTGGCTTTGATTCCCCTTACGTGCCTGGTTGGGATTGTCACGGTTTGCCCATAGAGCATAAGGTGGACAAAGAGCTTGGAGCCAAGAAGGCGCAAATGAGTCAGGTGGAAATCAGACAATACTGCCGGCGTTACGCTGAAAAATATATTGACATTCAGCGAGAGGAGTTCAAACGCTTGGGAGTACTTGGCGAATGGGAGAGACCTTATCTCACCATGAACTACCCCTATGAAGCCACCATTATCAGGGAATTTGGCAAATTCGCCTTGAACGGCAGCTTGGTCAGGAGCAAAAAACCTATATACTGGTGTATCTATTGCAAGACGGCCCTTGCCGAGGCAGAGGTTGAGTACGGGGATCACACTTCGCCTTCCATTTATGTAAAATTCCCTATGATTTCTGACCTATCAGAGAAGTTTTCGGCTCTAAAAGGCAAGGACGTATCTGTGCTCATTTGGACCACCACTCCGTGGACGTTGCCGGCCAATCTGGCAATAGCCCTGCATCCTCAATACGACTATGTGGCAGTGGAAACCAAAGAGCATGGAGTCCTTATCTTGGCCGAGCGTCTTCTTTATGTGTGTATGGACACTTTTGGTATAACGGATTTCAATGTGCTGACCAGTTTCAAGGGTAAAGACTTGGAACGACTGGAGGCAAAGCACCCCTTGTACGACAGGCCTTCTGTGCTTGTTCTTGCCCCTTATGTCACGCTGGATGCTGGAACAGGTTGTGTTCACACTGCCCCAGGCCACGGTAGAGAAGACTATGAAACCGGGCTTGAATATGGCCTAGATACCTATTCTCCAGTAGATGATGAGGGTAAATTCACAGAGGACGTGGGCTTTTTTGCGGGATTGCAGGTCTTTGATGCAAATGATCATGTTAATAGGAAATTGGATGAATTAGGAGTCTTGGTAAAACAGGAAGATATCACCCATGAATATCCCCATTGCTGGAGATGCAAAGAGCCCGTTATCTTTCGCTCTACAGAGCAGTGGTTTATCTCCATGGAAAGAAACGATCTAAGAAGGAAGGCCCTTCAGGCCATTAATCAGGTAAATTGGATACCCTCTTGGGGCAGAGACAGAATTTATAGCATGATAGAGAACCGTCCTGACTGGTGTATTTCCAGGCAAAGGGCATGGGGAGTTCCCATAACAGTATTTTTCTGCAGGGAATGCGGTGAAGTGATCATATCCCAGGATATCATTGACCACGTAAGCAATATGGTGGAAGAATCTGGTGCTGACGTTTGGTTCACAGAATCTGAGGAAGGATTGGTCCCCCCCGGAACAAAATGCCCAAACTGTGGTGCTGATCGATTCAGGAAGGAAACTGACATACTAGACGTCTGGTTTGACTCTGGAGTGAGTTATGCTGCGGTAATGGAAAAAAGGGACTACCTTGACAGTCCTGCTGATCTATATCTTGAAGGAAGTGATCAACACAGGGGCTGGTTCCATAGTTCCCTCCTTTGTTCTGTGGGCACGCGAGGAATAGCGCCTTATAAAAGCGTCCTCACCCACGGATTCGTAGTTGATGGCCAGGGCAAGGCCATGCACAAATCAGCCGGAAACGTCATATCTCCTGA
>CAZDVV010000042.1:0-2840 GCA_964508875.1 uncultured Desulfobacteraceae bacterium | reverse complement strand
GCCAGAGTTCTGAGGGCATATGAGAAGTTTGAGTTTCATGTCGTATACCACAATCTCCACAACTTTTGCGTGTTGGATTTGTCATCGTTTTACCTGGATATCATTAAGGATAGGCTTTACACCTCACCAAAGACATCTATGGCCCGCAGATCCGCGCAAACAGCCATGAACGAAATTCTCGAGACCCTGGTTAGGCTCATGGCCCCGGTGCTGTCTTTCACTGCTGATGAAATATGGCAACATATGAAGGGAAACAGGCGAGCTGAAAGCGTACACATGGTAACATTCATGCCGGTGAGAGAAGAATACAGGGATGCTGAACTGGCGGCCAGATGGGAAGAGATAATATCTGTCCGGAAAGAGGTGACTAGAGTACTCGAGCAGGCAAGAAAAAACAAGGAAATTGGCCATTCTTTAGATGCTACTGTGAAGCTGGGCCTCTCAAAAGAATTGATGGCGAAATTGGCCCCTTATGCAGATGAGCTCCGATCAATATTTATTGTCTCCTCTGTGGAGCTCATCTCCATGGATGATATGGAGGGGGGGCAATTGAGTGAGGCGATTCCGGGGCTGAAAATACTGGTTTCGGCCTCCACTGCGCCCAAGTGCGAAAGATGTTGGGTTCACGATAATACCATTGGACAGAGCGAGGAGCATCCCACCCTGTGCAAACGGTGTGTGGACGCACTCGGCCAGATTGGGAAATAGTGGCATTGGACAGAACTCTCCACCTTCTTTTTTGGCCGGCTGCCGGGGTATTTTGCCTTGACCAACTGACCAAACTGTTTGTGGCTTCATACATAGGCCCACTTCAGAGCATCGAGGTCATTCCAGGATTTCTTAATCTTGTCCACATTCATAATAGAGGTATGGCATTTGGGCTGATGAACCGACCGGGCCATCCCCTGCCTTTCATACTCCTAACCGCAATCAGCTTGGTTGTAATGGGTATCTTGATTCTCTGGTACCTCAAAGTCCAAGACAAGACTCTGCTCCATGGCCTTGGATCTTCACTAATACTTGGGGGGACAGCGGGTAATGTAATGGACCGGTTGAGGCTGGGAAAGGTGGTCGATTTCCTGGATTTTTACATAGGAAAGTTCCATTGGCCTGCGTTCAACATTGCTGATGCCTCCATCACCATAGGTACTTGCCTTCTTGCGATTTACGTCATCATGGCACATAGGTCGAGCAATGTATCCTGAATTACTTCATATAGGCTCGTTAACGCTTTGTTCCTATGGAGTGTTTGTTGCACTTGGGTTGCTCGCCTGCTTTGTTGCAGGTCTGGTTTTGTTCAAGAAAGAAGGGCTTGCACTGGAAGAAGGGCTTCGCAGTGGGCTTTTCATACTCTTAGGTGGTTTGGTGGGAGCCCGAATGGTGTATGTAGCGGTCAACTGGGAGAGATTTTCAAGAGGTCTAGAGCCCTTGTGGAAAATAGTAGACGGAGGAATGGTCTTTTGGGGAGGAGTCGTGGGTTGTATCCTGGCCCTTTTTGCATATTCAGGGCTAAGGAGCGGTTATTGCTGGCGACTTGGTGACCTGTGGGCTCCACCCGCGGCCCTAGGAATCACTATTGGCAGGATAGGATGCCTTTTGGCAGGCTGCTCATACGGACTACCAACTGATGGGCCGATAGCCATTACGTTCCATCATGCCACAGCCGTTGCCCCCCTTCACACAGCATTACACCCAACCCAGATATATTATTTGATAACCGATCTCCTTGTCTTGATCGTGGTCTTATGGTTAAGAAAAAGAAGAAAGTTCGAAGGACAGATCCTGCTTTGGTACCTGATCCTGGAGTGCAACGCAAGCCTTTTTGTTGAAAGGTTTAGAGGCGACTATAGAGGACACGTATTTGGTAGCGAAATGAGTCCGGGACAATTCTTGGCCACCATCATATTGGTTGGGGCCGCAATAGCCCTCTTAGTAAGAAGCCGTAAGAAAACTGTCTCTTAATGCCTCTAGCCCCATCTAGCCTTGTATTGCTTACAATACACCTCTTTTTTCTTGCGAAATCCGCCACTGATAAAGGGCTATGCCTATGGCCAATGCAGCGTTGAGCGAATCAACCTCTTGCCTGATGGGGATCGCCAGTGATTCGGCCCCTTTCAAGGCCTCGGGTATTCCCGGCCCCTCCAAGCCAGCCACTAGTGCGAATGAATCAGGGAATTCATAGTGGCTTATGTTTTTGCCCTGCGGGTCAAGGACCAATAAAGGAAGTCGGTGCGTGTCCAAGTCACTTATGGATGGCCCCTTTTTCAGTCGTACTCTGAAAATACTGCTGCCTGAGGCCCGCAGCGACTTGGGGTGAAACGGATGAGCAGCTTCCTCCAAAACTACGACCGTATTGACACCAAAGGCAGCCCCAGATCGTATCGCCGCACCTAAGTTTGCAGGGTCCTGAAATGGAAGAAAAAGGATGCACCCCTTGTCAGCGCTTTGCTCTGTCCACTGGTCAAAGGCTTGAGCCTTTATGATCAAGATGGGATTTTTCGTATTGTGGAAATCGAGCTGTTGAAATAGTTTCCGGGACGTCAAGTATACAGGCAGGTCTGATTCCAGGGGCAGAGATTTGAGAAGCTCCAGAGAAAAGGTAATGACGCCCAAACATTTACTGCGGAATTCCTTGAGAACCTCCCTCACATTCTTCTCCCCTGACAAAAGGGCAATCTCAAACTTTCTTATACCCCGAGAAGTCTTGAGCTTTAGGAGCTTCTTGAAAAATGGGTTATGTTCGCTGGTGATCTCTTTGACTCTCAATGGCCTTTATCTATTCAGTATCAAACCCTTGCCTATGTATCAGTAGTATTCTTACTTGCCCGCAGCCTGCGCTG
>CAZDVV010000041.1:0-14818 GCA_964508875.1 uncultured Desulfobacteraceae bacterium | reverse complement strand
AGGTGGTAGGACGGTGGGTGCAGGTGTTGTCAGTGAAATCATAGAATAAGGGAGATGAGGGAATGCTGACCAATCAAAAAATACGGATCCGGCTTAAGGCATATGATCACAAGCTCCTTGATCAGGCCGCCCTGGAGATCGTGGAGACGGCTAGAGAGACTGGAGCTCGTGTTGCCGGTCCGATCCCTCTCCCTACCGAGATAAACAAGTATTGCGTCTTGCGATCACCACATGTAAACAAGAAATCCAGAGAGCAATTTGAGATACGTACCCATAAAAGGCTTCTGGATATCCTGGAACCCACTCAGCAGACGGTTGATGCGCTCATGAAGCTTGACCTTGCTGCGGGTGTGGACGTGGAAATTAAGCTCTAGCCCACAGAGGTCTTCGTGCCACGAAACTGTGCGTGGCCCTACATAGGGATCACGTGAAATGTGTTGTGCGCCTTGTGGGCTTCGGGGCAAAAAGAGCGAATAGAGTGTAGTGAAACAGTGCGGGGCTAAGTGACTATGGTCAATAAACTGTTAGGCAAGAAGATAGGGATGACGCGGTATTTCCTGGATGAAGGCAGGAGTGTGGCGGGGACGGTTCTTAAAGTGGGCCCTTGTGTGGTTACACAGAAGAAAACCGTGGACAAGGAAGGGTATAACGCAATTCAAATAGGATTTGAGCCTCAGAAGGAATCTAGGGTCAACAAGCCTCTCAAGGGCCACCTTGACAAGGCAGGCGCTGGCTACTTTAAGGTGCTAAGGGAGATCCGTGTGGACGATCCAGAGCCTTTTGAACTTGGGCAAGTTATCAAGGCAGATGTGTTTAATATCGGTGATACTGTTCATGTCTCAGGTGCAAGCAAGGGCCGCGGTTTTGCTGGCGTGATGAAGAGATGGGGGTTTTCTGGAGGGAGAAAGACTCATGGTTCTAGGTCTCACCGGATACCCGGATCCATTGGATGCAGTGCTACACCTGGAAGGGTGCACAAGGGAAGGAAACTCCCAGGTCACTACGGAAACCAGAGGGTAACGGTGAAAAACCTCAAGGTCATTGATGTGAGGCCGGAGATGGACGTGGTGGTTGTCAAAGGTGCTGTACCTGGCAGCAGGAATAGTTTGATTGAAATCCGCAAGGCTTAGAATGGCCTTTAATGAGGAAGAGATGGCAACAGTGGATGTATACAACCTAAACAGGGAGAAGGTCGGTGAGATAGACCTAAACGACGAGGTATTCAACGTACCTATAAAGAAACACGTGCTACACCAGGTTGTTGTGAGCCAATTGGCAAACAAGAGGGCCGGGTCCTCTTCCACAAAGACTCGCTCTCAGGTGAAGGCTTCAGGCAGGAAGCTTTGGCGACAAAAAGGCACGGGAAGGGCCAGAGTGGGTTCTGCTGCTTCTCCAACTAGAAGGGGTGGTGGGGTCGCATTCGGGCCATCGCCAAGGCAGTATGTGGTAAAGGTGCCCAAGAAGGTGAGGAAAGCGGCATTAAGAATGGCTCTCACGGACAAATTACAGAATGAAAAGCTTATTGTCATAGATGATTTTAGCTTGCCACAAATCAAAACCAAGGCCTTTGTTGAGGTCATGAAAAGATTTGAGACTGGGACGGCCCTCATTGTGACAGAAGACCTGGACGTTAACCTGGATAAGTCGTCAAGAAATGTCCCTTGGGTAAAGGTCATGAGGAGGGAAGGCATTAACGTCTATGATGTCTTGAAGTACGATAATCTCTTTGTGGAGCAACCTGCTCTCAAGAAGATAGAGGAGGTCTTAGCTTAGCCGTGGACATCTATAGTGTTATAATAGAGCCTCATATTACGGAAAAGGCCAATCTCCAGAAGGAGCTCCACAATCAAGTTACCTTCAAGGTACACAAGAACGCAAATAAGATCGAGATCAAGAAGGCTGTGGAAGCACTTCTGAAGACCAAGGTTCTGGAAGTGAGAACCGTTAACGTCAAAGGGAAAAAACGGCGTATGGGCCTCAAGGTTGGCAAAAGGCCTGACTGGAAAAAGGCTATCGTTAAGCTGGCCCCGGGCGAGAACATAGAGTTTTTTGAGGGAGTATAATTTTCTGTGGAGTAAGGCATGGGAATCAAGGTCGTAAAACCAACATCGCCAGGTAGAAGGTTCCAGACCTACTCAACATTTGAGGAACTAACAGAGAAAGAGCCAGAAAAGTCTCTCGTGGTTTCTCTTACCAAGAGTGGAGGAAGGAACAATCTGGGGCGCATTACTGCAAGACACCGCGGTGGAGGACAGAAGCGTAAGTATCGCATAATTGATTTCAAGAGGGATAAGGACGGAATTCCTGCTAAGGTGGCAGCTATTGAATATGATCCCAATAGGTCTGCTCATATCGCACTGCTTCATTATCTTGATGGAGAGAAACGGTACATATTGGCTCCCAACAATTTAAGAGTGGGAGACAGGGTGATATCAGGTAGTGGTGTTGAGGTGAGAACTGGAAATGCACTTCCCTTGAGAGAGATACCTCTCGGTACGCATGCGCACAATATTGAGCTATATCCTGGCCATGGGGGTCAGCTCGTGAGAGGTGCGGGAGCTTATGGTCAACTGATGGCCAAGGAGGGGAAGTATGCCCAGGTAAAATTACCTTCCGGCGAGGTAAGGATGATATTACTCGAATGCAAGGCTACTATTGGGCAAGTGGGTAATTTGGATCATGAAAATATATCCATTGGCAAGGCGGGTAGAAACCGATGGTTGGGGCGCAGGCCCAAGGTGAGAGGAGTTGCTATGAATCCGGTTGATCACCCACATGGAGGAGGCGAGGGGAAGTCCTCTGGTGGGCGCCATCCAGTAACTCCATGGGGAGTGCCCACCAAAGGTTATAAGACAAGGAAGAGAAAACCCAGTGATAAGCTGATCGTGAGGAGAAGAAAGTAGGGGGAAAGGAAACCGCAGAACTCCGAACTGCTGAACTGATAAATAAAAAAATAATAGGTGTAGGAGGGAGAAGTTTTGCCCAGGTCACTAAAAAAGGGTCCGTTTGTTGATGAACATCTTATGGAAAAGGTGCGCAAGGCCAGGGAAACTCAGAGCAGGAAAATAATCAAGACCTGGTCCAGAAGATCTACTATTATACCCGAGTTTGTGGGGCTTACGTTTGCGGTTCATAATGGGCGAAAGTTTTTGCCTGTTTTTGTGACAGAGGACATGGTAGGCCACAAGCTGGGGGAATTCGCTCCTACTCGAACCTTTTATGGTCATGCTGGAGACAAGAAGTCCAGGTTAAAGGGAAAGAAGTAAGGCCATGGAAACAAGAGCTGTAGCGAAATATGTAAGGATATCACCACGGAAGGCCCGGTTGGTTATGGACCAGATCAGGGGGAAAAGGGTTGAAGAGGCACTCAATATGCTTACCTTTGCCCCTCAGAAGGCAGCCCGTATTGTAAAGAAAGTTGTGGAGTCAGCGGTGGCCAACGCTGAGCAAAACGCCAATGTCGACATCGACAATCTGTACATAAAGAGAATCTATGCTGATGAGGGACCAACTCTTAAGAGGTTTAGGCCAAGAGCCTTAGGAAGGGCAACGAGAATCAGAAAGAGGACTAGTCATTTGACAGTTATACTGGATGAAAAATAGGTCATAAGCTAGTTAGGCTGAAGACTGACTACCGGCCTTCGGCTATGATCCTGACGTGAATGGAGGTGTGGATTGGGACAAAAGGTAAATCCTATCGGATTGAGGTTAGGGATCAATAGGACCTGGGATTCTAAGTGGTTCGCAAAAAAAGAGTATAGGACGTTCGTCGTAGAGGATTTCAACATACGGAAGTTCATAAAAAATAGACTCTACCAGGCGGGTGTATCCAAGATAGAGATAGAGCGGGCGGCTAATAGGATCAGGATTCGTATCCACACCGCAAGGCCGGGCATCGTAATTGGTAAAAAAGGTGCCGAGATAGAAAACCTCAAAAGGGAACTTGAGAAGAGGATAAACAGAGAGATCTTTATTGATATCCAGGAAGTCCGAAAACCCGAGGTGGACGCTCAGCTAGTGGCTGAGAATGTGGCCCTTCAACTGGTTAGACGAGTGGCATTTAGAAGGGCTATGAAAAAGGCTGTTAGCTCTGCCCTGAGATTTGGGGCCCTAGGGATAAAGATATCATGTGCTGGCAGGTTGGGTGGAGCTGAGATGGCACGTAGAGAATGGTACAGGGAAGGACGAGTACCACTTCATACACTGCGGGCTGATATTGATTATGGATTTGCCGAGGCATTTACCACGTATGGTGTGGTTGGAGTAAAGGTTATTATTTTCAAGGGCGAAATCTTACCGGAAAGGAAAGGATAGATTTTTTCATGCTTAGTCCCAAAAAAGTAAAATATAGGAAACAACAGAAGGGCAGGACAAAAGGAAAGGCCTACAGGGGAAGCACCTTGGAATTTGGTGACTATGGTCTTCAGGCCTTAGAATGCGGTCGTTTGACGGCTCAGCAGATTGAGGCTGCTCGTATCGCCATAACGAGGCATGTGAAAAGGGGTGGGAAGATTTGGATCAGGATTTTTCCTGACAAACCCATCACCAAGAAACCTGCTGAGACCAGAATGGGTAAAGGCAAAGGAGCTCCCGAGGGATGGGTTGCTGTGGTAAAACCCGGAAGGATTCTTTATGAAATGGAAGGAGTGGCAGAAGACGTGGCTGCTGAGGCATTCAGATTGGCTGGACACAAACTGCCGCTCCCAACTAGATTTGTGAGCAGGAGACAGTAAGGATATGAAGGCCAGTGAGCTGCGCGAGTTGAGCACGGATGAATTGTTGGAAAAGGAAAGGTCTCTCAAGCAGGAACTCTTCAATCTGAGGTTCCAGAAGGCCACGGGTCAGCTTGGCAACACCGCGATTATTTCAAAAACAAAGAAGGATCTGGCCAGAGTAAAAACGGTTATTCGTGAAAGGCAGATAGCTGAAGGAAGGTAAATCTGAGAGGTTTGTATGGCGACACAGAGGGGCGTAAAAAAAAGATTGGTGGGCAGCGTGGTGAGCAACAAAATGGATAAGACCGTGGTGGTCTTGGTAGAACGGCTCACAAAACATCCCACTTATAAAAAGTACATTAGGAAAAGATCCAAATACATGGCTCATGATCCCAAGAATCTATGCTCTATAGGGGATCGGGTTAGAATCATAGAGAGTAGGCCTCTTAGCAAGAGGAAGAGGTGGCAGGTGCTTGAGATAATTGAGAAGGCTAACATAGAATCATAGCCTATTTGCTTGTAATACCGTTCTGCAAAAAATATTGGTGCGCAAGATTTGTTGGAGCATAGAAAATGATACAACCTGAAACTAGACTAAAGGTAGCTGACAATTCTGGAGCAAAGCTTCTCTCTTGCATAAAGGTCCTTGGAGGCACGAGGAAAAGATATGCCAGCCTTGGGGATATTGTTGTTGTCTCGGTAAAAGAGGCCCTTCCTAACTCCAAGGTCAAGAAAGGTGATGTGGTCCGTGCAGTGATAGTTAGGACTGCCAAGGAAGTAAGGCGCTCTGATGGCTCATACATAAAATTTGACGATAATTCCGCTGTCTTAATCAACCAGCAGCGGGAGCCCATAGGTACTAGAATATTCGGTCCTGTGGCTCGGGAACTGAGAGCCAAAAGATTCATGAAGATAATCTCGTTGGCACCGGAAGTGCTCTGAAGTCGAGGAGCTGACCCGATCTGATTGCTAAGACACTGCCAGTGAGTTTTTGTTTGGGGGATATGAAGTGGCAAAGAAACGACCCAAGATAAGAAAAAACGACAAAGTCATTGTAATAGCAGGAAAGGAAAAGGGAAAGATTGGGGCCGTCGTGAAAGTGGATGCTGAAAAGGGACGGGTATTGGTGGAAAAGGTCAACATGGTCAAGCGCCATGCACGTCCTGGTCCCCAGACGGCGCAAGGAGGGATAATTGAAAAAGAGGCCCCTTTACGAATATCCAATGTGATGATTGTATGCAACAAATGCACCGAGCCAACGAGGATCGGGCACAAACGCCTGGAGGACGGAACCAAAATCAGGGTTTGCAAGAAATGCGGTGAGTCATTGGATGATTAATTGCCGCAGATGCAAAACGTTGAAAAGGAGTAACGAGGAGGAACCTTTTGTCTCGGTTGAAAGAGAAATATTACAATGAAGTTGTGCCGGCATTGATGAAGGAGTTCGGCTACAAGAATATTATGGCAGTGCCCAGGGTGGAGAAGGTTGTCTTGAATATGGGCCTTGGTGAGGCAATACAGAATATCAAGCTCCTCGATTCAGGTGTTGAAGAGCTGACCATGATTGCCGGCCAGAGGGCAGTGGTGACAAAAGCCAAACGTTCCATAGCTGGTTTCAAGCTGCGCCAGGGAATGCCCATAGGCTGTATGGTTACCTTGCGCAAAGACCGGATGTATGATTTTTTGGACAAACTATTCAATATTGCCCTGCCCCGTGTTAGGGACTTTCGGGGAATTTCCCCAAATGTCTTTGATGGATGGGGCAATTGTACCATTGGAATTAAGGAGCACATAATATTCCCTGAGGTGGACTATGAAAAAGTGGACAAGATAAAGGGGCTCAATGTGTCCATTGTTACCACTGCTAAGACAAATGAGGAAGGATTCTACTTGTTAAAGGCCATGGGGATGCCCTTTCGAGGGTAATGCAGGGAGGACGTTTTGGCAAGAAAAGCACTAGTAATCAAAGCAAAAAGGGAACCAAAGTTTTCTACCAGAAGATACAATCGCTGCCCCCTTTGTGGGCGCAGCCGGGCGTTCTTGAGAAAATTTGGAATCTGCCGGATTTGTTTTAGAAAGCTGGCCTCCACTGGTCAGATTCCTGGTGTGATAAAGTCGAGTTGGTAAGAACCAAAGGTGTTAGGCTTTTAGGCGGGAGGCTGAAGACAGCTTCCCTTCAGCCTAACAGCCTAGTAACTTAATATATGAGTCGGAGAGAAAACGCATGACAATGACCGATCCCATTGCTGATATGCTGACAAGGATCAGGAATGCCCAGAGGGCATCACATGAGTCCGTGGATATACCTAGCTCAAAACTGAAGATTAACATGGCCAAGGTTTTAAAGTCAGAAGGGTATATCAAGAATTTTCGGGTCATGCCGGATGGTAAACAGGGGATTTTGAGGATTTTCTTGAAATACGACGAGCAGGGAAGACCTGTGATTGAGGGCCTAAAAAGAGTGAGCAAGCCAAGCAGAAGGGTTTACGCGGGCTATGACGATATACCAAAGGTGCTAAACGGTTATGGTATCAGCATTGTCTCCACTTCCAAAGGCATAATGACTGACAAAAAGGCTAGGAGAATGAAGGTGGGTGGAGAGATCCTGTGCTCAGTTTGGTAATAATGTGGCTCATCTACTTTTAGATACTAGAGAGCATAGACGTTTTGATAAGACACAGCAGCATATAAGGGAACAAGCGGAGGGTTTTTGAATGTCCCGGATTGGAAAACGCCCTGTGCCCATACCTCAAGGGGTACAGGTGAAAATGGAAAATGATGTCCTTGTGGTAAAGGGGCCAAAGGGTGAGCTCAGACGAAAGGTTCATCCTTTAGTCAAGCTTTCCATAAATTCAGACAAAATCGAGGTCTCTGTGGAAAACACCCGCAAGAAGAAAGAAGCGGGGGCATTACAAGGGCTTTTCAGGGTGTTGCTGGACAATATGGTAACTGGTGTAACCAAGGGTTTTGAGAGGAATTTAGAGATAGTGGGAGTAGGTTATCGTGCTGAGGTGAGCGGAGACACGGTAGTTTTTAACCTTGGTTATTCTCACCCGATTAACTTTAGATTGCCCAAGGGAATTGAGGCAAAGGTTGACAGAAACAAAATAACCCTTAGCGGGGTCGATAAAGAGATTTTGGGACAAACCGCAGCGAATATTCGGGCCCTGAGGCCTCCGGAGCCTTTTAAGGGTAAGGGTATCAAGTATGAGGATGAGGTGATTCGGCGCAAGGCCGGGAAGGCCGGAGCCAAATAACGAAGTGGCAGAGAGGATAGGAAATGGGATCCTTCAATAGGGCCGAGGCAAGACTAAGACGAAAGAAGCGCGTTAGGAAAAAGGTAAAAGGTACGCCCGAACGCCCGCGGCTGTGCGTGTTCAGGAGCCTTAAACACATATATGCTCAAATAATTGACGACACCACATCAACGACACTGGTCGAAGCATCCTCTGTGTCGAAACGTATAAGGGAAAAGATAGGCAATGATGGTTCAAACATGAAGGGCGCAGCCATCGTTGGAAGGGAAATTGCTGAACGTGCCCTAAGAAAGGGAATAAAGAAAGTCGTATTCGACAGGAATGGATTCTTGTATCATGGCAGGGTCAAGGCCTTGTCCGAGGCTGCTCGTGAAGGCGGGCTAGAGTTTTAAGCTCATAAAACTTGGGAAATTTGCATTGGAGAAAAATAACAGGGTATGATAGCGGGGAGAGATTCATTGTACAGAGAACAGGAAGAAGTTGAGTACACAGAAAAGGTTGTCCACATTAGCCGCGTTGCAAAGGTGGTGAAAGGTGGACGGCGTTTCAGCTTCAGTGCTATTGTTGTGGTAGGGGATGGCAAGGGCACTGTCGGCAGTGCACTTGGGAAGGCGAATGAGGTCCCTGAGGCCATTCGAAAGGGAATTGAGAAGGCCAAAAGGGACATGCAGCCTGTGGCACTCGCAGATACAACCATTCCCTATGAAGTTATTGGAAAATGGGGGTCAGGCCGGGTATTGCTGAAACCCGCAAGGCCTGGGACTGGAATTATTGCGGGTGGCGCTGTGAGAGCCGTGCTTGAAGCCGTCGGGATTCAGAATATTCTGACGAAATGCCTCGGTTCCAATAATCCCCATAACGTAGTAAAGGCAACAATAATGGGATTGCGGTCTTTAAGAAGTCCCGAGGAAATAGGTAAAAGGCGGAATAAGGCATTAGAGGAGATATTGAAGTAATTCTATTTTAGGTGGTTTGGGTAGGCACCATGGCAGACAAAATAAGAGTGACACTTGTCAAGAGCGGGATAGGTTATAACAGGAAGATCAGAGAGACTCTAAAAGGTCTAGGGCTGACTAAACTTCATAAGACCGTTGAACTGAAGAACACTCCTGCCATAAGGGGAATGATTAAAAAGGTCTCATTCCTGGTAGAAATCGGAGAGGCATAAGGTAAGGATATGAGAATTCATGAATTGGCGCCTGCTGAAGGCTCACGGAAAAAGAAAAAGAGGGTAGGAAGAGGACCCGGATCAGGTCATGGCAAGACCTCATGCAGAGGCCACAAGGGACAGAAGGCCCGCTCTGGCGGGGGCCCTGCTCCTGGTTTTGAGGGTGGTCAGATGCCATTGCATAGAAGGCTTCCCAAAAGGGGGTTTACCAATATTTTCCGCGTTGAATACGCAACGGTCAACGTGAAGGACCTGGATCGGTTTGACGCGAATACCACGGTTGACGTAGAAGTGCTGCGTGAGGCTGGCCTTGTTAAGAAACTGCATGGGGGAGTGAAACTGCTTGGTGACGGGGAAGTTAAGAAGCCACTTGTTGTTAAGGTCCACAAGGCATCCATTTCGGCAAGGCAAAAGATCGAGGCAGCCGGCGGAAGGGTGGAACTCCTGTAGCAGGGACACGTGAAGGAGATAAATACAACAGTATTGTAAAGGTTTTTTGAAAGGAAAGAATAGTTGATAGCCGGCTTTCAAAATATAACAAAGATACCGGAGCTGAAGAGAAGGATCCTTTTTACTTTTTTCATGCTTGCGGTATATCGTCTTGGATGCCATATCCCTACTCCAGGAATAGACGGAGCCGCTCTTTCAGCCTTTTTCGGCGCAAGGCAGGGAACCCTTTTTGGGCTCTTTGACATGTTTTCGGGAGGCGCACTGCGGAGAATGTCGGTAATGGCCTTAGGTATAATGCCATATATCAGTGCGGCCATTATCCTGGAGCTGCTTGCTGTTGTGGTCCCATACCTCGAGAAGCTGAAGAAAGAAGGGGAACAAGGGCGCAAGAAGATAACGCAGTACACGCGATATGGGACAGTTCTTCTATGCATAGTGCAGGGCTTTGGTATTGCACTGGGTCTGGAAAGGATGTCCAGCCCAGGTGGTGTCGCAGTGGTCCCAGTTGGAGGATGGGGTTTCAGACTCCTCACTATGATAACGCTTACCGCAGGCACAGTTTTTCTCATGTGGCTTGGCGAGCAGATAACAGAGAGGGGGATTGGTAACGGCATTTCCTTGATCATATTTGCTGGAATAGTGGCGAGATTCCCAACGGCTGTGGCAAATACCTTCCGGCTGATGTCCACAGGCGAGCTTACACCATTTTTCATGATAATAATCTTGGCCCTAATGATTGCGGTTGTGGGCGTGATAGTATTTGTGGAGACAGGACAGAGAAGGATCCCGGTTCAGTATGCCAAACGTGTGGTGGGGCGGAAGATGTATGGTGGCCAGAGCACCCACTTGCCCTTGAAAGTAAATACGGCAGGGGTTATACCACCGATATTTGCCTCGTCCATTATCATGTTCCCTGCTACCATAGCCAATTTCCTGAATGTGCGCCAGATACCTTGGCTCCAGACGGTGGTAAATTTTCTGGCCCCGGGCCATATTGTTTACATTTTGATCTATGTGATTTTTATATTTTTCTTTTGTTACTTTTATACTGCTGTACACTTCAATCCCGTTGATGTAGCCGACAATATGAAGCGATATGGTGGATTTATTCCTGGAATTAGACCCGGGAAAAATACCGCAGATTACATTGACAGGGTGCTTACGAGGATTACCTTTTTTGGCGCTATTTATGTCTCAGCGATTTGTGTTTTGCCTCAGATCCTAATTTACAAACTTAACGTTCCATTTTATTTTGGTGGTACGGCCTTACTGATAGTCGTAGGAGTGGCCATTGATACGATGAATCAGATTGAAGCTCATATGTTAACGAGGCATTACGAGGGATTTATGAAGAAGGGCTTTGGCAGGGCTAAGTAGCTGCCAGGCTCTATAGGAAACCCACTGTCGCTTCGAGGTAGTTATGGCAAAAGAGGAAGGGATTGAGGTAGAGGGTGTTGTCATTGAGACGTTACCGAATGCCATGTTCCGAGTAGAGCTGAAGAACGGGCATCGTGTGTTGGCTCATATATCTGGAAAGATGAGGATGCATTTTATCAAAATATTGCCGGGAGATACAGTTGTTGTGGAACTTTCTCCCTATGACCTTACCAGGGGAAGAATTATATATAGAGGGCACAAAGAAGAGAGATAAAATACTATTGCACAGCTAGATAACCCAGATTTGATGGAGAACGGGATGAAAGTACGACCTTCAGTAAAAAAGATATGTAATAAGTGTAAGATTATTCGCCGCAAGGGGGTTATGAGGGTCATCTGTGAGAATCCTCGGCATAAACAGCGGCAGGGGTAGACTGTGATGTGAGGATTCATTGAGCCATACAGAAAGAGGTAATCTTTAACTCAATTGTGAGCGAAGCAAGTAACGTCATAGTGTTGAAGGAGTCATAAATTGGCGAGAATAGCTGGAGTAGATTTACCTAAAGGTAAGAGGATAGAGATAGCCCTGACCTACATATACGGCATAGGCAGGAGCTCCGCCCAAAAGATTCTTACGGAAGCGGGCATAGACTGGGATACTAAGTCCGATGATCTTACAGGTGAACAGATCACGGCAATTCGTAAGATAATTGACGAAAAGTACAAGGTGGAGGGGGACCTCAGAAGAGAGGTTTCCATGAATATAAAAAGGCTTATGGATCTTGGGGCCTATAGGGGTTTGAGGCACAGAAAGGGGCTCCCTGTGAGAGGGCAGAGGACCAGCACCAATGCGAGGACAAGGAAAGGACCTCGCAGGGCTGTTATGGGCAAGAAGAAAAAATAACTAGTTTAAGGAAGAAAAATGGCAAAAGCAGGTCGTAAGAGAGGAAAGGCAAGAAAAGAAAAAAAGAATGTGCCAACGGGTATTATTCACATCCAGTCTACCTTTAATAATACTATTGTCACTGTTACTGACAACGATGGCAATGTGATAGCCCAGTCCAGCGCGGGTCGAGTGGGATTCAAGGGTTCAAGGAAGAGCACTCCTTTCGCAGCGCAAATGGCTGCGCAAGATGCCCTAAAGCAGGCCATGGAACAGGGGTTGAAGGTGGCAGAGGTGCGGATAAAAGGCCCTGGTGTGGGAAGGGAAGCTGCACTAAGGGCTCTTCAAATGGAAGGGTTTACGGTGAGCGTAATAAGGGATGTTACCCCTATACCCCATAACGGATGCAGACCACCCAAGAGGAGAAGGGTTTAGTCATAAGACACACACGATCCAGGAGGAATACTATTGGCTAGGTACAGAGGTTCGGTCTGTCGATTGTGCAGGCGAGAAAATTTAAAGCTGTTTTTGAAGGGCGACAGGTGTTATAGCGACAAGTGCGCCTTTGAGCGGAGGCCTTATCCCCCGGGCCAGCATGGCCAGCGGCGGGGAGGCAAATATTCTGACTACCGATTACAATTGAGGGAAAAGCAAAAGGTCAAGAGGATTTACGGGGTCTTAGAGACCCAGTTCAGAGGTTATTACAGACGAGCCGAGCGCCAAAAAGGGATCACTGGTACCAATCTGTTGTTATTGTTGGAACGAAGGTTGGACAATGTTGTTTATCGAATGGGATTTGCGTCCTCTAGAAATCAGGCAAGGCAGCTTGTGAGACATGATCACTTTTTGATCAACGGGAAGAAAGTAAACATTCCTTCTTATCTCTTGAAACCTGGTGATGTGGTTGAAGTACGGGAAAAAAGTAAAAATGTTCCTCCTATCGTCGAAGCGATGGAGACTGTTGTCCGCAGAGGTATCCCAAACTGGATTGAGGTAGAGAAGGAGAAGTTCCGTGGCACGTTCAAGGCACTGCCAAGCAGAGAAGACCTGACAATGCCTATTCAAGAACAGCTCATTGTTGAGTTGTATTCTAAATAAGCCTTTTTGTGTTTTACTTTCTTTTTGGTGCGAGTTTGGGAGGAATAGAATAATAACAGAACAAAAAAGACGTCAGATAATGGGAGGCCTCTTTTGAGCGATCTAAAAGCAAGAAACTGGCGAGAGCTTATAAAGCCAAAAAGGATAGAAATCGATCAGGATTCCTATTCCAACACGTATGGCAAATTTACCTGTGAGCCCCTTGAAAGGGGCTTTGGAATTACTATTGGTAATTCCCTTCGGAGGATCTTGTTATCCTCCTTACAAGGTGCAGCAATTGTATCAGTAAAGTTTGATGGTGTGTTGCATGAGTTTTCCACCGTTCCTGGTGTGCTGGAGGATGTAACAGATATAATATTGAACCTGAAGGAAGTCCGTTTTAAGCTGCTGGATGTGGAAGAGGCAACGCTTCATCTTTCTAAGGAAGGCGAAGGTGAAGTAAGGGCTGGAGACATTGATACCCATGGATTGGCCGAAGTTCTGAACCCGGAGCAGCACATTGCGACTCTAAATAAAGAGGGCAAGCTGAACATAGAAATGGTGGTAAGATTAGGGAAGGGCTATGTGCCTGCTGAGCGGCTCAAGAGCAAGGACACACCTATAGGGGTCATTCCAGTGGACGCCGTGTTTTCGCCGATAAGAAAGGTTAATTATGTGGTAACTAATGCTAGGGTCGGTCAAATTACGGATTATGATAAATTGACATTGGAGGTTTGGACGGATGGCAGCGTGCTACCTGAGGACGCTGTGGCATTCGCTGCAAAGATTCTTAAGGAACAAATGACCCCATTCATTAATTTTGAAGAAGAACCTGAGCCGGTGGAAGAGGAAGAAGAGGAAAAAGAGGAGCCCTTGAACGAAAATCTTTTCAGGCCCGTTTCAGAGCTGGAACTTTCGGTACGTTCAGCCAATTGTCTTAAAAATGCAAATATCACTTACATAGGCGAGTTGGTGCAAAAGACTGAGGCCGAGATGTTAAAGACCAAGAACTTCGGGCGTAAGTCATTGAATGAGATTAAGTCCATCCTGGAAGAAATGGGGCTTCATCTTGGCATGAAGCTAGAAAACTTTCAAGTGCCACCCAAACCCGAAGAATCTCAAGAGGGCTTTGAAGAGGGTGAGAAGGCTCAAGAAGCAAAAGATGAGGGTAAGAAGAAATGAGGCATAGGAAGGCAAGAAAACATCTGGGAAGGGATTCTAGCCACAGGAGAGCCATGTTTAGGAATATGGTTACCTCCTTGTTTAAGTATGAGCAGATAGAAACCACTGATGCCAAGGCGAAGCATCTTAGGCCAATTGCCGAGCGAATGATAACTTTAGCCAAACGAGGTGATCTCCATGCTAGACGGCAGGCCCTTGCTTATATAATGGACAAGCAAGTCACCCATAGGCTATTTGATGAGCTCAGAGACCGATTTATGGACAGGCAAGGTGGGTATGTGCGAATAATCAAGAAGGGTAACCGAAAGGGAGATAACGCACCTATTTCCATTGTTCAGCTAATATCTGCAGAAGAAAGGAAGAAGAAGAAAAGGAAGAGGATCAAAGGTGAGGCTAAGCCACAGGTTCAGCCTGAAGCCACAACCCAAGAGACACCACCACAAAAGGTAGAAGAAGCTCATAAAGAAGAGGGTGTAACGAGTGACAAAGAAGGCAGGGTGGCGCAAAACGAGGCAGATGAATCTCAAAACCAGGAAGAAGAAAAGGAAGAGAAATAAAAGCTTCACAGACGTGGTTTGATGTGGTAAATGCTTGAGGGTTTTGATCTTAGGAATGTAATCATAGGAGCTGAGTGAACTTCCTATTATGAATGTGTGTATCCAGTTTAGAATTGAGCTCCTTGTCGCGGTTGCGGCAAGGAGCTTTTTTT
>CAZDVV010000040.1:6629-15031 GCA_964508875.1 uncultured Desulfobacteraceae bacterium | reverse complement strand
TTTTTGACAAAGAAAAATGGATGAAGCAAAAGAGATCTTGGCGAATACCCCTTACCCGCCTTCAACCCGATCGCAAAAGAGGCAATGGAACTACCGTTAGGCTGATAAATCTGCAAAAATCGTTCAAACCTGAAGACGTAATCGAAAAAATAGTTGAGGGTGTGCCTATACGAGCGAAAGACTTTGCTGTTTATGTTAACGGCTACCGGGTTATGCCTAGAATCTATACCGGTAATCGCATACCTGTTATGGAAGGCACAGAGTTTGGGATCGTGCATGGAGAAATAGTCATATTACCTGCATCAAAGGCATCCAAAGATGATATGGGCATTGAAATAAAGGTAAAAGGGGTTACTGTCAAACGCGAACTGTTTGACATGGCCTCTTGGGGAAAGGCTGCTACTAGGATCAGGGGAGAGATCAACGTGGACTTTCTTCCCCTTACCAGTGACCGATCCGGGTTTATTGAAGATTCCCCTCAATACAAAGCCTTCCTCAAGGTCATGGAAAAGATCATGGCAGAGGTAAAAAAGGCCTATGAGAAACTGGCTTCAGCAAGAGAAAACCGACGGGTGAGTCGGGCGCTAAAAGAGGCATTGGAGCGGATACACCGTGCCCTTATTAGAAACCCAGAATTCTCTCCATTTGGAGTGGTTCCCTTTGCAGAACAAAGAGAAGAAGGGGAGGGAGAAGCCGGGGTAGAGAGTCCTAGGCCGAAGGAAGAGTCTGAGGAACCTAATATAGAAGATATAGAACTAGCAGATGACGAAATGGACACGCAACCAGATGGATCATCGGAGCCTGAAAAGATAGAACCTAGGAAAGAAGAAAGGCCTTCCCTTAGAATTGCCACTCCAAATGCTGTGGTGAGAAGGCTAAGATTCGGTGACATGGGAGTCACATGTTGTTTGGACCACTTAGGAGAAGACGGCCCTGAGTGCATGGCTGAGGGAACTATTATCTATATCAATAGAGATCACCCGCTATAAAGAGAGTCCAAAAAGCGTGAAGCACACATCCTGAACATTGCTCGTCTCATAACCCAGGAAATATCGCTTATGAAAAATCCTGAGAACCCAAGAGAGGCCTTCAATAGACAGTCCAGACTACTTAAGGACGCCTTCAGCGATGATGAAGAGGCAGGATCAAAGAAGCGAAAGAAAGAATAAATAAGTGGTCCCCAAAACTACAAAAGGACTCAGGCTATATAACCTAACCCCTTGATTTTACTGGTCGGGGCGAGAGGATTTGAACCTCCGACACCCTGCTCCCAAAGCAGGTGCGCTTCCAGACTGCGCCACGCCCCGACATAGTCAATATATTAATCCATCTCTGCTGCCAAATTCAAGGAAGTTTTTGCCATAGCCCCCAGCAATCGGATGTTGCTCCCAAGCATGGGTTTGAACTGGCCATATGTAAGGGCCGGTCGAATTTGAACTTTTAAGGAGCAGTAATACGCATTAAGGTGGCCCGATTCTGCATGCTACCCCCTTAAGGTTCGGGGTGCCGAACTCTTTGCCAACTTCTTTTACAGAAGTGAGCATATTGTCATTGTATGTTTTCCAATCATGCCTGTTTTCCTCTGCCATCCACCATCCATGGGAAACGTAAACCACTTTTGGATGAACGGTTTCTGTCAACTTTGCCTTTTGTGTTATTCTCCCCCTGCGGGTTTCCACGAGAACATTCTGGCCTGTGCTGATGCCATATTCAGAAGCGGTTTGAGGATGCAAAAATACACAAGGATCTGGCTCTTTTTTTCTTAAACTCTCTACCCATCTGTAGGAAGAATGGAGGTAGTAAGGGCTCTTTGCACTTGTCAGCACCAATGGGTAGGCATCATCCGTTTGTTCAGGAGGCCCTTCAAAATCGGGCAAGGCTGGTAGACCCAATTCGTCGGCCCTGCTCAGTCTGAGCTCAACTTTTCCTGTGGGAGTCTTGAACCCTGCTTCAAGGTATTTCTGAAAGTTGTCCTCACCCTTAAGATAACCCTTTTCCACAAATTCTTTGTATCTTAGGCCACTCGGCTTTAAGACAATATCCAGCATTTCTTCGTAATCCTCAAACCAGAGGGTGGGATCGGTCACTGCCTTGCCCAATTCGTTCAGGATTTTTATGTCAGGCCAGCACTCCCCAGGGGGATCAACAATCTTTGGACGTGACAGGATGATTCCGTGGCCTAGACCGTAATGCCCAATATCATTGAACTCAAACTGGGTGGCAGCAGGCAGTACAACATCAGAAAGAGAGGCAGTAGGGGTCATCACCAGATCTGATATGGCGATGAAATCCAATTTCATTAATGCCTCATAGGTCATCTTGCTCTCGGCCCATGACACCATAGGATTGGCACATTGAATGTAAGCAGCCTTTACAGGGTATGGCTCCTCATCCAACACAGCCTTTCTAAAATAGGCAGGGGGCACGGTCATTAGCCTTGGTATTGCCCCGTGATATGCATGGATCATCTCTTTTCGTTTATTCGGAATAAGATCAGCACGGACAAATTGACCCAGCGGCATGATCTTGGGCTCGCGAGCATGGATGTTACCGCCAGGTACGTCCAAGTTTCCGGTAATCGCCATGATGCACAGAAGAGCCCGTGATGCATGAAAGGCGTTTTGTGTGTGCTCTATAGGATTTCCCCACTGAATTGTCATGGGCTTCTGGCGAGCCATCATTTTGGCTGCCATCCGGATCTTCTCTGCATCCACCCATGTGGCTTCACTGATAGCCTCAGGACTAAACTTGCTCACGTGCCCTCTTAGCTCTTGGAAACCGTATGTCCACTTGTGCACAAATTGCTCGTCGTACAGTTCCTCGCCCATTATGACATTGAGAATGCCAAGAGCTAGGGCGTGGTCTGTACCGGGTCGTAGTTGTAGCCATAGGTCTGCTCTTTCTGCAAGGGGGGTCTTCCGCGGGTCGACTACCACAAGCTTTGTACCTTGTCTCAATTGCCTAAAAAGTAGGCTGCATATTTCTCCTTCCTCATTGGTATCGGCTATGTTGCTACCCCACAGCACCACCAGTTTGCTTGGGTGGTGAAAATCCGCAACAGGATAAAATCCACATGTATGAACGCCACTGATCTCTCTAGGTGCATGGCAGACATCTTGAGAGGCAACCACATTTGGCGAGCCAAAGATGTTGGCGAGCCTTATGAGTACAAAATGCTCAAGCCCTTTTGGCATTCCCTGGCAAAAGGCCACACTTCTGGCCCCATAACGGTCCCGAACTCCAGTGAGATTTTCTGAGATCAGATGTATTGCCTCATCCCATGAAATCCTTTGCCACTTGCCTTTCCCCCGGGCCCCCACTCTTTTCAGCGGCTCTTTTAGCCTGTGGTGGCTGTACAGCTTGTCAGCAGAATGGACCCCTTTGGCGCATAGGTAGCCCTTGTTCAGGAAACCCTTTGGGTCACCCTTTATTTTCACTATTCTGCCATCCTTGACTCCCACCAAAAGGCCACAGCCACCATGGTCCATGCGGCCACAATGTGTTTTGAACCACTTCATGCCAATATCCTTTTCCATACCCTTGCACCCCTAATTATTTAAATCTCTCCCGGACGACCCCTCTATCATCAAACCCACGGCCATTGACACTCATACAAGATGAAGCCATGTTTTTCCATCCAAAAAAGTGACCACAATAGTTTCCTGGTTGAAAAGCGTCGCGGACGGAAGGGCTTACCTTAATCAAGGCAGATCGGCGTGCTATTACCAGGGGGCGTAATTGATCAAGAACAGGGTTTCAGAGGGTTTTGGTTGACCTTTCTCCAGTTTCCTCTCAGTTCGGAGAATTTTTTATCATATGCCAGAGGGTCGTTTTATCAAGTTCTTTATACATGGCCTTTGTCGCGGATTCCCAAACGTTCCTGGTGGGGCAAGAATCGGACCTGTCACACAGTTGTGGCTTTGTTACACAATCAGCAAGTTCAGTATGTCCTTCGACTGCCCTTACGATCTCCCCAATAGTGATCTTGCGAGGGGACTTTGTTAGGCTATGCCCCCCTTTTGGGCCCCTTACGCTCTTGATCAATTTCGCCTTCTTGAGGGCAATTATCAGTTGTTCTAGGTACTTTACAGATATTCCCTCCCTTTGCGAGATGTCCCCGATCTGCAAAGGGCCTTTACCATAATTCTTGGCCAACTGAATCATCAGCCTTGTACCGTATCGGCTTCTTGTGGAAAGTTTCATCTCCTTGCCTCACCCTATGCCATCATATCGACTATTCTTTTGGGCTAACGCTTCTTGCAACAAATCCATACCAATATAGTATAATTTAACGAAATCCACTCCACTGTCAACCAAGAACATTTCCACACCGACTAGAAATAAGGATTTTGATCCTGCGCGCTTTTCTATTATAATCCCTAATATCATATTGAGGTCGGGAAATTAAGTCAAAATCGAGTCTTGACATCCTCTCCTTTTGACACTATATCTGGATTTTGTTGGGAGAATAGGGCAGTAAAAATATTTTAGAAAGGAGGTAGTTATGAAGAAGTTAGCCGTTATCGTAACAGTATTACTGTTTTGCGTAGCCTTTGTCTCCGGCGCCCTTGCCCAGGAGATTAAGGTCGGAACACTCTTGGCGCACACAGGTCCTTTAAAAGAGTTTGGCCCAAATATCCAAAATGGTGTGATTTTGGCCGGAAAGCAGATGGCCGCTGCTGGCTTTAACATCAAACTAGTGCATGAGGACAGTGAAACATCGGCCATTCCTGCCACAAACGCTGCAAAGAAACTGGTGGAAGTGGATAAGGTGGTGGCGATCATTGGCGCCCTGGCAAGTGGCGTGACAGTGCCTGTGGCAGAGTCAGTTACCTGCCCAAAAGGCGTGATAATGATATCACCTGCCTCCACTTCGCCGCTTATCACGGTCTTGCCCGCAGATCAAGGGAAAGACTTCCTCTTTAGAACTTGCCCCTCTGATGCTTTACAGGGCCTTGTTGCTGGGAAATTTGCGGCCACCTACAATAAGACCGCGGCTATCCTTTATGTAAACAACCCTTATGGCCAGGGTTTGGCAGAAAACTTCAAGAAAGCATTCGAGAAAAGACACGGTAAAGTTATCGCCATGGTTCCCCATGACGAAAAGGCTTCTGAATCGTATACCGCTGAACTGAAGAAAGCCTTAGCGGGTAAACCTGACAGACTTTGTGCTTACAGCTATCCTGAACATGCCAAGGTCTATTTGAAGGAAGCCATTGAATTTTTCCATTACAGACATTTCTTTTTCTGTGACGGGACCAAATCCATTGACATAGTCAAGGCTGTTGGAGCGAAGAATGTGGAAGGCCAGTATGGAACTGCCCCTGGAACCGCAGGTGGTGAACCATACCTGATTTTCTCGTCCGATTACAGAATGGAATTCGGTAAGCTACCTCCTCTGCCCTTTATTACCAACGCTTACGATGCCATGGCCGTAATAGGACTGGCAGCTTATAAAACAAAGCTGCAGGGTAAAGCGCTTACCCCCAAGAATATTCGGGACAACCTGCGTTTTGTGGCCAATCCTCCGGGTGAGATTGTTAAACCCGGCGAGTTCAAAAAGGCCTTCGAGCTACTAAAGGCCGGCAAAGATATTAACTATGAAGGTGCTGCAGGATCCGTCGACTTTGACAAGAATGGCGACGTCGTAACACCTGTTGAAATTTGGAAGTATCACAATGGGAAAATTGTAACTGTTAGAGTTGAGCACGTCTTCTGAGAAACCTTCTTGACCGATTTGAAAAAAGAAGGGCCCTTTTATGGGCCCTTTTTTTGGGGCAAACTTTCTTCTTCCATGTCCAGTTCTAGCCCCCGTCCATGCGCTACGTTACAAGTACATAACCTATTTATTGGCCATCAGCAACTTGCCTGTCAGCCCTGCACGGAAGATTTATCGAGCCGATGTAAGGGCAGGTGGGGAAGCGGCGTCATCAGGCAGGGAAGGAATATGGCGTTCCTCTACGCTGAATTTGGAATGGATTGCAGAGAAACTCTGGGGATCGGTTATTGGACAGGCATTATTCGCCATGTAGATAATCCCATTGATTGCAAGCTATGATTGGAAAAGGTCAGTCTTCAACCCATTTGGAGACCCGTTTCTCCTCTCCTAAGAGTCCTTGTGGTCTGTAAAGGAGGATAATTTCTAGAAGCACTCCAATCAGCAAGAAGCGTATATAAGGAGCCCGCGCCTTCAGGGTATAGGGTAGCAGATCAGTGGCAAACTTAGTGCCTATCCATATACCCCAAATAACAAACGCGCCCGTGATAGCACCTTTATTGTTGCCACTTCCACCTGCCATTAGCATGACCCAAATAATAAAAGTACCATACAGAGGAGTAAATACATTCGGTGAGATGGCCTTGGTATAATGGGCATACAGGGCCCCTGCAAGCCCCATCACCATTGATCCAAAGACCAAGGACTGCATCTTGAAGTGGAAAATGTCTTTTCCACTCATAGCAGCAGAGATCTCATCCTCCCTTATGGCCCTTAACACCCTTCCCCAAGGTGAACGGATGCCAGTCTCAATGAGGAAATAGACCCCCACCATTATCAAAATGACGATAACCAGATACACGTAATTATAATTGCCCGGATCCACCAGATTCTGCAGTGGCTGGGGTAGGCCCATCAAGCCCCTGGGACCATTTGCCAGCCATGGCTCGTTATTGAATACAAGCCTGAAGGTTTCTGCAATTCCAAGCGTGGCTATTGCAAGATAATCCTCCCCTAGCCTCAAGGTTGGAATACCAATAAGATACGCAACGATCCCGCACATCAGTGCAGCAGCCAGCAGCCCCACAATAAACGGCATGTTCAGTCCGAACAGCTGGTGTACATATTGTGCGTAAACCCCAGTGGGTTTAGGGGTGGTCACAAGAGCCGATGTATAGGCACCAATGCAAAAAAACCCCGCAATACCTATATTGAAGAGCCCGGTGTAGCCCCATTGGATGTTCAGACCCAAACTAAAAACAGCATAGATCCCTGCCATAATTGCCAAGGACACCAAATATGCTATAATCCCACTTAGTTCCATTCTAACTGCTCCCTCCAAAGATTCCTTTAGGCCTGATGAGTAAGATTAGAACCATGATGACAAATGCTACAGCCGGCTTATAAGTGGGCATTAAGAAGGCAGTGGACATTTGTTGGGCCACACCTATCACAAAACCACCAACCAGTGCCCCGTACATATTTCCAATGGTGCCAAGAATGGTAGCTGCAAAAATGGGGATCAAGAAATTCCAGCCCATATAGGGATGCAGTTGCACATCGATACCATATAGAATACCACCTGCTGCGGCAAGTGCTCCTCCTATACCCCAGGTCCAGATAATTATCCTCTCCGTGTTAATCCCTGAGACCAGAGCCAAATCCGTATTGTCAGCAGTGGCCCTCATGGCCTTTCCCATCTTTGAGTTTTTCAGGAACAAGTGAAGGGTCACGATTAGCACTGTCACTGCAACCAAAATAAATATCTGATCTGGTCGAATCTTCACATTAAGGGGCAGATCAATGGCTGGCCTTAACACACCGGGTCTATAAAACAAGGAGTCTGCTCCCCATAGAATGAGGATGATCATTCTCAAAATAAAGGCCGCACCCAGTGAAGACATGGCCATAATTACGGCATTACTCTTTTTCTCTCTCAGTTTTTTGTAAAGGATTCGGTCAACAACTATGGCGACAATTCCTACGAGAACCATGGAGATAGGAAAGGCAATAACCATACGCAAGCCAAAAGAAAGAGGGGAAAAGATAGTATCGGGAATCCCTATCCAGGAAAGCAGACCTGTCACCATGAAAAGGGCTATGTAGGCTCCTGATGTCATTAGATCGCCATGAGCAAAATTTGCCAGTCTTACAATTCCATAGACCAGAGTGAGGCCTACTGCTCCAAGAGCAATGATTCCCCCTAGCACCAGTCCATAAACAAATAATTCTAGCACGACTAACCCCCCAGATAGAGGCGGCCTACCTCTTCGTTTTCTAGCAAGGCCTTTCCCGTGTCGTCCAATACGTTTCGCCCCATGGCAAGAACATAACCATGATGAGCCATCTTGAGCGCTTCTCTGGCATTTTGCTCCACAATGATCATTGAAACACCGCTCTGGTTAATCTCTATTATCTTCTGAAATATGTCTGACACGATAACAGGGGCAAGCCCCGCAGAAGGCTCATCTAAGAGCAGAAGTTTTGGGTCCAGCATCAGCGCTCGGCCCATGGCCACCATCTGCCTTTGCCCCCCGGAAAGCGTCCCAGCCTTGTCTTTCTCCCTTCCCTTAAGAGTCGGAAACAAATCATATATTTCAGCTATCTTCCCACTATAGTCATCGTTTCTTATAAACGCCCCCATCTCAAAGTTCTCTTGTATTGTAAGGGAGGGAAACACGTTTTC
>CAZDVV010000040.1:0-6529 GCA_964508875.1 uncultured Desulfobacteraceae bacterium | reverse complement strand
TGACGCCTTACAACACGTGGTTTGATCCAGGTATTCCACACCTTTTCACCAGCCTGGCCGTCAGGCATAACCATCAGGTTTTCTAGTACGGTCATCTGTGAAAATTCCCGCGTGATTTGGAATGTCCGGTATATTTTCTTCTTAAAAATTTGGTGTGGAGGAAGGCCAGTGATATCTTGGCCCCGGAAAAAGATCTGCCCAGAATCAGGTTTTAGGTGCCCTGTGATGAGGTTAAAAAGGGTTGTCTTGCCTGCACCATTAGGCCCTATTAACCCTGTTATGGTGCCCTGTTTTACTTCAAGTGAGCATTCAAAAACGGCCATAAGGCCGCCAAAGCTCTTGCTTACCTCTTTTACCTCTAGCATGATTTTTCCTTTGGAGACAAGAACTTTATCCCATAACCGATCCAGTCTGACCGCGCAAGGATAGCCAAAGGTCAAACCATTGTCAAGAAAACTTTCAGAGCCCAAAGAAATGTATTCTGTGCAAAACATCTTGATGCTGGGACCCAATTGAATGAAAATAGGATTTATGCGACCGAAAACCATAGACCTCTACGAGCTGAGACAAAACAACCTCAAAGGTTTTGACCTAGCCTTACCTTTTCACAGGGTCATTGCCATTACGGGGGTATCAGGGTCGGGCAAATCCAGCCTTGCACTGGACACCCTATATGCTGAAGGCCAGCGCCGATACGTGGAGACCTTTTCCGCTTACGCCAGGCAGTTCTTGGAACGAATGCCCAGACCTAGGGTGAAGCGCATCGAAAATATCCCTCCGGCAATCGCCATAGAGCAAACAAATCCTGTGAAGAATTCCCGGTCCACTGTTGGCACGCTTACGGAAATCAACCACTTCGTGAAAATGTTGTTTTACCGCGAAGCGATCCCCTTTTGTCCCAATTGTGACAGACCCATCGTTGTAGCTACTCCTGAGCTGGTAGCCGTAGAGCTGCTCACCAACAATAGGGACTCAAGGGCCATTATCACTGCACCAGTCAAGGTAAAGGGAGATTTCCATTTTCTGAAAAAAGGTTTGATTCAGGCTGGTTACTACCGGGTTTTTGTAGATGGCGTTATCCAGGAAATACAAGAAGTGGCTGAAAGAGACGAGGTGGAAGTATTAATAGACAGGCTGACCCTTTCAGAAGGCAATAGAGCGAGGCTGCTTGACTCCTTGGAGAGGGCATTTGCCCTGGGGCATGGAGAGGCAAGAATTCATTTTGTAAATAATGGAAAGACATTGCTTTACTCGGCTAATCACGCATGCCCTTACTGCGATAGGCAGTTGCAGCCTCGAAGCCCTAATCTTTTTTCCTTCAATAGTCCGGTCGGAGCATGCCCAGAGTGCCACGGATTTGGTCGAGTTATAGATATCGACTGGGACCTAGTTGTGCCTAATCCCGAGATAAGTATCGAGCGGGGAGCAGTAAAGGTTTTCGAGGCACCAGCGGCATGGGAAGAAAAGGAAGATATGCTCAGTTTTTGCCACGCTGAGGGAATCCCAACGGACAAACCATGGAAGGAGTTGTCCGATCAAGCGCGCCAAGCAATCCTTTTTGGAAAAGGAGGGTGGTATGGTGTAAAGGGCTTTTTTGATTGGCTGGAAACCAAGCGCTACAAGGCCCATGTACGGATATTTCTATCAAGATACCGGGCATTTCTCACATGCCCGGTTTGCAGTGGGGCACGGTTTACGTCTGAGGCATTACTTTATAAGCTGGATGGTTTCAATATTGCCCAATTTTACGCTTTGCCCATTGGGGAGTCTCGATCGTACATGGAGAAACTTGGGGAGGACCGGTTCGACACCGCAAGCCGGCTTCTTTTCCAGGAAATTTATAGACGCCTCAATTATCTATGTGCAGTTGGTCTAGAATACCTGACCCTTGATCGTCAGTCGAGGACCCTATCTGGAGGAGAAGTTGCTAGGGCCATGCTGACAAGGGCTTTGGCCTCTAACTTGGTTGAAACCTTATATATCCTTGATGAGCCCACAAAAGGTCTACATGCCAGAGATGTCTCCAGAATCGTGGATACTATGCGCAGGCTTTCCGCTCAGAAAAACACTGTCTGTGTGGTTGAACATGACCCTGTGATAATAAGGGCGGCAGATTTGGTCGCGGAACTGGGCCCTGGCGCAGGACAAATGGGGGGCAGACTCATTTTCATGGGCAGCCCTAGTGAACTCAAGACAAAGGAGACTCCCACAGCAGCCTACCTGGCAGAGAAGCCGGGCCAGTCGTTCGAGAAAAAGAGGCTTGATATTGAGTCCCTGTCCTTTATTCACATAAGAGGGGCTGAAGAAAACAACCTCCAAAACATTGATGTCTCGATTCCGAAAAATAGGCTTACCGTCATTACAGGTGTCTCGGGATCCGGTAAATCTACCCTTCTGGAACTGGTGTTATATAGGGGCGCATTGAGACAAAAGGGTCTATCCACAGAGAGGCCGGGCAGTTTCAGGCAAATAGAAGGGCTTGAGGATATAGAAGAGGTGATCCTTGTAGACCAAAGCCCCATAGGTAGAACACCGCGCGCCAATCCTGCCACCTACCTTAAACTTTACGATGGTATCCGCAAGCTGCTTGCAGGGAGTGAACAGGCGAGGCAGAAGAATCTAAAGGCTTCTGCGTTTTCCTTCAATGTGCAGGGAGGCCGATGTGAGGAATGTGGTGGCCAGGGATTTGAGCGGGTGGAGATGCAATTTCTATCTGACCTATATCTGCCTTGCCCTGCATGCAAGGGCCAGAGATTCAGGCCGGAAATCTTGGACATCAAATACAAGGGCAAGAATGTTTCACAGATCCTGGATATGACATTTGAAGAGGCGGTGGCATTCTTTTCAGACCACGAAGGGCTGGTGCGAATGCTCCAGGGACCCGTCAAGATTGGACTCGGATATTTGCGCCTTGGCCAGCCCATTCATACGCTCTCTGGTGGCGAGGCCCAGAGATTAAAACTGGCCCATTTTCTTTTCACCTCACCCAAGACCAATTGTCTGCTTTTGATAGATGAGCCTACAGTGGGTCTGCATCTCAAGGACATTGCCCAACTAATGACTGCCTTGCAGTGGCTGGTGGAAAAGGGCAATACCGTCGTAATCGTTGAACACTGCATGGATGTGATTGCAAAGGCTGATTGGGTTGTGGATCTGGGTCCTGGGGGAGGTATTAACGGGGGTCGAGTGGTCTTTCAAGGAAAAGTTGCTGATCTTTCAAAAGCAAATTATTCCATTACAGGAGTTTGCTTGAAAGATTATCTGACTGGTAAGGATAAGACCAAACCCATTAAACGGGTGCGGATAGGGGAAAAGGCGCCTGAAGGGATTCGGATCCTTGGTGCCCGCCATCATAACCTGAGGAATATCTCGCTCCAAGTCCCCAGAAACAAGCTCGTTGTGGTTACAGGTGTGTCTGGTTCCGGGAAATCCACTCTGGCCTTTGATATCATTTTCGCAGAAGGGCAGAGACGGTATGTGGAATCGCTCTCCACTTACGCACGCCAATTCCTGCGGTTATATGAAAGGCCTGAGGCAGACCTTATCGAGGGGCTTCCTCCCACCGTGGCTATCGAACAATTCATGAGCCAGGCAGGTCCAAGATCTACGGTGGGGACACTTACTGAAATTTACCACTACCTTCGTCTCCTGTACGCCCGGCTATCCCAACCCCATTGTGTGAAGTGTGGAAGGAAACTTTCCAAAGAGGGCATAGATGAGATGCTCCAGAGGATGGTCAGGGACTTGGATGGTCGAAAGGTGATTCTACTTGCACCGAAGATTAGGCGGCGCAAGGGTTTCCATAGAGAAGCGCTCAAGAAGATATGGGATAAGGGCTATTCAAAGGTAGACATAGATGGACGAATCGTTGATCTCAGCAACGGTATACCGGAACTCGCCAGGTATAAGGAGCACAGTATCTCCATTGTCATAGGTGAAACGATGGCCAGCCCTCATAATGCTAGGGAACTACGAGATCTCGTTAAGCAAGCTGTCAAAGAAGGGGAGGGGGAGGCCGTGATTCGCTCTAATAATGGAGAGGTGTTCGTCAGTGAGCAGTTTTTCTGTCCACTTTGCGGGGAGGGGCTTCCCGCACCCGATCCCCTCCTTTTTTCTTTCAACACTACTTCAGGCGCATGTCCCAAATGCAATGGCACTGGTAGAACCGCAAGCGGCAGGCCTTGTAGGTATTGTGGTGGCAAGCGATTACGAAGGGAGGCCTTGGCTTACAAGATAAATGATCTAAGCATAGGAGATTTGGCCGGTCTTAGTGCAGAGAAGGCCCTGGAGTTCCTTTCCTCCCTCACATTTGAGGATAATGAGGCGCAAATAGCAGGGCCTATTTTAGATGAATGTTGCACCAGGCTTGCACTGCTAAATGAGCTGGGGCTAGGCTACCTGGGTTTGGATCGCCCGGGAGATACATTGTCAGGAGGCGAAGCGCAACGAATAAGACTCGTGTGTGAGCTGGGCGGGAACCTCACTGGCATTTGTTACGTCCTTGACGAGCCAACCATAGGGCTTCATCCAAGGGATAATGCGAAGCTTATTGGCGCCCTAAGAAAAATACGCGACAGGGGTAACACAGTTATAGTGGTGGAGCATGACGAGGAAACCCTGAAAAATGCCGACTGGGTGGTGGACCTAGGTCCCGGAGGTGGTGAGAAGGGTGGCAAGGTCGTTTATGAGGGGCCGCCCCATGGGATCGTATCCACCAAAGAATCTGCCACAGCTCTCGCCCTTGGCAACCAAGAAAGGTATCGGATAACCTCTAGAAATCGTGCGGCCGATGTATCACAATGGTGCATGATAGAAGGTGCAAGCGCAAGAAATCTCAAAAATATCTCCGTGAAATTTCCCTTGGGCGCAATCACCTGCATCACTGGTGTATCGGGTTCTGGAAAATCCAGCCTACTAATGGAAGTTATTCAAGCTAGTCTCGTTGCACTGTTGAGGGGGCGCAGAAGTGCTCTGGCTAATTGCAAGAAACTCGCAGGCCATGAGGCTATTGGAAAGGTGATGGTGGTGGATCACTCTCCCATTGGACGGACTCCTCGTTCTACCCCTGCTACCTATATTGGGGTAATGGGAGAAATTAGGAATCTGATGGCAGGGCTTCCAGAGGCAAGGGCCAGAGGATGGAGGCCGGGGCGTTTTTCCTTTAATGTCGCCTCTGGGAGGTGCAGTGCATGTGCAGGTCAGGGCACCCTGAAAGTGGAGATGAAGTTTCTTCCCAAGGTGTATGTTTCCTGCGAGCAATGCAGTGGCGCCAGATATAACACCGAAACCCTTGCCGTTAGATATAAGGGAAAGAGCATTTCAGATATCCTTGACATGACATTTTCCGAGGCCGCAGATTTCTTCAGTTCCGTGCCTAAAGTCCGCAGGTCTCTTACTGTAGTGGATGAACTGGGGCTCGGCTATCTGCGCTTAGGTCAGCCCAGCCCGACTCTCTCTGGTGGTGAGGCCCAAAGGATAAAACTGGCCAAGGCCTTTGTGAGAGATTCTGCTGGCAGAGCCCTTTACCTATTGGATGAGCCCACAACGGGTCTACATCTGGCGGATATTGAAAAGCTCCTGAGGCTTTTTCATCTTCTCGTGGACAGGGGAAATACAATCATTGTAATCGAACACAATCTGGATATAATCAAGGAAGCAGATTGGGTGATAGATCTGGGCCCTGAGGGGGGAGAAAAGGGAGGAAAGGTTGTCTTTCAGGGCCCTCCCTCCGAGCTGATCAACTGCGCCAGTTCTTATTCTGGGAAATACCTCAGGAAGTTTTTGAAAAAAGAAAAATCTCCCCCTATCAAACGTGAACATCAGGAACTCATCTATTTCCCATAACAATTGACTCCCTTAAACCGTTCCCTGTATACCTTAAATAGTGGGGTAAGCTTGCGCTCAGGAAACTTGACCTCTTGTAATCTCTTGGCGATTTCTTCCTGTTCCAGCCTCACATTAAGCGTTCCTGCTGGAATATCTATCTGGATAATGTCACCATCCCGTATAGCCCCGATAGGTCCCCCCATTGAAGGCTTCCATCTCCACGTGGCCTATGCACGGACCTGTAGTGGCACTGGAGAACCTCCCATCAGTGATCAATGCCACCTTTTTATATCCGGCCCCATTTATTGCATCAGTGGGTGTAAGCATTTCCGGCATTCCTGGGGCACCTAGGGGGCCCTGAAAGGGAAGCACAACCACATCACCTTTTTGAATCTGCCTCGCTTCAATGGCATCCAGTAAGTCCTTCTTCGTATAAAACACCCTGGCCCCAAGCCGCCCAAGGCATTTCCCCCAAACGATTCTCTTTTTGGCTGAAATTGCAGGATGTATTGAAACGGCGCAAACAAGACACAGGCAGATGCCTATAGCAATAAAAGCTCTTCTCATGTCAACCCTCCCCATTTTTTTATTGATTGGGCAAAACCCATTAAATCCGCTGCCGAGGTTCAAGGGAAATGTTTTGCTCGCCCCAGGCAATTGACATTGAAGTAAGAGAGAAAAGCGGTTACAGTAAATATCTTGT
>CAZDVV010000039.1:0-15122 GCA_964508875.1 uncultured Desulfobacteraceae bacterium | reverse complement strand
CTTGACTCTTCGCGCATTAGACTGATCTAATCACGGCTTTTCTCAGTCACCAAACCACCCATTTTGCGTTTGACGCGAAATGGGTAATAAGGCGGAGGCCGCCTTAACGGCACATCACCATTTGTATTATTACCTCTATATCATGTAATTGGCAAACGGAAACAGCTAGGGCACGTGGCATTTGTTTCAGCGCACTCGGGTCTTCTTGGCCGTGACGCCTCCCATATTTATTACATGAGATGGGGTGGAGGCACTGGATCGGCTTGATGTAGCTCTGGTATCGTATTTCGACACAATCTTATCAATTACCCTTCCCCATGCTGACCTAGTTGGGCGGGGAGGAAGACCTGCGCATTCCCTTGAGTTTTACACCTTATCGCACCTTCTTTGCTTAAACACACAACCTGTTTTTCTTTACAATTTCGTTGGTTGGTGTCCCCACCATTTGGTGGGCTCCAAAACTCCCATAAAATCTTTAGACCAAAGCTAAGTCTTGTATTCTCAACTTCTTTCTTAAGAGCTTCCACTATTAGGAAGTATAAAGGGCCAATTGAGAAATACGCCAGCTTCATCCATGTAGGGGCATGTATACAGTCCAGACCAGGGAGGCCAGCATATTTGGAAGTGGCCAAATTATGAATTTGGAATACATGGTACGCCATGAATTCTACCAAAATAAGTCCAGACCAAAAAATCAGAATAAAGCATAAGAAACGTGTCCAAAATGTTCTAAGTCTGGGTTGAAACATATTAAATACCAATTGGGCCCCAAAAAGGCCAGCACTCCAAAACAACACGGGATAAAAATTAAAATGCCCAATTACGAATACTTGAGAATCATACGAATAAAAGGCTGAAGCAGAGGTTCCCCATGCTATGCCCATAAAAAAGGCTACTGCCAAATAAGCCAAAAGTCTCTTTCGTTTTGTTAATATAACATATGGAATTGGTAAGATTACTATAGCCAATGTGGTGGCATCTAAGCTGATTTTCATCAAGGAAATGATGCCTACTATAAAGGCAAAATCGAAAAAATAAACCAGATCCGTCATTTTTATTTGACTCCTTCTATGCTTATTTTACATATTTTCACTGAAAAACACGGCATACGAAGTGGAATAGCCCCAGTTTTGTGGATCAGCGGGTCCATATCTACCTTCCATTTTTCTTTTTCCATACGCGGGTGACTCTTCCATGTTTGTCATATCCCTTCTGCAAGATCATATGATTATTTCTATAGAAACACTCATCACTCAAACTTCCATCCCTGCGGTACCTCCTTAATGAGATGAGGTTCCCATTTTCATATCTCCATTCAGCAGACAAAGTTCCATCCTTGTAGTATGTCCTTCTAAATCCATCAATCACTCCATTTTTGTAAGTCGCTTCATCAGCTATCTTGAGAGTTCCGTAATGATATGATCTCACGAGTCCATGTTTCTTGTTATTCACAAGAGGACATTCGTACGAAAGTGTTCCAAGCTTGTCATACTTACAATAAAGATAAGTAGCATCGTTTGGATTGTTGTTGGTATCAATACGAATAACTTTGAAAGGCTCATTCGTTCTTGGGCACCCGCAACCAGAGGTGGAGTCAAAAGATGAAGTCCTGGTGTCTTGTTGTGCTTGCTCCATGACCTGGCCCATGGCATTCATAAAAGAGGACAGGGCCGCCATCATCCTGGCATTGTCGCGGCTGGCCTCGATGTTTTGTTCCACCTGGGAGACAAGTTGCTCCATATCTTCGTAGGGAAGCTGGCACCCAGAAGACCTTGCTTGTGAAATGATTCTGTGCATGGATGAGACGTCTTGGTTTTTGGCTGCCCCTAAAAAGGAATCCCACAACTCATCACAATACTGCCCATGAGCAATCAAATCATTGAGTTGTTTCTCATATGTCTGGTAGTCCAGGTTACAGTTTGCCGCACGGGCATCCCTGAGGGCCTTTTGGGCTGCAGGTGCGTCACCCGCAAACAATGCATCTGCTATGTACTGGTTAACACCCATACAATAGTCAAGTTGGTTAATTCGGGCGTTTAACTGCTCAAAGGGAAAATCACATCCATGGAGATATGCGTCTTGCAACACTGCTTTGGCCCCCGGAAGGTCATAATTTTCTAAGTAGGAATTTACTTGTCTCCATAGCATGTCGCAGTAATCCTGATTACTTGAATTCTGAATGACAAAGCCTTTGTTGACAGTCTCCTGAGATTCAACCCTTTCATCCTGATGAGATTTGAGCAGTTCTTCGTTTGACTCTGCTGACTTATTATCGTAAGAATCATGAGCCTTTTTCAGCTCTGCGATCAAGCGTTTAATCTGATGACACTCATTTTCTGCACGGGCTAACGTCTCGTGATATGCCCGCTCGGCCTGTTTTCTAAAAAAGGTCTGTATTGTGGGATGTAGGTATCGGCGGTAATATTCGGCTGCAAATTCTCTTTTATACTTCTCTGCACTTGCAGGCTTGGAAATGCTTAGTGTCTTTCTCTGGCCATATACCCCTTGCCACACCCACGGATCATCCCAGAATTCTTCAAGACGTCTCCTAACACCTTTCCCACCTTCCCTTATTATGAGGTTTACCCATGAATCCCGGCCTTTCACAATGTGAGGGTACCTATCCTCCATGTAATTTACATAGATATCCCACCAGTACTCTTTGTTTAAGGAAAATGCCTGCTGTATGAAACTGTTTAGGGCATAGTCAATGAAAAAGACACCTATTAAGGCTATAGTCACTCCTCTACCGCCTATCGCTCCGATGCCCATGTCCATTTGATATTTTGTCATTTCCGCAACCATTTGGAGCTTTGCTGCATCATCTCCTTGTAAGGCCTGCCACTCAAGCCACAGGATGTTTGCAACAGAAAGGGTCTTTCCCAGGATCTCCATGTGGCCCTCCAATCTTTCCAAAAAGGCATCCTTTTTACTGCCTCCCATCCTTTCTGTTTCCCATGATGAATTGAAAAGGCCTGAAATAATATTTTCTGCGTTCTGCGAGGCGGCGTATGCTGGCATAAGATTATTAAGAACGAAATTTATTGCACTCTCAGAGGAGTCAATCTGCGCAAGCTCCTTGGAATACTTCTTCAAAATATTATCCATATCACACTCATCCGCCACCACAGGTTGTGCATAGGACAGAATAAGGACGATAGTCACAACCAAGAGAAATGGCAATCTTTTGAGATTCCTCAGGTAAATTGTACATTCAGCGGCTTTGGATAAATAAATAAATAGGAATCCATAGTTTCGCTTCATCACCAAAAAATCCTCCACTTTATCGCCCTATTTTTCTTTTATGCTCTTGCGGCCTCTGAGGTCATGTAAGGCCTCAGTAAGTATCCTGACCAGCTCTTCTTGAGAAGAAAAGGTGCCTATCCATCCGGTTCTTACATGTTCAATGTTTCCCGCAATAATGTCTTCTTTTGGTTCGTCATCCACTACCAGATAAACAATGAAGCTTTCCCTTCTTTTAATCATGATTGAACAACCCTCTCTTCTCTTTTATCTTTGCTAGAACCACTATACTTGATGTCGGTGGCTTCATATCCAACTGGTATTAAGGCACCTATTCTTCTTTCCTTTTTTAGATTCAGTAATGTAGCAAGTTCATTTTCTGCGATCAGAGGACCTGTCATGTAACAACTGCCAAGTCCAATACTTGTGGCAGCTAGCAATATAAGGGTACATACGGCTGAAATGGATTTGATGAAGTTATCTCGCTCCAGCCTTTCTATGCCCGAATCATGGCTTGCCACAAGGGCCGTGAGATGAGGGCTGACCCGAAAGTTTGGGACAAATACCACAGGGGCTGATTCGAAGGCTGTAAAATTGCGGGAGTATGCAAGAAAGGTCTTTTGAAAGTCTTTTCGCATGGCATGTGAGACTTGAGCAACTTGTCTTTTCACTACCGCCGCCATGCGTGCAATGAGTTCTTGATCCTTAACTACCTCAATGCCCCAGTTCTTTCTTCCTGAGACATAAGGAGAGGTATAGGCGATGTCCAATATCTTTTTGATCTGATCATCTGTAATAGGTTTTGGCGAGAAGGCCCTAACGCTTTTTCTGGCAATACAAATATCTCTCAACACGAGATACTGATCTTGTGCTAAAACCATTCTTCATACTCCCATCATGAACCCGCCATCTATGTGTAGTACTTGGCCGTTTATAAAGGCCGCTTCATCTGACACAATAAATCGAACGGCTGCAGCTACTTCCTCCACTGAACCCAATCTATTGACAGATACAGAAGCCAGTAACTCCCTGTTGGCATAGGCTTTTAATCTTCTCAATGAGCCTGTGTCTATAGGACCCGGTGCAACACAATTTACCCTCACTCCCTTTGCACCAAATTCGGCGGCCAACGACCTGGTGAATGCGTTCAAGAAACCCTTTGTGCCCGCATAGACGGTTTGACCTCTATTGCCCCTGGTTGCAGCCACAGAGGAAATATTAACAATACACCCTTTCCTTTTGGCAACCATTGAAGGTAAGACCCTCCTGGTTACCTTCACGGTAGCCATGATATTCACATTGAGCATTCTCTCTATTGATTCTTCGCGCAAGGTAGGGAGGAGTCCTGTAATGGTCGAGGCTGCAGCGTTTACCAAGATGTCAGCGTCCTTTATCTTGCTGCAAAACAAATTAATCCCATCGGGAGTGGAAAAGTCGGCCTGCACCAGGATTACCTGCCTGCACAAATCTTTCATGGCCTCAAGTGGTCCTGAATTGCTGTTGTAATGGAGCACAAGGATGTCATCTGGTCTTGCCAACGCCTTTGATATGGCAACACCAAGCTCTGAACTTGCTCCTGTTATGATTATTATCCTACTCATATCTTCTCACTACCAAGGCTGTATTCTGGCCTCCAAAGGCAGAATTGAGCTTTAATATGTTCCTTATGTTCATGCACAAGGGCTTGTCTTTAATCACATTAAGTGGGACCTTGGGATCTGGCGTCTTGAAATTTACAGTGGGTGGAACACACTGGTTTCTCAAAGAGTAAATCACCCCCATTAGCTCTAAGGCACCACAGGCACCAACTAGGTGCCCTGTTTGGCCTTTTAGGGAAAAGACTGGAATCTCAGGGCCACGTTTGCCAAAAACTATTTTCATGGCGTTTGACTCTGATATGGCATTTTTATATGTGCCAGTGCCGTGTAAGTGTACGCAGTCAATATCTTCTGGACTGAGACCTGCCCCATGGATCGCCTCCAGTGCAGCCTTCGCGAGATACTTGCCCTCTGGATCAGGATCGGTAACGAGATAAGCGTCCATGGTAGAACTATAGCCTACCACCTCAGCTAGGATCTCTTCTTGGCGGGCAGTGGCCTCAGGTTCGAGGCAATACAGTGCCGCTCCTTCGCCCAAAACCATCCCGCACCTGTTCTTGTCAAAGGGTTTGCATGCATCTTGTGGCGCCCCTGTCCATGTGGAAAGCGCACCAAGTCTGTAAAATCCCATGTAGTGTAAAGGGGCGATCATGGAATCATATCCACCGGTGAGGGCAACACCCCTACCATCCTGTTTCAGTTTTCTGAAGGCCAGGCCTATTGCTTGGCTTGAGGCAACGCATGCGGTCGCATTTATAATGCAGCCACCTGCCAATTCCAATCTTTTGGTAAGTTCCTTGGCAGCCGAAATAGAGCATTTGACATATTTTCCCCACGGGGCAGGTGCACCAAGGGCCACAGTTTCATTTATATAATTGGGTAGATCAAAATAGTCGATCCCTGTGCCCAGAGAGGCAAATCTCTCTGTCGGGTCATATCTATCAAGGATGCTGGTTGAAAGTATTTGCTCTAGGGCTATTTCCAAGAACAATGCCTTGCGATCTATTGACGAATCTGTTTTTATGACTTCGCCGTTGGCCTTAACTTCTCCTGCAAATGAAATAGGAAAATACGAGGTATCGAAGCTTTTAATATTGGCCAGGCCTTTGGCACCTTTCTCAATACCTTCCATTACCTCTGAAAATGAGCTACCCAAAGGGGAGGCCACTCCTGTCGCAGTTATGAAGACCCTGCTCATAGCGCTTTCTCCTTTTCCAAGACCCTGAAGAGCTCAATGGCATCTTCGTCCCAGGAAAATTGTGGAATGGAATTCAATTCGGCTTTTGTTAAAGCGGCAAAGGCACTTTCGATTCCGCCGTCAGGATAAAGCTTACCGGCACCCAAAATGATGTTGCCCCTATATACCGAGTGTTTAGCTTGCTCCAACAAGGCTGCTGCCCCGCAGCAAAGCGATGCGTTGTCTCCTACAAGGCCGTATTCAATGGAGATAAAGCACACCGGCATATTGTAAAGCGCGCCGAATTCATGAAGTGGAGACATCTTCGGTAGGGCCCTTTCGATGAATATCTTATTGGAAAATGGCTCTGAGGAGGATAGAAAGATGTCGCACATTTCATGAAAATAAGAGGTTTCACCGTGGGTCAAAGGGCCTGTTGCATAATAGATGGGCATGTCAGGAGTGAGGGTGATCCCGTTGGCCAGCTTCCCAAAACTCACCATTGCTGCTGCGGAGAGACGGCTAAAGTATTTCACCATCTTTTTCTTGTGTACATAATTCCTCGCAGGAATGTTGGAACTACCATCAAAAGAATCAAACACTACCTTCATTAGTAACCACCTTTGCCTTTTTCATGGTAATTTCCACTGTCTCAAAAATGCCGTTTTGTTGTCCGGCATCTACTTTCATAAACGCAAAAAGAAGCTCGCCCGTGGCTATCTCTGAGCTGTCAAGACAGGCCTTTGCCTTGACCACACCATAGTCATCTCGCATAACCTTAATTTCAACTCGATAGACAAGTCTGTCTCCCGGTTTGGCAGGCTTTCGAAATTTGAGGCGATTGACCATGCTAAGCATGGCAAATTTAATATCCTCGCCCCTTTCTCTCATAGTGAGCTCGAAAAGGGCTCCGCCCAACTGGGCCAGCCCTTCCATAATAAGGCTGCCAGGAAATATGGGATGGCCCGGGAAATGTTCATCAAACACATCATCTGCAAGAGTGATACATTTTACCGCCACCATGTATCTGCCATAGCAGATCTCTTCCACCCTATCGTATAGATAAAACCTCATTACTCCCCCATCTCAATGAGTTGAAAGCAAACTGTTACTCATACCGGATTGCCTCAGCAGCATTCAAAGACACTGCTCTTAGCGCGGGGTATATGCTGCCTATCAAGCCAAGTGCGAAGGTGCCCAATACCACCTCTATAATGAGACCACTATCTATTAGCGGATATACGAAACCTTTTACCTGTGGAAATTGCGAAAGCCAATGAATACCGACTATACCGAGCAATGTTCCAGCTATCCCACCGCAAGCAGCGAGCAGTATTCCCTCAAGTAATATCATTGATAGGATTCTCAGCGGATGCCAGCCTATGGCTTTCAGTATTCCTATTTCCTTTGTCCTCTCCAGTACTGACATCAATAGCGTGTTTATTATCATTGCAAGGCCTATGAAAAGAGCCACCGCAGAGGTGGCCCAGGCCATGGCTCTGAAGATCTGAAGCATCTTGTTGTTGTCTGAGACAGAGCGGCCTTCCACAAAGCAGAGCTCGCGAAATTTACTGGAGAGTTGGCCTATGATTTTTCTCATGACCCTTGGGTCTTGAGGATTTTCTATTTGGATGTTGAATGCTGAAACCTTATTGTCACGGTTTGTGAGTTCTTGGAGAAGTTTAATAGGAAAAATAATCGTGTTATTTCTTGCAAGAGGACCCAACTTGCAAATGCCAACCACAGTAAACTTCTTGCCACGGATGGTAAATTCTGTTCCTACGTCATAGCCTAAAGCATCTGCAATACTCTTACCTAGTATGACTGGGTGCTTATCATTAGGCCCCGGTAGCCTCCCTCTCTCTAGAGACACGCTTTTCCACAGAAAGCTTTGGGGTGGCCATCCAGTTACAAATATCACTTGTCCAGTGTCCAGTTCCATAAGGCCTATTAGCTCTTCACTTACTTGTTTAACGCCTTTTAAAGAGGCAATCTGGTGGCCTAAAGCAGGATCAAGGGAAGATCCGAGCAAATCCACGATTCCTTCTGGATAGGCAAATATGTGTGTGCCTCGTTCAATCAGTATCTCCCTGCAGGCCCCTTGCATCCCGCGAGATAGCCCTACGAAGCCCATAAAAGAGCCAACTGCAGCCGATATTCCCACAAGGGTAAAAAAGGCCCTCAGTGGACGCCTGGATAGGTTCTTGAATGGTAATTCAAGGAAATACATTTTTGCCCCAAGCCCTCAAAAAGAACTCTGTATATCTGAGATGATCTTGCCATCGCCATATGACAACACGCGGGTGGCACGTGATGCGATATCTTTCTCATGAGTCACCATTATGAGGGTGATTTGATTTGACTGATGTAGTGTTGCAAGCAAGTCAAGTATCTTATCCGATGTCTTGGAATCCAGATTGCCAGTGGGCTCATCCGCCAGAACAAATTTGGGGTAATTGGCCAGTGCCCTTGCTATTGCCACCCTTTGGCACTCGCCACCGGAGAGTTGTGTAGGTCTGTGATTAGCCCTGGTCTCCAGACCCACCTTTTTGAGTAGATCGAAAGCCCTTTGTTCTCGCTCGCGAGAACTCTTGACTATACCGTACATGCGGATTTCTATGTTTTCTAATGCTGTTAAAGTAGGGAGCAGGTTAAAGGCCTGGAATATGAAGCCCATTTTTCTTGAGCGAATTTCGACCCAATCACGTATCCCCTTGGGCTCAACTCCGTCCACCACTATTCTGCCCTTATCTGGTGAGTCAATTCCGGCCATGATGTTCAAAAGTGTGGTCTTCCCGCTTCCGCTGGGGCCATGGATAGCAACAAACTCGCCCTCTTCTATGGACAATGACACATTGTCGACAGCTTTAATATGAGCCCCAAAATATTTAGATACCTTTGAAAGTTTAATTACTTCGGTCACGGACTTTTCCCACCTTGGCTTAATCCTCTAACGTTGTTGTCTCATTTTCGATTCAATTATCTTAGCGAGATCTCTTACTGTGATAACAGCAAATACGTCCCTTCGGCTTATCCCCGCGCTGAACCTCCCGTTGCCGCCTACTGTTTTTGCCAAGGCCTGGTTAAGCTTTTCCGCCTGTTCCTCGCGTAGATATCCTTCTTCGTCGAAAAGGTCATCCAGATCCATGCCCAGATCGCCCACGAACAATTCGTTGGTATCCAGGGAAACCCCGAACTTGTTCTCTATGAGATAGATGATTTCTACGAAATCAATGCTATCGGCTCCAAGGTCATCCACAAGAGAGGCCTCTGGCCTTATTTCCTCAGCAGAATCGAGACCAAAGACCGGAACCAATTCCTCTCTCAATAACCTTTCAACATCCATTGCTTCCTCCCTGTGATCTATTGTTTGCCTCTATACTACCTTTTGAAACTGACAGAAAACTGACAACCGTGAAGGCGAAAGGCGAGACTTAAAAACATACCTGACCCAGAGGAATTCCTACAAATACTGAAAGGCCTTTTTTTCAATGAGACATAAGAAGTCTTTTGCATCCTCATGACTGACACGATCGCTTGCCGCTGAAAGCACCATCTGAAATTTCTCAAAGGACGTGAGCAGAATAAGGACAAGGGGAGTGTTTTTCGGGGTGCCCACATTAAACTGAACATCAGTCAGCTTTAGTTGACCTACATTCTGAATTGCCGTCTTATTGCTAGGCTTTCTATTGTCTATCTGGGGCCAAATTACTCCGAAGTTGGATACTAACATGGAGGCCTTTTGATCTAAGATCGGACGCATTAATCTTGCTCGCACAGAGTAGGGGAATAGCCTGGAAATAGCTATGCCCGTACCTGCAAGCCTTAGTAGGCTAATATCAATCCCTTGATCCATCATATTTCTTCTGTAAGAAGTGACATAACCAAGCAATTGTTCTGGGTCTTGCCGATCTTTGGACGTAGATGGAATTGTTACTTTGGACAGGAGGTTTGCTTGGGACTTCTTATTCGAATTGAAGGCCCTGGGTCGTTGGTTCACTGCCAAAGAGTGTAGAAAGATGTCCGATTGTCTTCCTTTTTCTCTGTTCCATTGGCACAGGGCAAGCTTTGAAGCTGAAACAAAAAGATCAGATACACTTCCTCCGAGATCTCTAGCCCTAGCACGGAGGGCCTCAAGTTTTCCGTATTCATCAATGATCCGACGAGCCACAACGCGTCTGCCCACTGGTCCACGGGTACTGACGATTTGTGTGATACGATACCATGGGGGGCTAAATGCACAGCTCATTGATTTCAAAAAAGAACGATACTTGGAAATAGAGGTTGCAAAGCGAAAATGAGGCATTGCATCAGAGTGCAAGGGAAGAACATCCGTCCAAGGAGGAACCTGGCCCGTTGTTTCCAGGTGGTAAATGGAGAAAACGTCCCTAGCCCATTCTAGTACCCTCCATGCATCGGATACTACATGATGTCCAAGGTTAACGAAGATATTTATGCCTTTAGGGAGTAAAAAGAGGTAAAATCTAGTGGGGAATTCATGGTCCAAGTTCATGATCCGCTGGGTATGGTAGAGCATCTGAGAATGTACCCACGAATAGAGATCTTGCGGTATTTGCTTCAGATGGCGGAGATCTCTAATTCTTAGTTTGTTTTTGTGCTGGGAGACATGCCATCCAAGGAGCCACAGCCCGTTTCTCTTGAAAGGTCGAAGGTACGAATGCACCTCTGGCCTGGTCTCTTGAGCCTTTAGGACAGCCTCTGAAAAGGCGGCTGGGTCGCAGTTTCCTTCTAGGATAAAGGCACAATAACAGGTCTGGGGGAATCCCCTTCGCTCCCACATAAGGATGCTCTCTGAGGGAATGCTCAGCGGGATTACGCTGCTAGTTAGCATTGACCTGAAACCTTTGTAGACTGTATGAGTTTTATAGCGGCTAAGATCTACTTGGTGGAACTGACAAAAAACTGACAAAAAGGATTGATATTGGTGGACAGAAAAGACTTGTAGGGATTAAGCTAAATTGAGGGGGAATTTTCTTCTTTTTTCTAGCCTTTGCCTTAGGTCCTCTAATTGTTTTGATGGGGGTAGGTTCAATTCTTCCTTCAAAGTTTGTTCGCACCTCTTGTATACCTTTAGCGCCTCAGTCTCCATCCCCTGTAGCATATATATCTTCATGAGATAGACATAGGCTTCCTCGTCCCAAGGATCGATGCCAATTAGTTTATTGCAAATCCTCACACACTCATCCCAAGACTGCATCTCAAAACCTATGCTCAACATGGCCTTGAGAGAATCTCGAAGCATTATGCTGAATTTTTCCCTGAAAGGTGCGACCCAGTCCTCATAAAGATCTTCTGGCAAGAGGTCTGCTTTGTAAATTCTCTCAGCCTCTTTCAGACACTCAAGTGCATGGACCTCTTTACCCTCCCGATTCAAGGAAAGGCCCTTGCTTACAAGCTGCTCGAAGACCTCTATGTCTATGCTAGAGCCTTCTGGAAGCTGCAGCCAGTAAACCCCTTTTTCAACTTTTAGGTAGCTTGACTTTGCCCTTGGGGCAAGTCCAGGCTCTAATGCGTTCCTCAATGCAGTGACTGCACTCCACAGACTTGCTTGGGCCTTTTCAAGATCAATGTCTGGCCAAAAGGTTTCCATAAGTACATCAGCAGGAACCGGTCTGGGTTTATTAAGGACGAGAAATTTGAGCATATCCTTTGCCCTCTGGCGCCCCCATTCTTGGATCTTCTCATCATCTCCTCTTCTAACCTCAAACCCACCCAGGAGCTTTATGGCCAATGGCTTTGGGGGGAGGTTTTCAAGCTGGCGCAAGGACTTTTCCAAAAGGCGCTTCGTCTTAACACTGGCCACACTATTCCTGGCCTTGGCCAACAGCGAGCGAGCTTGGTCAAAACCCATGGATGCCCAAAGTTCGGCCACCCGCGCCTTGGTTTGGGAGGGCAATTCGTCAAAAAAGCAAGCCAATTCTCTGCATCCTCGCACACCCCACGACCGCCAAAGTCCGAGCCAGTACTCCGTGGCGAGGCCTTTTGCTAAACAATATCGGCCAAGAGCCAGAGAGTCGAGCCAGGGATTGGCAGTGAGCAGGAAATTGAGTTTATGTTTCCGGCATATTTCGAGCGCCTTCAATAGCTCATCGTCAGAAATTCGGCAGTTAAGACCTTCAAGTTCCAACGTTTTCAGGTAAAAGGTGCATCTGGCCTGCCTGTGCTTGATTTGAAGAGTGGTCGCATCTTGGAGGACTTCAGACACCAAAGAGATACAAAAGGAAGGTGGAAGCATTTTCTTCCTTAATGAAAAGGCAGAAAATGCCGCCAGAGCCTTCACATAAGTGATTTCCTCGGCTGCGGCAAGGTTATATGCAGAGGTGAGCTTTTCCTTGATCTCGGTTTGGGATGAGCTGAGTTCCGCCTCTGTTATAGTAATAATGACCTGTGTCCATGAAGATCTGTCAAAGTGGGCGTTGAACTTGGCAATTTCAAGCCATCTGGCCGATTCCTCCCCCCTGCCCAACTGAACTAGAGTAAGTGCGAGCAATGCGGCGGCCCTCGCATGGACCCCCCTGTTTACCTCAGAGCTTTTCTTGGTAGCCTGCTGAAGCCAGCTCTGCGCCTGCTCAAACTGAAACAACTCGCGCTTCAGTGCACCCTTAAAAAACAGGACCCATGGCAACCTGTGCCTAGGATCCTCCAAACTGAATGCCTGGATTGCTTGCTCCAATAGCCTGTCCGCTTCGTCAAACTGGCTCCGATCAATGTGATAAAAAATGGCTTTTGGGGCAAGGAGGTATGAGCGATCATGAGGCTTGAGAGGTAGCAACTTATTGGTGGCCACAGCACTGACCTTAGTCCAGTATTGCTCTTCCTTTTCCCTTAGATTTAACTGGTTATATGCAATTGCCAGATAGACCTGTGCCTCGATTTTTTCTCTGGCAAAACGCAAGGATGCCTTTTCCACGAGCCTGCAGACATGGACAACCTCGCTATTTCTGCCCTGATAGAGATAGACCTCGGCCAATCTTAAACCAATCCTCAAGCTGAGGGCCTTTGGTATGCGCGGGAGGTCGTAAAGCATCTTCAGGACTTGTTCAGCAGTCTCGAGATCCCCCGCAAACATGCTGGCCTCTGCTAAGCTTAAAGCTAGGTCAGGCTCAGCTTTTAATTGATTTTCAGAAAACGCCTTGCCCAAACGGGCGATGACCTCATAATCACCTTGAATAACCATGGCAGTATGGTGGTCTTTAAACACATTCCATGCCCATGCTTTATCTCCGATGGCTAAGATATGCTTGGTGGCCCTTTCCACATCAGGGCGTTGAAGAAAGTATTTGGCGGCCCGGGAGTGGATCTCCTGTAATTCAGCAGCATCAAAAACTGCCTCAGATTGTATCCTCAAAAATTCAGCAAAAGCTGAATAATACCCCCACTGTCCCTGCTCGTCTTTTTCCAGATAAGGAGTTAACGGGAGAAATTCTTCCCACTTGAGTTCGGTTATACCTTGGGAAATATTCTGCAAAATGTCCTTGTCAAAGGGCTCTAATAGAGAGGAAAGTGCCAGTGCCCTTTTTGAAGCATGCGAGAGGTTGCTCCAATATTCCTGTTCCAGATATTCAAATAGGAGTTCAAATTTGTCAGGGAATATATAGGTATGTGGTGCCTGTTGGCCGAACTCCAGTGCTAGGAGAGCCAGCAAAGCGGGCCATCCTTTTGTGAATTCATGGGCCCAGCGTACGTCTTCATCAGAAAAATCTTTTTTGCAGGCCTTGGCCAGATAGGCTTTTGTTTCTTGTATGTCAAAATGAAGATCATTGCCTAAAACTTGTCTTATTCTTCTGGATGCAAGTAACCTGGGTGGTCTCAATAAAGGAGAAGGCGTTCGGGAAATCACAATAACTGATATTAGCTCACTTAACCTTCGAAGCAGGATATCCAGAATCTTTTCCCTCGGGTCTCCGTGGGGCACTATCTCCCAGTTGTCGAAAACCACAACCCCGGTACTGGTGCTCTGGATCATAACCTGATCCAGCAGTGCTTCAAAATGGCCAAATGCCGCTGCCCCCACGTCACCATGTGGAGGCACCGTGACAGGAGAGAAGTTCACGCTAGGCCATATAGTAGCGAATTGATGGGCGAGAAAATTAACAAAATTGATAAGACTAGAACTGAGGGTCCTTAAGGGAACCCAGCCATGGGGAAGGTCAAGTTCAGAGACCAACTGGCGGACAAACTGAGTTTTTCCAGTTCCTGCTTCCCCAATGACCGTAAGAAGCATTCCTGGGCTAAAGGATTTTGTTATGGGTTCCAGAAGCCTTGATCTACGGATTATGGGGTTAGCTGGATATTGTTTTTCGAGATTAAGGTGTTGCGTGACCCAGTTCATGTTGCCAAATTGGGCTTACCCCCGCTTGAAAAAGAGCGGGCATCATAGTGTGAGGAACGCTCTGCCGGACTCCTGTCCAAAGGTAATTCAAGGCTTGGCGGGCAAACCCTAAAGATCTAAATCAAACACATCAGCTTCGGGATCATATTCAATATCATCAATCTCAAATTCCGATCCAACCGAACGAAACCTTAAGACCCGGTTGCTGTATCTATGTCCTGCGAAGGAACAATCGATGTTGCCAAGTCGAGCATGTAATTTTTGGAGTTTTGGAACAACCTTTTCATAAAATGATTCCCTGATGATCTCCAGATCTTCATCAGAGAGTTCATGAAGATGCACCTGGTCTGAAGTCCTATTGGATTTCATCTCGTAGGACCAGGGAGATCAAGAGTGAAACACTTGTTACCACCTGAGCAGGATTTTTCGGTGAGCTTCGGCTTTGCCCCTTCAGGGCCGGCTCCCATCACGGAATTGGTTTGGCTAAGGACCCTATCAAGGGTTTGGCATCCACACTCGGGGTAGTTGAAATCGACATTTTCATCAAGGCTCAAGTAAAGTTTTTCAAATACATGGCCACAATCGGCGCATCGAAACTCAAATATTGGCATTGTGAAATCCTCGCATTTTTCTGTAAGATAAAAAGAAAACTTCAGAAATTATAGACTCAGAGGTATATTAAGTCAAATGATCCTCTCTTTTCACCCCTGTATTGATGCAGATAAGCAGATAATAATGGGTGAGAGGTCTG
>CAZDVV010000038.1:0-15592 GCA_964508875.1 uncultured Desulfobacteraceae bacterium | reverse complement strand
GCAAATTTGGGCCTCGTCTTCTTATCTGATTTTCTCAGCAATTCTTCGGACCTCCCACATTACCTCTTCCAGGTCAATGGTTATCAGGTTTCGGTCTCGCATTATTATTCTGCCATCTATAATGACGTCCCTGACATCCCCACCACTGGCAGAGTAGACCACCGTTGAAATAGGATCATATACCGGCTGGAGACGGGGATTGTTCAAATCCAGGACAATGATATCCGCCCTCTTACCCGGTTCTATAGTACCGATCTCATCTCCTAGACCAAGCACACGTGCCCCCATTGTCGTGGCCATTCTAAGCGTCTGTTCTGCGTTGAGGGCCGTTGGGTCCCTACTAGAAACTTTGGACAATTTAGCTGCCATGTCCATTTCAGTGAACATATCCAGGTCATTGTTTGAGGCGCAACCATCGGTCCCAAGGCCCAGATCTATCTCCATCTTAATCATCTGCCAAGCAGGGCAAATACCTGAAGCTAGTTTCATATTACTTTCAGGACAATGAACCACCTTCGTACCCCGCTCCTTAACAAGATTTATTTCATCGCGGTCAAGGTGCACACAATGAACAGCAATCAGTGTCTCATTCAGGATGCCTAAATCGTCCAGGTAATACGCAGGTCTTGTGCCCTTTTGGCTTAATATGTTTTCAACTTCCTCGATGGTTTCAGACAAGTGTATCTGCATTGGGATATCTTCAGATAAGCAGATTTCCATCGCTCCCTTTAGGGTCTTATCAGAGCAGGTAACAGGACTGTGACAAAAAAGTGATGGGGTGAGAAGCCTTGTAAGCCCCCGCCATCTGTCTATGAACTGCTGGGCTACTTCCAAATTCTTGCTTGGATCAGGTACACCAGGAGCTGGAAAGTCAATCACCCCCTGTGCTACAACGCCTCTTATTCCTATATTGTGGGCTGCCTCCATTGTCTTGTCTTGACAAAAGTATCCGTCCGAAAAACAGGTGGTACCCGATGTGATCATTTCTGCAAAGGCGAGCAGGGACGCCCAATAAACATTTTCAGGGGAAAGATGCTTGGCCTCTGCTGGAAAAATCTTTTCAAACAGCCATTTCTTGAGAGGCATATCGTCAGCCAGTCCACGAAACATGGTCATGGCCGCATGGGTATGGGCATTGACCAGCCCTGGCATGACGAGACAGTTCCCAGCGTCGATCAGTTCTGAGGCTTGTGTATCAATACGGGTGTCTGTAGCCCATGTCTCTATAGAGGTGATGCATCCGTCTGATATGTGGATGAGCGTATTCCGCAAGACAGGTGTGTCCGGCACCATTGTAACCAGAATCCCGCACTTAATAGTAATATCCATTGGATTCGAAGGATTTTTCCTTGACATAATTTTAATAATTTAAGGATAATTAAAGTTTTAGCAATTACAAAACCTGATAGCTGATAAACCTCTCAATCAAGGATCTTGTTGGTTATGGCAATAATCAGGCCCTTTAGGGGACTAACATATAATCTCTCTTTTGCGCAAGATTTTTCAAAGCTGGTCGCACCCCCTTATGACGTCATCAGTGAACAAGAACAAGAGGAGTACTACCAAGTCCACCCAAACAATGTAATAAGGCTAATCTTGGGGAAGAAAAAGACTGGTGATACGGACTGGGACAATCGTTATACAAGGGCTGCTGATTACCTCAGAAGATGGGAGTCCGATGGAATAATCATAAGAGCTAGCAAGCCAGCCATATACCTTACCTCCCTCACCTATAGGCCCCAGGACAGCCCTATTGAAAGGACGAGGTGGGGGTTTATTGCACTCACTCGCATAGAAGAGGAAAATTCGGGAGTAATTTTGCCCCACGAGCGGACGTTCTCGGCTCACAAGGACGATAGGCTAAGGTTGCTTAGGGCTTGCAATACACAATTCAGCCAAATCTTTGGATTGTACGAAGATGAAGCTAATGACGTGCTGGATGCCTGCAAATCCCATGCGAATGATAAGCCAGTGGTCTCATTTGAGTTTAAGGATGGCACTAAGCACTCCATGTGGATATTGAGCGATCCATCTCTGTTTCGTCTAATTGCCGAGGCTATGGGAGACAAGACCATATTTATTGCTGATGGCCATCACCGTTATGAAACCTCAAGGAATTTCAGAAATATTATGAGGGCCAGGTACGGCAAGCGTAACCCCAATCGCTCTTACGAATTTGTTATGATGTATCTAACGAATATGAACGATGAGGGCCTTACAATACTGCCATCGCATCGTCTCATAAAGTGGGTCCCCGCGTTTGAACTAGATACCTTTCTCACAAAGGCAAGCACCTGGTTTGATATAGACCAGATGCCTTTGTCGGCAAATGATCATCACGAAAATGCAAAGGTTGTGGAAAAGGTGTTGGCCCAGAGGGGCCGTGAAGCTAGTGTATTGGGCTTCTATCCTAATAGCAGTGACCGTTGGTATGTCTTGACATTACAAGACAACAAAAGACACCTTATGGGTGATGATCTCCATCCTGCCTTAAAGGAATTGGACGTGCTCGTCCTCTCTCGGTTTCTCCTACAGAAAGGATTGGGGTTTTCACGCGATCAACTGGATGACGAGGAAAACTTTCATTACCAAAGCAGCCTCACGCAGGCGCTGGCCTCCGTGGCTCAAGGGACTTACCAAATGGCCTTCTTCCTTAATCCCACCAAGATAGAACAGGTAAAAGAAGTGGCACGAAATTTCTTGGTAATGCCCAGAAAATCAACCTATTTCTATCCCAAGGTCATTAGCGGGCTAGTTTTCAACAAAATCGATCCTTATGAAATCATCGAAACATATTAATGACATTGTGCTCAAGGACGGTGAAGTCATAGACACCTTCCTTGACGGAAAGCTCCACCTAATACAATCCAAGTCTGGATACAGGTTCTCTATTGATGCCATTCTGCTGGCGGATTTTGTGAGGGTTAAGAAAAACGACGTGGTGGTGGAATTGGGGACAGGATGCGGCATTGTATTATTAATGCTTCTCAAAAAGTCTAATATTAAGAGGGCGGTAGGGATCGAGATTCAGGAAGAACTGGCAAGCCAGGCCCTAAGAAATGCCAGGCTCAACAGTGTCCAGGACAGGATGTACGTGATTACAGGAGACCTGCGGACCTGCCCTCTTGTCCCAGCATGTGCAGACCTTGTTGTCTGCAATCCTCCTTACAGAAAGGCAAAAAGCGGCCGGATCAATCCGGAGCCACAGAAGGCCATAGCCAGACACGAAATCATGACCTCCCTTGAGGATATAGTGCGGACGGCACGTCTTATTGTGCGGCCAAAGGGGAGATTTGCCCTTATTTATCCTGCTGAGCGCCTGGCCCATGTGATTTCACAACTTCGAAAATTCCAGCTAGAGCCAAAACGGGTCCGGGTCCAATACCCAACCCTCGGCGCCAGAGCGAAGCTCATTCTTATGGAGGCCATCCTTGGGGGAAGACCAGGTCTCCATATCGAGCCGCCAATTGTAGGACAGGGGGAACATTTGATACTGTAGAACCAAGGGATAGGGCACAGGGCTTCATCCCTTTGCTACCACCACCTTAAGCCAGTCGAAGTTTTTAGGAGAAAAGTCACCGAACCTTTCACTTTAGCAGTTTGAATCGAATAGTGCGTACTGCCTCTCTGCCCAAATGTTCATTGAGTTTTTCTCGAATAGTCTCAGCTCGGTACTTCAGCTCTTGCTGCCAAATTGGTTCCCGCACCCCAACTGTTAATGAGCCCTGTTTGATATGCATAGGCCTAGCGTTTGAGGCGATGGCATCTCCTACGACCTCGTCCCATACATTCCATATCTCGCAGTCCCTCAAATCAAAAGGAAGGCCTTGTGAGCCCATAAGAGAGGCCAAAACATCCTTGAGCGATTCAAATCCCTTATCCATAATCTATTCCTCACACCTCAAACTTAGATCCTTATCCCATCCTTGTCAACTTTGCATTTCCGTTCCACTCTTCAATGCTCCGCTGTGGCCAACTCTATTGCGCCTCGGGCAGTGCCATATGGTGTAATTGCGGGCGGACGAGAATTCAGACAATCCATTTCCAACTTTATTATGCCCTTGACGCCTTTGTCGTTTGTCTATATTCTCGGAGTCTGAAACATTTTTATTATGGCCAACCTAAATCTCCGTGTAACTGGGGAAGGAGAAATTAAATGGCTTGGGATTGGGATAAGCTTCAACAACAGAAGAAGGGTCCTTCTGGAGGGCCACCTCCGGGAATGGACGAAATATTTGATAAGGTAAGGACCGCTAGGGGGAAAATCCCCAAGGGGATTGGATTCATAGTAATAATCATAGTCCTTTTCATCCTGGGATATAGCTGTTTTTATACTGTGGGCGTGGATGAGGTTGGCGTGGTGCAGCGTTTTGGCAAGTACGTGCGCACCTCACAACCAGGGCTCAACTTCAAGCTCCCCACGGGAATCGAAAAGGTGACCAAGGTTAAGGTGAGGTATATATTCAAGGAGGAATTTGGGTTCAGGACTATTCAAGCGGGTGTCAGGACTCGATATGCCACCGGTTCAGCTTATTTGGCCGAGGCCCTCATGCTCACAGGTGATCTCAATGTGGCTGTGGTACCATGGATAGTGCAGTATAGGATAAACGATCCTTGTAAGTATCTCTTTAAGGTACGAGACCCAAGGGGCACATTGAGAGACCTTGCTGAAGCTACCATGAGGCTTGTGGTTGGGGACAGGAGCATAAACGAAGTCATAAGCAAGAGAGAGGAAATTGCAGCAGAGGCAAAACAAGCTCTTCAAAAAGAACTTAATGAGGCAGAGACAGGGATAAAAGTTGTCAATGTGGAACTCAAAAAGACCAATGTGCCAGAGCCCGTCCAGCCTTCCTTTAACGAAGTAAACCAGGCTATTCAGGAAAAGGAAAAACTGATATACCAAGCCAGAGAGCAATACAATAAGGTAATCCCGGCTGCCAGAGGTAATGCGGAAAAGACCATAAGATATGCCGAAGGATACGCCCTTGAAAGGGTTAATAAGGCTAAGGGGGACGCTGCCAGATTCCTTGCCCTTTATGAACAATATTCCAAGGCAAAGGATGTCACACGCAGGCGTCTTTATCTGGAGGCAATTTCAGAGATATTCCCTAAGATTGGAAAGAAATACATTGTGGATGCGGAGCAGAAAAATCTTCTCCCATTCCTGAATCTGGAATCCCAGAAAGGAGGGGGGAAATGAAGATAAAGATAATTGTTGCACTGGTAATAGTAGGATTGATAGCATTGTTTTCCTCTGCATTCGTGGTGGATGAAACACAGCAGGTGGTCATAACCCAATTTGGCAAGGCAGTAGGAGAGCCCATAACAAAACCGGGACTCTATTTCAAACTACCCATCGTTCAAAAGGCAAATTACTTCCCCAAGAATCTGCTCGAATGGGACGGGGATCCAGGACAAATTCCGACCCTTGACAAAACATACATATGGGTGGACACGTTTGCTCGATGGAAGATTGTAGATCCCCTAAAGTTTTTTCAGACTGTAAACAATGTGATGGGTGCCCAGGCAAGGCTTGACGATATCTTGGATGCTGCCGTGCGCAATCTAGTAACCTCCCACCGATTAATCGAGACAGTACGGAAAAGTAACAGGACATTGGATACATTAGAGCTGGGCCTTGCCACCCAGGAAAAATACGAGATGCTCAGCACTGTCAAGGTAGGACGAGCCAAGATAATGGAAGAAGTGAAAAGGCAGGCTGAGCCAAAGGTTGAGCAATTTGGGATTTCCCTTGTTGACGTAAAGATTAAGAGGGTTAACTATGTGGAACAGGTACGGAAGTCCGTCTATGCCAGAATGATTGCTGAGCGCAGGCAAATGGCTGAAAAATTTCGCTCTGAGGGCCAGGGTGAAGCGCGGAAAATAGAGGGCGAAAAGGAAAAGGTGCTCAAAAAAATCACCTCCGAAGCATACATGAAAGCCCAAATAATTAAGGGGAAAGCTGATGCCGAGGCGACCCGCATATATGCCGAGGCTTTCGGAAAAGATCCTGAATTTTATAGCTTTCTCAAGACATTGGAAGTGTACAGATCCACTATGGACAAAGACAGCACGCTGGTTCTATCAACTAAGTCGGATTTTTTACGTTACCTAAAAGGATATGAAAAGATGGGAAACCCATGAGATGATTTGATAGAGAGGAGAGATTTGCTATGGTCAGAACAGAAATCTCGTTATTTCTCAAGAATGTGCCTGGAGAGCTCGGCAAGCTCTCAACCCTGCTAGGAGAGGCTGGGGTGAACATTGACGCCCTCACCATTCAAGATGCCTCTGACTACGTGCAGGAACTCTTTAAGGCCCGGGGTAAATCCCTTAAGCGCATCGCTCCAGCAGCAAGCTACGGGTCCATGCAAAAGGACTCAGTCGACTATGCCCTGATCCGGCTGTTGGTGGACAACACAGATAAGGCCATCGACTTGCTCTCCAAGGAACAATACGTGTTTGATATTATGCCAGTCATTGCCCTGGAGATTGAAAACAAACCGGGAACCTTAGCAAAGATGGCAAAGAAATTCGGTGAAGAGGGCATCAATATTAACTATGTTTATGGCTCTGCATTGCCTAAGGGCAAGAAATCCCTTTTTGTTTTCTGTCCTGAGGACATAGAATTGGCTGCAAGAATATTCAAAGACGAAGATTGAGGTAGATCAAGTTGTTGGACTTCTGAAGTCAATCAGCCTCAACTGGATGTTTTCATGGCCCTGCCATCGATTTAGTTGCGGCGTGTACGCGATATCAATACAATGGCCCACCTTAGGTTTGCGGTTTCCCATGCTGAAACCAATGGCATCATAGATCTTTCCGTCTTGGCGCAAAAGCATCTTAAGGTGCTTCTCCCCAACTACCCTTGCCTCGACAATTTCTGCTGATCTGGTACAAAAAAGAGGCTCAGGGTTTCCGTTCCCAAAGGGGGCTAGAGCTTCTACCTCCTTTATCAGGTTCCAAGATACATCACTAAAGTCAATTTCTGCGTCGATCTCTAGGACGGATCTGAGATCTCTATCCTGTAATTTTTCTAGCCCAATCTCACTTATTGCCCTTTTTAGCTTATGGAAGTTTTTTCGTTTCAAGGCAAAACCTGCAGCATGGGAGTGTCCACCAAATCGCTCAAAAAGGCTCTCCAATTGACTGATAGCTTCATAAAGATCAAACTGATCGATACTACGCCCGGAGCCTTTGGCCATCTCCCCTTCAAAGGTAAGAACCAGAGCCGGCCGAGAATATGAATCAACGAGCCTTGAGGCCACGATGCCCAGCACCCCTTCATGCCACCCTTCCCCGCCAAAGACCAGCACGCTTTCCGCAAGCTGTCCGTTGTCTCTTTCAATGGCCTCATAGATCTCACCCAGCACATTCTGCTCCAGTCTCTGTCGCACCGCATTGGCCTGGTTTATCTCTGTGGCCAACTGTTCATTTACCTCAATATTCTCATCTGTCAGAAGGCGAACGCAGATATTGGGAGACGATATCCTTCCTGGAGCATTCAGCCTGGGAGCAATCCTAAAGGCGATATCCCGGGGATCAATATCTAGGGGATCAACACAGCTTGCCATGAGCAATGCCTTAAGTCCATTCCACTTGGTGTGTTTCAGGCAAGCAAGCCCCTGGCGCACAAACGCCCTATTCTGACCTATCAACGCCACTTGGTCCGCTATCGTTCCGATTGCCACCAGATCGAGCAGATCTTTTATCTCAGGCTCATTGTGATTCTTAAAGTATCCTTTTTCACGCAATCTCGAGCGCACCGCTACAGCCAAAAGGAATGCTACCCCTACACCTGCCAAGTTTTGATCCGGATATAAGGAATCTTCCCTATGAGGATTTACAGTCGGGCAAAGGAAATTTGAATCAGCGGGAATCTTGTGATGATCAGTAATGACCACTTTCAAACCCAATCTTTTTGCTATTGCCACTTCTTTCATATTTGATATACCACAGTCCACCGTTATGAGGACTCCGCGGCGTTCCCGAGCTATCCGCTCAATTGCTCTCCCATTCAAGCCATAGCCTTCCGTGAGACGGTTCGGCACATAGATCCTGGAGGGGACATTGACCTGCTTGAAAAAGTGATACAGGAGGGCCGCTCCTGTAAGGCCATCAGCATCATAATCTCCATAAATGGTAATGGGTTCATGGTCGCATATGGCATTATAGATCACATCCACAGCCTCTTCCATTCCGGTTAACAGTCGAGGATCAGCCATATCTGAAAGCCTGGGCGATAAGAATGCCCTTGCAGATTCCTTATTGTCTATTCCTCTGTTCACCAGTAATTGAGCCAATAGTGGGGCAATTGAAAGCTCTTTGGCAAGTTTTGTAGTAAGGGAAGAACGGGGTTTAATCTTCCAATTCATTGCCATAGCAGACCAAACCTAGCCACTTGATTGGTGTGTTTTCAGCATGCTCTCGACCTTGATGATGTCTGCTTCTACGTCCACTTCCACCGAATCTACAGGGCTTTGCACCACCATGATACGAAAACCGTTTTCCAGCGCCCTAAGCTGCTCCAGTTTCTCAACCTCTTCCAGATGGCCCACCGGCAGTGATGTATAGCGAGACAGAAAATTCATTCGATACGCGTAGATTCCAAGGTGCTTTGCATATGGCTGTCTGGCCTTGGATTCTCTATAGTGAGGAATGGCTGCCCTTGAGAAATAAAGGGCATGACCCTTCCGATCCATTACTACCTTGACATGGTTGGGATTTGTGGCCTCCTCTTTACCTTCAACAGGATAGTAAAGAGTTGACATATGCAGGCTGGGATCATCCTCCAAGGGTTTAACCAATATGTCTAAAACAATGGGTGGAAAAAGGGGTTGATCACCTTGGATGTTCACCACTATGTCTTCTGGCTTCAAGTCCATGGCCTTCGCCGCTTCATGCACTCTATCCGTTCCCGACCTGTGTCCCGGAGAGGTCATTATTGCCTTTCCCCCAAAATCCTCCACGCATACCATTATCCTTTTGTCATCTGTCGCCACATAAACATCATCCAGCTTGCTACTCTTGCTGGCCTGCTCATACACCCTCTGTATCATTGGCTTGCCAGCAATCCTGGCCAGGGGCTTACCAGGAAACCTTTTAGACCCATATCTAGCAGGAATAATAGCTACAATTTTCATTCAGTCCGACCTTTATCCTTATTTCATGGCTCAACGCAAAAGGCTGAGTGCTTACATCCCGCAAGGCAAAATAATGTCAAATGTCAAAATCCAAATGTGAAATGAATTAAGGAGACAGAATCCAGAATCTAGAACTTAGTAGTCAGAAGTTTTGTCCAGAAAGGATGTACGGTTACCCTTTATCCCGGCGTCAGAGCTTCCTAGCTTTCTAGCATCCCAGCTTCCAGGCTTGCTGACTCCTGAATACTAACTACAGACTTCTTTGTTAACTTTAGATCACTCATAACTCAAGATCACTTCTAACTTTCCCCATAATAACTCGCACATGCTGTATCGGACTCCCACGCAGTAACTTTGTAAACCGTGACCCGCCTATTACCCAATTCTCTTGCCACCCTCTCAAAAATGTATTTGGCTATGTTTTCCGAAGATGGATTCTCTTCACGGAATGGTTCTAGGTCGTTGAGAAACTCATGATCCAAGGTCTGCAGAGCCTTATTGGTGGCTTCCTTTACGTCGTGGAAGTCGATTAGAGTACCATCATCACCCAGTTGCTCGCCTCGCACGTATACTTCTACTTTCCAGTTGTGCCCATGGAGCTTTTCGCAGGCCCCCTTAAAGTTGCGAAGTTGATGGGCACCAGCGAAATGGGAAATTACCTTGAGCTCATACATAATAGGACAATTACTCCTTCCAGCCTTCTGAATTACTCTCCGGATTGTATTCCTTGCCACATTCCGTGCACCTACCATTTACGATGATACCTGTACAGGTGCCATCCGGACACAAAACTCGGTTCTCAATATCAAACTCATCCTCAGTATCCACATCAACGGAGCCCACCCCCTCCTCAGTCAGGGGATTACCACAATGCATACAATACCTTGCATTTTCTGGCGTCTCCTCACCACACCGCTCGCATATGAGCCCTGGGATTTTTGCTTTACATATCGGGCACTGCATTTTTATTGCCCCCCTCTTAAAAAAATAGGGCCAATCAAATTTGGCCCTTTGACTATTAGTGTAAGTGGAAAGATTTGTCAACGGGCGTAAGTTTATCCCCTAGCATACAGCATTCTATGCTGGCCATTTTGGAATGTGTCCGTGGTTCTTAACTTTTCTTAGATGTCACCACCTGAAAAGATGTAATCTGTTGTTTTACGCGGGTGCTTTTGCACTTAGGACAGCGGATTTTTTTCCTCTCAAATTCGGAGATAGGCATAACCAATGTGAATTCCCTATTGCACTTCTGGCACATGAATTCATATGTTGGCATGGCAAACCTCCTTATCTGGTTTTGGGCTCCCCATTCTTTAAAACAAATGTTAAGGTTTTTGGGGCAAATGTCAATATTCCCTCACCCTTATGGTTGCAAGGCCATGGGCTTCAAATCCTCCCGAATTCCTTCAGTTCTCGTTGAGGAAACCTCAGGGATATCCTGCCAGGCTTACTCCAGAAAAATTTCTTAATTCTTCACTAGCTCACCCTTTTCTTCGAGGCGCTTTTTCTCCCGTTCTCTCGCCATTCGGTATATCAGGTAATATTTGTTTATATTACTTACGTAGCGGACAGTTTCCTGCCCCACAAGCTGCAAAGCTCCAATCTCCACATTCCTAAACCATCGGTTGGGATTTAGACCCATTTGCCTTGCCAGTTTTCGGGCCTTTGCAACCTTTCCAGGCCCCGCATTGTATGCTGCCAAGGCAAATCTAACCTGATCTCTCGGGCGAATACTGGGAGCCCTAAAGTACCTGTCCCTTAGATAGGCGAGATACTTGACTGCGGCGTGAATATTATTCTCCAATTTCTCAACACGATCAATTCCCACATGTCTATCTCTGGCAGTTTCCGGACGTATCTGCATTATGCCCACAGCGCCGGAAGGATTTCTCTTGTTTGGATCAAGCCCAGATTCCTGGTACGCCATCGCCATTATGAGCATCCAATCAAATCCGTACTTATCGGAATATTTCTTAAACAATCGCACGTACCTCTTGAGCTTACTTGTATCTTTGAAAGTGAGGGGATTTCGTATCCAGGGATTTTTCCTGTAATACCTGTTGAAATAGATGTTACCGAGAAGAGTTCCTTTACGGTAACCCCTTAAAAAACGATTGAGAGAGCTTCGCAGTTTGGGATTCTCTTTTCTCACCATCCAAGCGATCTTACCCCCAGTGCGGAGCTTTGCTCGCTTGCAAATTCTGATGTCCGGCAGTACCTGTGACCAAATCCTGGCCAGATGGCTGTCAGCAATGGTTATGGACACTGCGCCGCTGTTAACCATCTCTAGTATGTCTTCTGTCTCCAGGTTCTCATCTGCTAGCTGCACATGGACAGGGGCCATTTTCTTACTGGCGAGTTTACGATTCAGGGCCAGCAGGCTCTCATAATAGCTGCTGCTTTTCCTGACAAACACGGTCTTGCCAGACAGGTCCTCACTGGAACTCAGTTCTGGGACCCTTTTGAATGTCACCACTAGCTCGTCAACCCCTGTCAAATACGGCTCGGTGAAAGCTACTAGCCTTTCTCGTTCAGGAGTAATTGTTAGACCTGCTGCCGAAATATCTCCGTAGCCCTTTATCAGGTCTTCTATTAGCCGATCTCTTGTAACGGGGATAAAATCCAGGACTGTTCTTAGTTCCTTACGCTTGACGCCCTTATTGAGGAATTTCTCGTACTCTTTCAGTAAGCTGTACTCAAAGCCGAAGAACTTGCCTTGGTGAACAAAAAAATTGGTCTTGTTTACGGTGGTGAGGATTCTTATATAGCGTCTCTTGATAAGCCCGTCCAGGTCATCTGTGTATTGCTCGGCCAGATGTGCTCCTAAAGGCAAAGGGGTCTGGGGCGGTTGTCGAGCTTCTGAAATGCTTGGCAAGAAATAAAATAAGGTCAAAAGTAGAAGAAGAATTGGGCAAGTCAACGGCTTCCTCATCTTACCCTCTCTACCTCCTGTTTGCGAAATTGCAATTCCCACCTCTCTTGTCTTCTAACTTCTGACTCCTAACTTCTAATTCCTCACCCTACACCCTTTTACCCGTCTTTACCCAATCTCTTCTGTGCCTCTCTGAGCAATGACCTTGCATCCATTACGCCAGCGTCACTAGTCGACCCTATCCCCCCTCTGATCCTCAACTTATGCGTAACACTTTCAAAGGTAATGGAATTGCTCTTTGCAAAGTTATCGAGCCTCTCCAAAAGTTTCATAGCCTTGTTCCTAGTGGTAGAGGGAAGTATGATCAAGAACCTACCCTCTTTATGCATCCCCACCACATCTGTAATACGGATCAATGGTCGCATCTCCCCTATAAGCTTTCCTGCCAATTGGACTGGGAGCCTCTCTTTGACCGACAGGCTTTCTTTGGGCTCCTGGAGGGCAACTTCCAACAATATCACGGAAAGGGAGCTTTCGTACCTGATTGCCCGTTGGAACTCCCTGTCCAAGATTTCTTCCATGGCTGATGTGGTTAGCAATCCGGTAATTTCGTCTCTCGAAGAGGACAACTTCACCCTTTCGTGAGCCACAACATTTGAGAGGCAAACTGAAACCTTGATCCCTAACCTCTTCAGAAGTGTTGTGTTCATTCCAGGACTATATCGCTCAGGAGAGGTATCTGCGAAATTCAAGGTCCCAACCGGCTGGCCATTCAAGGTAATCGGGACAAGGGCGAGGGAACGGATGAGGTATTTTTCGTTGTCGGGAAATAGTTTGTAAAAAGCACTCAAATCCTCATTTACAAGAATAGGCTCTCCAGAGGTCCCAATGAGTCCCAGCAGGATATCTCGTGAGACAACACTAAGCCTCTGCCTCACTACATCCGACTCAAAAAGCCCAGGAATTAGAGGGGCCAAGTCTCCTTCCTCAATCAACGTGATCCATACATATGGTATGGCGAATTTTTCCCGAATTTCAGTCAAGAGCCTCTCAAAGAGATCCTTGAAATTTAGTACCGAAAGTATTGTCACCTCAACTTCGAAAAATTTTTTGGCTATTTCCTCGTTGCGCTCAAGTCTTTCCAAGATAGCGTCTAAATCATTCATTCTCACCTGTGCTCCCTCTCTATTATTTCGAACCCTGTAAGGCCATTTCTCCAATATAAGCTCAGCATGTCCACTATTCTTGGTGTATGGGCAGACGTACCACGAATGTTGTACTGCTTTTCGTGGATTCCACTTCTATTTTGCCACCTAGAAGCCTCATGATACGATAAGTAATATACAACCCTCTTCCCTCGCTACCTTGACCCTGGACCAGGCGTTTGCGGTCCTCTTCAGGGATCCTTCCCGTATTTGTTATCTCAGCGCAGGCCCATTCCCCGTCTTGATAGGTCCTAATGGAAAGCACACCCCCTCTCATGGGAATGGCTTTTGTGGCATTGTTCAGCAGATTATCGAACACTCTTTCTAGATGGATTGGAAAACAGGACACGTTCAAGTTCCACGCAAATGGACCTTCCCTCAAAATTACGTTTTGCTTTAGCTGCTCTTTTATTGCCTCTTTGTTTATTTCGAATCTCTTGAGGAGTATCTTCGTCATATCCACTACTTGTTCTTTTCCTACAGCGTAGATACTTAATGCCAACTCTTGCATCCTACTCGTTTCTTCAAATAGAATGTCCAAGTAACGCTTTATCTGTTCCTCATGTTCTTTATAATTTCCATCTTCCAGTATCTTCTTCAGTCGCCTTGCAAATCCTGCTGAAGCGATTGCCGGATTCTTGAAGTCATGCAAGATATCATCGAGCCTTTCCATTCGTTGTGCCTTCATCAATTCCTGGCCCAGGAATAGAAACAGCTCAATCTCGTCATCCCTGTAACGCTGTCTTTGCTCAATGGCATCAAACGTCATGAAATGGGTTATCTCACCTTCCACGTACAGAGGAATATAGAGCATTGAATTTATGTTATGTCCTGCTGCAAACTTCTTCATGTGATCTGAAATTATCCTGCTCTTTTGGGGATTTACAACCAGTATGTATGAAGGGGTTACAACCTCATAAGATGAATCTCCCTTGTATTCCCTGAGGCCCAGGATAATTTCAAATGCCGGCTCACTGCTGACCGCAAACTTTTTTCCGATACCATGGCAACCCGTCCCCTCAGGATAACACGCCTCAAGCGTTACATGTTGATAATCGCCAGTAACAGAAAAAAGGGCACAGCTTTGGACGTTAGCCACATCAGCCAGCTCTGGTATCACCTGATTGAAAACATCTTTCATCTTGATCCCACCGCGGCTTCCTAGCCGACGGAAGATGTGACGGACAATGGCCTCTTTTTTCTCATTTAGACGGTGAAGAGAAATTATTTTTTTCCTTGCGATTACGAAACTGAGCCTTTTTGCCAATAGCTCAGCAATTTTTATCTCAAGGGGGCTAAATTCTCGATCCTTTTCGGGGAAATAGACCTGTATCACACCACGAGTATCTCTCTCACTGGGGAAAAACCGTGGAATCTCCAAAGGTATAGCCATAAGGGAATGAATCCCTCTTCTGTAGACGACCCTCTTATCTTCATATCTCTTGTCATTGAGGATATTAGGAACCAGACACGGTTTCCCGGATTTCACCACTTCACCAGCAATGCTTCCTTCGAGCGGAATATATGTCTCACGGTGCTTTTCCTGCGAAGGGAAGGAGCCAGAAGACAGCATTTGCTCGCTTTGAGGGTCGTATATCCTTACGGATGCCGAACTGGCTCCTAAAAATTCTACAATGTATCTCGTTGCCCTTGCCAAGATTTTCTGCTCTGGTAGGTCTGGGTCAATATCCACTATCTCATCCACTTGCTTGATGATCTGGTCCAAAAAACCCGTTAGTAGATGTGTCTCCAGCCACTCCATGAGGGAGTCCCAAAACCCCTCATCGCCTGAAGCGCCTTGAGCCCAAGGTTCTTTCTTGAGAGCCTCGACAAGATTTCGAAGGTTTGTCCACATGGTAAGTTATGAATAATATAGAGTGCGTAAAGGGACCTAAAGTTATGACTGAGCTAAAGTTAACAAAGAAGTCAGGAGTCAGAAAGGCTAAAAGCTGGGAAGCTAGGATGCTACGATGCACTGACAATGGATAAAAGCTAACAGTACATCCCTTCTGGACCCAACTTCTGACTGCTAGCTTCTAGCTCCTAGATTCTGTCTCCCTGTCCATTTTGGCATTTGGATTTTGTCATTTGACATTGGCGAGTTATCAGCCTTCAGCTATCAGCTATCATTTTGTTTTCACCTTTTTCCTTTCACCCTGCTCCTTTGTACGCCGCCTAGCCTCCTGGCTTCCTAGCATCCCCGCTTCTTGGCTCATATATCCTAAATCCTTCGAGTTCCTTAACAAAAGGAGAATCCAAAGTCAAGAAAGCCCCTTAGAAACCCCTTTTGGCCCCCGGGTCCTAACCTAGCTAGTTTCCATCCATAAATGGCCTTTTTGCGCAATCTCTGCGTCAATCTGCGGGATTCCTTG
>CAZDVV010000037.1:0-15745 GCA_964508875.1 uncultured Desulfobacteraceae bacterium | reverse complement strand
TGGCAGATGAGGACATGGAATCGGCAAGGGTCATTATAAGGAGGCTTATGTGGCAACTCAACGACGAGTCAGGGGGAATAGGGTGGGGCTGCCCTGAGGCAATGGGCGAGATTTTGGCAAGAAATAGAAAACTGGCCGAAGAGTTTGCCCCTATTGTTGTCTCCTATGTGAGGGAGGACGGGAATTTTTTGGAGTACGAGGCGCTTCAGCCTGGTGCCATATGGGCTGTGGGACGTCTGGCACAGGCATGGCCTGATTTGGTGAAGGGAGCCGAAATTTATATTTTACCCTTTTTGAGTTCTAAGGCACCACAAACAAGAGGTGTGGCGATTTGGGCTTTAGGGTATCTGGGAAATGGAGATCTGGACACTGCGCTTTGGCCTTTTGTTAAGGACGAGTCCGAGCTGGAAATTTATCGGGGCGGCAAGGTGTCCCGCGTTACTGTAGGTCAATTGGCCAAAGAGGCCCTCTCCCGATTCTACCGGGAACAAGGGCCTCCTTGAATCAGAGGAGGTTTCGGGAGGATGCACAGGGGATTCCCGCAGACCGCGGCTTACCTAGGCTGCGGGTACTGACTCCTGAGTTTCGGCGAGGGCACCAACCTCTGTGCCTTCGGCCACTGCTTCTTCTTTCTTGGCCACATATTCTTCGTGCCAGATTTTGTCAGCCAACCGCCCCCATCTCGCAGCATATGCATCCATCTGATCCTTCTTGACCGTGTATATCTCCTCTGCACCAGGATGGGTAAATCTGGCATGGCAGACTTGAATCACGTCCCTCATCACATGGGGATTGTCAATGATCATGCACGGACGTAAATGATTAGGATTGTGTGGTTGCCGTGAGCGGATGTGGCGGAACAAATGGCTGTTCAGGGCCTCTTTCAGGGGTTTTTCGTGGATATTGTCCACCGCGATGTGGGTGTAAACGCATGGCTCCACATCGCCTTTGGCGTTGACATGGAAGTAGCGCCTGCCTCCTGCGATACAACCCTCTACGTATGGCCCGTCATTCCAGAAATCCAGCACAAACATGGGCCTATGATTCCTTATAAAATTGACCTGTCTCCTCAGATGATCCCGCTGTTTAGGGGTCACCATGAGGGAAAAATCGGCCTTGCCGTTCACGGGGATATAGAGGAAATACATCTGTGCAAAGGAACCTAGAGAGATCATCTCATCGATGAACTTCAGGGACGACACGGTGTACACGTTCTGCCGTGTTACCGTGGCGGAAGTCCCAATGATGACACGTGCGTCATTGAGATACTCAAATGCCCTCATGATGCGCTTGTAGACACCCTTCCCCCTCCATGCATCTGTTTCCTTCTCGCCCCCCTCAATGCTAATCACCACAGCAGTATTGCCAACGTCGGCAAAGCGCTGGGCCTTCTCACGGGTCATCAGTGTACCATTGGTGTAGACCTGGAAAAAGATATTGGGGTGTCTTTCAAGGAGCGTAAAAAGGTGAGGATATACCAGAGGCTCACCTCCAAGGATGGTGACAAAGTGTATACCCAATTCATCGCATTCGTTTAAGAGCCTGTCTGTCACCTCGAGTGAAAGTTGCGGCCTCATCCCGTAACCCAGGGTATAACACCCCTTGCACCTGAGGTTGCAATGAAGCGTCGGGCTCAAGATCATGATGAATGGAGGACGAAAGCCCAGCTCTCTTTCCCATTTGTCCCTGAGTTTTCCGCCTTCAAACCAGGCCCCGTTAAATAAGGTTTCAAAGAGTCTAATGCGCCGCTCCGTGGGCAGATACTCAAGCACCCTGTGAAACAAGTCCTTCGCTGGGTGTCCGGGAGTTTGTAAGAGCTTGCGCACCTTTCTGATGCCATTCAGTACCTCCGGGTCGCTGCTCAGCCATTCCGCTAGATATGTAAGTCTTATGAGATTGTTGTCAGAGATTTTCGGAAGTAACCGGATGATACCCCGGGCGGCCTGCTGGCTGCTGTGTTCCTTTAAGCTTTTGCCCATAATCTGACCTCCTTTCCCCCGAAGGGCATGCCAGGACAAACCGGTCTAGTTTTCTAACAACTGTTTCAAAACGTCCCTTGCATTTCCCCTTCTATTGTCTTCAACGCTAACTCCCTTGCTCATCAGCCACTCCTTGTAAACCCGACCTATACCGCCGCAAATCACCTTTTCCACACCCAAATCAACTAGTCGGCGCGCAATATCGAAGGGAGTTTCACCCCCCACATTCCATTTTGCCTCTTGCTTGATTGAGGCGTTGTTTATTTCCACCAAGAGTACTTCGGCAGAGGCCCCAAAATGGGGAGCAACCCTATCCTTAAACAATGGGATTGCGATCTTCATCTGCCGCCTCCATATGACTTAGTTTTTCATAAAGCAACTACCATGCCGTTTCAGCATAATGGGGTGATTCGTAAAAAGATGTGAAATACCAATAAGTTAGAGAGGAGAGGGAGGATTGCTTAATCTTAAAAGGTGTGCGTTTTGTGTTTCATAGTGAAACTGTTTCACCCAGATGTTTCATAGTGCTGTGTTTTTAGTCCAATCCGTATTTCTTGATCCTACGCCACAAGGTGGTTCTGCTAATACCCAATTCCTTGGCTGTGGCCACTTTGTTTCCCTTGTGCTTGGAAAGGGCCTGTTGAATTCTTGCTATCTCCTCCTTGGCCAGCGAACCCATTGGGGTCTGGACAGTGGGATGGCTGGCGGCCCATTCCTTTAGGTCCGATGGGAGATGTTCCATTTCAATGGTGGGGCCCTTGCAGAGTATGTAGGAGTATTCGATAATATTCTCCATTTCGCGTATGTTACCTGGAAATGGATATGCCAGGAAAAGGGCCATTACTTCGGGGCTTAGTCCACGCACCGTCCTCCCCTTGAGTAAATTGAACTTGTGGATGAAGTGTTCCACTAGAAGGGGAATATCCTCTTTCCTCTCTCTCAAGGGGGGCAGGCTAATTTTTACCACGTTGAGCCTATAGTAGAGGTCTTCGCGGAAAGTCCCTTCTTTTGCCATCTGCTTCAGGTCCCGGTTGGTGGCAGCCACTACCCGAAAGTCGGTTTTGAGAGATTTGGTATGCCCCAGTGGCGTAAATTCGCCCTCCTCCAAAACCCGTAATAGATCCGCCTGAAAGGCCAGAGAGGTGTTGCATATTTCGTCAAGAAACAGGGTGCCCTTGTCTGCCAAGAGAAAACGGCCAGGCTTATCCCTTGTGGCACCAGTGAAAGCGCCCTTGGTATAGCCGAACAACTCTGATTCCAATAGTGTATCGGGCAGCGCCCCACAGTTTATGGCAATGAAAGGGCCATTTCGTCGGCTGCTAAGATTATGGATTGCCCTGGCGAAAAGCTCTTTACCCGAGCCAGTAGGTCCTTCGATGAGAACGGGGCTGTCGCTTTCCGCGATATCGGGCAAAAAGGCAAAAATTTGCCTCATTCGTGGATGTCTGCCTACGATGTCTTCGGGCGAGTATGTACGGGAGACCTGACGGCGGAGTCGCTCAAGCTCAGATAAATCCCTGAAGATCTCGATAACACCCAACAGCGTCCCGTTTTCTGTTATCAGGGGACAAGTGCGGATGCTGACAGGAACCTGCTCGCCCTGTTTATTGATTATGAAGGCTGAAAAGTCATTGGCGTCTTCTCCGGTCTTTGCCACTTTCTCTACCGGACATTTTTCAGTGCAAGTGTTTGCCCTCACTATGTCAAAGCAATACTGGCCCAGGGCCTCATTGATCGAGAAGCCAGTGAGCTTTTCTGCTGCCTTGTTGAAAAAAGTGATTTTTTTATCCAGATCAATCGTAATGATTCCCTCGCTGATGCTTTCGAGGATCTTACAGCAAGGATGAAACTCACCCTTCGGAATCCCGCATTTAAGTATGCTAAATTTGTCGTGGTGGTCGCGTTTCATTTGCAAACCCAAAATATCCTAGCTGAGGATTTACCCTAATGTTATTTTTAGCAATATTTTGAAAAAATACAAATAATTTCTGGGCAATTGTCTGAATCTCTCCAAAGTAAGGAAACCAGTTAGCAAAAATTTTCTTGACATGGTAGAGAGCAATTGATTTTAGGACAAAAGAGGTCTTATTAATCCTAAAAAAGGTATACATCAGTGCGTCTCACAAAGGCAGGGGAATATGCAATTCGGTGCGTGCTGTATCGTGCTACCATTGGCAAGGTGAGGGGACTGAATCTGCAGATTGATATGATCTGCCCTGACCATGGTATTATTTGGAGGAAGGACCCAGGGAGAATTATGGAGGCCTATGAAAGATGGGCAAAGCAGGAGCCGAAGCGCAGGGCCATAATTGTCTACGATACCATGTGGCATAGCACACAGGCCATGGCCGAAGTAATTGCAGAGGCACTTTGGAGTGAAGGGGTTCCGACAGTTGTGCGCAAATTGCGTGCATCTCACCGAAGTGACATAATGACAGAGGTTCTTGATGCCGGGGCCATCATCATCGGGTCTCCTACGCTTAACAATGGCCTTTTCCCCACCATTGCTGATATGCTTACATACATGAAGGGCCTCAAACCTCTAAACAAAGTTGCCGCAGCATTTGGGTCATATGGATGGAGCGGGGAGGCTGTCAAGCTGATCAATGAACAATTAGAGGCAATGAAATTTGACGTTGTGCATCCTGGTGTCCGTGTCCAGTATGTTCCTGACGAGGCAGCTCAGGAAGCCTGCCGAGAGCTGGCGATAAAGGTTGCTGAGGCCTTGCCTGCCTAGTAGCATTATTTCTCCAATTCTGTGGCCAAGGCCACGTTGCCATGGGCGCATTTTTGTTCCTGAGCCAGTTATGCCTTGAATATTTGTCCTTTCTCAAATAAATTGCCGATGATTAGGATTGAAGGAGGCAAAACAGATGGCAGGGTCACCTTCTGAGCCAGTTGCTGCCCTCGCGCAAAAGGGAGTTCAAATCCATTGCCTTGAAAGCGTTTATGTTTCGCCAGAGGTAGACCTGGATCTTGTCTCGAACAAAGGGGTGGTCATTTACCCTGGGTGCAGGATCTATGGTTCCGAAACTGTCATAATGGAAAATTGTGTTCTCGGGGCTGATGGGCCGGTAACAATCCGTAACTGTCAGCTCGGCAAAGGTGTGAAGCTGGCCTCAGGTAGCTTTGAGAACTCATGTTTCTTGGATGGCGCATCAATAGGGCCCGGCGCCCATGTAAGGGAATGTTGCCTATTGGAAGAGGGGGCAAAGGGGGCCCACACCGTAGGTATCAAGCATACGATCCTTTTTCCCTTTGTCACTCTGGGAAGCCTGATAAATTTCTGTGACTGTTTGATGGCTGGGGGTACGGACGAGAAGAATCACAGCGAGGTAGGAAGTAGCTACATCCATTTCAATTATACCCCTAATCAAGACAAAGCCACCGCGTCATTGATCGGAGATGTGCCAAGGGGTGTCATGCTCAACGAGCCCCCAATCTTTCTGGGTGGCCAGGGGGGGCTGGTTGGGCCTGTAAGAATCGGATACGGTGTGGTAGTGGCTGCTGGAACAATTGTGAGGAAGGATTTGCTAGAAGAGAACACCGTGTTGCTGGGGCACCCCTCAATCACCAAAAAGGTCCCCCGTCGATTTGGCCCTTATGCGAATATAAAACGGATTATAGAACTAAATTCTCAATACATAGGCAACCTGATCGCGCTGCGCACCTGGTACACGGTTGTGCGTGGCCCTTTTCTTAGGCGGACAAAGATGGGCGAGGCCCTGTGTGATGGTGCCATTAATATCATTGAAAGGGCGATTAGGGAAAGGATAAGACGCCTTGGGCAAGTGGCCGAGCGCATGGAAGAGGCCATAAGGATATTCTCAGCCACTGCGTCAGGGAGGTCTGCAGAGGCTATCATCAAGAGGAAGAAGGAGTTTCAAGACCGGTGGCCCCAAATCCAAGATGTCTTCGAGAGGTGGTCGCAGAGGATCCACAAAGATACCCATTATGAAAAATTCGAAAAGGTCATTGAACAGAGGGCAATGATGGCAGGCCATAATAACTATATCTCAACCATTAAGTCTCTAGAGGCCGATGACGCAATGGAAGGGACTGCATGGCTTCAAGGAATAGTTGACATGATCTTGAAAGAGGTGTGGAAGATACTCCCTTCATTTGGGATAAAGGAGAGATGCTAATGGGTAGGCTTTTTGGCACGGACGGCATTAGAGGGGTAGCAAATCACTATCCCATGACACCACAGAACGGGTTCAAACTGGGAAGGGCCATCGTAAGGTTCACTGGAAAGGCAAAACCAGAGGTTATTGTAGGCCGTGACACTAGACTTTCAGGCCCCATGTTGGAGTACGCGTTGGGAGCCGGGCTCATGGGCGAAGGCGCGAATCTTTGGGCAGCAGGTATTATCCCAACACCTGGGGTGGCATATCTAACTAGGGAACTAGGAGCGGACGTAGGTGTTGTGATCTCTGCATCGCACAATCCTTTTGATCACAACGGATTCAAGGTCTTTTCCCCCCACGCGACCAAACTCACGGAGGATGAGGAGCTTGAGCTGGAAGATATAATATTTGCTCTAGACGACGATACATCAGGCCAAGACGTGGGGAGGTTCAAAGAGATCCAAAATGCAACGGAGCGATATGTGGAATTTTTGAGGGGGCGCTTTGAGGATCTCAAGGAGTTGAAGGGCCTCAAGGTTGTACTGGACTGTGCCAATGGGGCTACATACAAGGCAGCGCCGATGCTCTTCGGGCAATTGGGGACAACCGTGATATCAATTGGCACTGAACCCAATGGTGCGAATATTAATGAAGGTTGCGGCTCGCAGTGTCCAGAGGAACTGGCGGCAAAGGTCGTGGAGAGCCAAGCCTCAGTGGGGCTGGCTTTTGATGGAGATGGAGACAGGCTTGTGGCGGTGGATGAGAAAGGCTGCGTTTTGACTGGAGACCAGTTGCTTGCCATTTTCGCCAAGGTGCTTAAGGAAAAAGGAAAGCTTCACAAGAATGTGGTGGTTAGCACTGTCATGAGCAACATAGGTTTGAAGGTAGCATTGCAGAGGATGGGGCTCAACCATGTTGTAACCAGCGTTGGTGATAGAAATGTCTATCAGGAGATGATCAGGCGCGGGGCAGTGTTAGGTGGAGAGGAATCCGGGCATATTATTTTTCTCCAGCACCACAGCACCGGTGATGGCATGCTATCTGCTTTGCAGCTTGTGGCTGCTATGGAATATTTGGATAGACCCCTTTCGGAATTGGCGCAGTTAATGGAGGTTTTCCCCCAGGTGCTTTTGAACGTTTCGGTCACGCGCAAACCCCTTCTATCTGAGATACCTGAGGTTAGTGAAGTAATCAAAAAGGTCGAAAATGAGCTAGGTCGAAATGGAAGAGTTTTGGTCCGGTACTCAGGCACTGAGAGCGTTTGCCGCGTTATGGTGGAAGGAGACGAGGAAGACAAGATAAAGAACTATGCTGAGGAAATTGCGGCAGCCATAGTCAAGAGTATTGGGGAGTAACTTATTCGAATTCCTCAGATTCCTCTGTAGGATAAAAGAGGCAAAGGATATCAGGGCGTTGCTTTTCCTCCCACCGTGAGCACAGAAGCTCGCATGCCTCCTGCCTGAACTGCCAGGCCCTCTGTTCAAGATCAGAAAGCTTCTGGACTATGCCATTACGCTCCAGCATTTCTTTAATTTGATTGAAAAGTGCCCTGCTCCCAAAAAGGAATTTCCCTTCGTGCATTATCTTGCAGGCCACCATGCGCTTAAAGGTATCAAAACGAAGCTGTTCCCTTACCCTATTAAGGTCTTTCACCACATAGTCAATCTCCTCTCGGATGTGAGGGATGACCAAAAGCCTGTACTTTTCGGCGAATATTGTCTCATCTATTCGTTTCCTGAGCTCTTCAGGAAACATATCATCCACAATCACCACCAGGTCCATGTCAGAGCCATTGACAAGCCTTCCCGTGCTTCGTTCAGGTCTTGGCACATCATGGGCCATATCAAATACAATGTCACCTGCTATTAGTACGCAAAGTCGATCCTCAATTGGAAGTTCTGTGTCCAATTTGGATGCCAGGCCTGAGATCACGCTCCTGGCAAGATAATACTTTGCCCTGCTCACTGTTGCTATATGTTCCTTTATGACATCTGCTTTTGCCTCGACCTCTTTGGCTTGGTCCTCAGTGCCAATTACCGTGTAGGTAAGGAATTCCCTGTATATGGAGGGTGACAAGCGTGCATAACCCTCTACCCTGCGGTCTAGCCTCATATAGTGTCGTGCCACAGATTTGATGTACAGGTCGGCGCAGGACATACAGTCTTTCCAGAGGTGAAGGCCATCCATACCAGTTACGTCAATTAATTCTGAACCGGTCAAAGGGCCCTTTGTATCAAGGGCATTTCTGATCTTGTCTTGGTGCACACGTTCTTCCATTCGTATGATAGCTTGCAGGCTATGATAAAATGCAGTAAAAAGCCAATGTGCGACTTCTGACTATGGCAGAATCTGATATTATCAGTGCTTCCTATATTGAACACATAAAATAGCAGCTTGCATTTTGTGGCCATAGTGTGTATGCAGAAATTATACAAGTCACTATGAGATATTCCAAGCAAGTAATTATCTAGACATTCGGGTAAGTGCAAAGGTTTCTCCAATGCAATTTCAACTTTCCCTCCGTGATGTCACCAGGAGATTAGAAGGACGCACAGGGGGCTGATGGACAGTCTCACTGGGGATGGATCTCTTGATCAAGGATAGACTCATGCCCAAAGTGCCCAAAACAATAGAGGACCTTGGTGAATTTGGATTCATACGATCCATTGCTAACAACTGTATTAACAACCCTGAAGGAGTCATTCAAGGGATTGGAGATGACTGCGCCGTTATTGGGCCGTTTGGAGAAAAGGTGCTATTGGTAACTACCGATCTGCTGGCAGAAAGTATTCATTTCCTTCTCGACAGAATTCCTCCAGAACACATAGGCGAGAAGGCCATCGCAGTTAATTTGAGCGACATAGCGGCCATGGGCGGAGTGCCCCGGCATGCCTTTGTGTCCATTGCATTACCACTTTCATTTCCGGTTGATGTAGCCAATGCACTGTATAAAGGCATAAAGGGGGTCTGTAAGAGATATGGTGTAAATATCCTAGGGGGTGATACTTCTGCTTCACCTGCCGGCCTGTTCATCAATATTGTGGTAACAGGGGAGGCACACAAGGATAAGGTTGTTTATCGCAAGGGTGCTTCTATAGGTGAGATAGTCTATGTGTGCGGCACACTGGGTGAGTCTGTAGCTGGTCTTAAGATACTTAAGGGTGAGATACCCGCTAGGGAGACCCAGTGGCCTTCACTCATCCTGGCTCACACTCGGCCGCGGCCATTGGTAGAGGAAGGGAGCATCATTGGCACCTCTGGCCTTGCTTCGGCCATGATAGATGTTAGCGATGGCCTTGTGGCAGATCTAGAGCACATATGCGAGCAGAGCGGAGTAGGAGCTGAGATTCGAGAAGAATTGATCCCACTTTCAGGGGAATTGGCAAGACTGGGGGAAAGGTATCATGTGGATGTTATGGAATATGCACTGATGGGGGGTGAGGATTACTGTTTGCTAGCCGCAGTTCCTCCAGACAATGCGGTTCAGTTCGAGGGGTTGTTAGAGGAAAAGACAGGCAAGAAACCCACAGTTATCGGAAAAATAACACGAGGTTCAGGGGTGCGATTTATCGGGCGGGATGGCAAACAAAGGACCTTAACAAAAGGGGGTTATGATCATTTTTTGAAATAAGACCACAGTCCTGTTAGCCAATGGTTCGGACAAAATTTGCCAAGTCTTGATCTACCTTTTCCTTTAGTCTCAAGGCCTGATCCCTGTCAATCCTTTTTATACCCACTGCAAGCCTGAGCATGTCCTGAAAGGCCTCCCCCATACCCAGTTGATGTGTAAATGTGGCCCCACCCCGCAAGGCAAGGTCCGAGAGTTCCTGTACAGTATTTTTGAAAAAATCCTGGAACATTAAAGAGAATTGCTCGCTCCTCAATATGTCCACCCCTAGATTATCCACAATGCATTCCATCATGTATCTAATTGGTCTTGGGTCTTGAGGGCTGACAAGAACAGGATAACGCCTAAAGAAGGTCTCCCTATCCAGGACATTTGTCTTTGATTCTTGGGACACTTTTTCTAGGATTTTGGATCCCCAACCAAGGAGCCTAAAGAGGGGATTATACTTCTTGCTGGAATAATCAAATGAGTCAAGCTGAGTTGTGAGGCCCAGAAAAAACTGGCGCGCTTTCTTGCTGAGACCAAGAAAGGTTATGGACTGGGGGCAACTTTCTCTACGGCATTTTTCCCCATACCCAGTTCTATAACGGAGATCTCGTCCATCATGTCTTGCAGGATGTAGGAGGCACCCTATTGTCTTAAAGTCTTTGTCCAGATACCCCAAGGCCCAGCAGCTAAATCCTGTTATGGGTTTTGCGCCGTTTTCAGCGGGATCAAAGGCTCGCGTGTTATCCCTTAACATTCTTCTTATTATATTGCGGTACTGGATGTGTTCGTAGTTTTTGGGGCGTATTGGGGGGCAGCAAGCAAAGCAGCTTTTTTCGTTGTCTGGAGTGCAAAGGGTTATCTCTTCAGATCTCACCTCTTATTACTCTCCCACAAGCATTTTCCGTTGTCTTCGAGCAAGCTCGCGCTTGTCTTCAACCTGGTCAAACTCGTCCACTATCTCGCGTCCCAGTATTTCCTCCAGCACGTCTTCTAGTGTTACTAGCCCAGCTATTCCACCATACTCATCCAGCACAACAAAGAGGTGTTCTTTACGCTCCAGGAATTCGATAAAGACGTTGTTTAGCCTTGCCGTTTCAACAACAAAGTGGGCAGGACGCATCAATTCGGTCAATTTCATTTCTTCCTTGCCCTGTGAGAGTGCCACAAAAAGCTCCCTGGTGAGTACGATGCCTACTATATCTTCTGGATCTCTGTCATAAACAGGGAAACGGCTGTGCTCCCACTTGGGAGGAGCTTTGCTGGCCTCCTTTACTGTGAGATGTTCGCTTAGAGAGAAGATGACGGTCCTTGGCGTCATGATGTCTTTGACAGTCTTATTCTGGAGAGTGAGTATGTTCTCAATAACCTGCTCTTGGTAAGGATTGATTTCACCTGACCGGAGACTCAGCCTTGCCATGATCCTCAATTCTTCTGCAGTAATGGCCTCTTCGGTTTTTCCTCTGGCCACCATCTGGGTCACCACGCTGGTGAGCCATATGGCAGGGGTCATCAATCGGACCAGACCTTTTAAAGAATATGCCACAGCCGAAATAAGGTGTGGCCCATAGACTACGCCAGCGGTCTTGGGTATTATTTCCGAGAAAAGGAGAATGGCCAGGGTGAAAAGTACAGAAAAATATCCTAGCCACTGGTGGCCGAAAGCCGCCGTGGCAGCGGCTCCTGCAACTGCCGCCCCTGCGGTATTGGCAATGGTGTTGAGGGAAAGAATGGCCGCAATTGGTCTCTCGATGTTTCTCTTCATTTCCCTGAAGGCTCCGGCACCTGGTTTTCCTGCCTGTACAGCAGCCTCCACATGTCTCATGGGTACCGAATACAGGACGGCCTCCATAAGAGAGCAAGCTGCCGAGATGAGGATGGCCAATGAAACCGCTATTATGAGCTCAGGCATAGATTCTCTAACCTCCGCAAATCTTGAGGGCGATTGATGTTTAAAAAGGATTGGAACTGGGGATCAAACTGCCTTATTTCTTCTTCCTCCACATACCTTACAGTAACGTGTTCAAATACCCGTATGACCTGATATATGCCATCGTTGATGTTTTTTTCTATCTGGGCTACGCATCTCTTCCTATAAAGGGCATGGAGTGCCTCTATCTTCCACCCCATTCTGGGGACAATCACGTCAAAGTCCTCCATAATGGATACCATGTGCGAGATGAGAGCCCTGTTCAAGAAAGGCATATCACAGGCTACAAAGAATCCTGCGTCCTTTTGGATAATTTTTAGCGCTGTATAGATACCCCCAATGGGACCAAGACCCTTAATCAAGTCCTGGTGCATGGCAAGGCCCAGGTGTTCGTATTCAGATGGTGTGTTGGTCATAAGGATGGTTTCTCTAAACAGGGAGGTCATTGTCTCAACCACCCGCCCGATGAGAGTTTTGCCACCCAGCGTCTCAAAGGCCTTGTTACGGCCGTACCGGGTGCTCCTGCCACCGGCCAGGATCACGCCCACAATGTCTTCAAAAGGAGGATCGGTTCTAGTCTTGATATTCTTTGATCCTTCGGGCATGGCTGTAAATCCTATTGGTATCTTTGGCTAGATCTACAAGGGTAAGATTGTAAAATTTGGCCGCTTCTACCGCACGGAAAGTAGGTCGTGACATTGCCACAAATAGGGGGAAACCGCCTCTTACGGCCTTGAGCACCATCTCCAAACTGGCCCTTCCACTGGAGACGACCACTTTATCATGGGTGGGAATTTCTTTTAACATGCAAGTGCCAATGGCCTTATCAATGGCATTGTGGCGGCCCACGTCCTCGGCACCTATTACAAAGTTGCCGTCGGCATCAAAAAGCAAAGCAGCATGCGCGGCCCGGGTTTTCCTGTAAAGCCACTGGTAATCTCTCATTTTTTCAGAGATCTCGATGAGGATTTCCATTGAGAAGCGCTGCCTGCTTTTGATTCTCCCTAAACCCCGACTCATTTCTTCGAGTTCCTCCCTACCACATATTCCACAACTGGAGTAAGATATCCTATCGGGTGCGGCAGCTTCTTTTTTCTTAGCTATTTGTTTAGTAGTTACTGCAGCCTCAACAAACAGGCTTCCATCAGGATACTCTTTAGAACTTATTTCGCATCGAGTGATTTCTTCCGCGTCAGAGACGTACCCGTCGGTATAGAGAAAACCATGAACAAGTTCATAGGACATTAGGGGGGTGTGCATTATGAGGATGCGCTGGGAGCCGTTTATGATAATCTCAAGAGGCACCTCCTCAATCAGTTCTTCCTTGACGGAGAGAAGTTTCCCTGGTCGATATGTTAGAGCTCTAACGGTACGTGATTCCATTTTGGTTTCCATGAGGTCAATATAATTATTTGAATCTTTTATACAATAGTGACACCGATTCCGTCATCAAAAATTCCAATTGTCGTGACATTCGCATGGTTCCGTGGCATACTAAAAAACGGACAGGGTCCTTGAATCTATTTACCTGGCTGTTTCAGAGAGTTTGTAATTTGAAATCCCTCTTGGTCCCCCTTTCATTAAAGGGGGGCAGGGGGGATTTAAAGAAAACCAGAAAGGAGAGACACCGAGTGAGTAGAGATGATCTAATTCAGTTGGAAGGAGTAGTCACCAAGGCCATGGGTGGAGGCATGATGGAAATTCAGTGTGAAAATGAGCTTATCATAAGAGGGGTGCTCTCGGGCAGGATGAAAAAACATCGAATAAGGGTCCTTGTGGGCGATCGTGTCAAGGTGAGTGTTTCTCCTTATGATACGACTCATGGCATAATAACTTACAGATTTTGACGTATAGGTACCGCACCGTCACCTTTCCGCCTTGACACTCAACGTGGATGTAGCTATTGTAGCTACATAAAAAGAGGAGAGACACAGTGGAAACCGTTGGGATAAGGGACTTAAAGAATAGGCTTTCGTCCTACATCCATTTGACCAAGTCGGGTGAAACCATCATCATAACCGACAGGGGAAGACCAGTAGCCCTGCTTAAGCCCATAGAATCTGGAGATGGCATTGACAATGACAACGTTGAACATAGGCTAGCCCTGCTTGCGAAAAAGTGTCTTATCAGGCTTCCTTCGGCACGGCGGAGAAGAAGCTTCAAACCTGTAAAAGTTCACGGTGGCCTGGTTTCCTCAGCGATACTGGAAGACAGACAATGATGTATTGGGACACGAGCGCTCTGATCAAGCTGTTTGTGGAAGAACCCGGAACCGCACAGGTGACGGCCCTATTTGACAGAGATCCTGATGTTGTTATTTCAAAAATGGGATTTGCTGAGGCTCATTGCGCATTGGCGCGAAGATGGAGGGAAAAATCACTTAGAAAAAGGGACTATCAGCTAACCGTGAAGCGTTGGAATGTCTTATGGAAAAACTACCTTGTTGTTGAACTGTCCGATGAGGTGGTATACGAATGTGAAAGGCTGGTCAAGGAATATCCTCTGAGGGCCCTTGATGCGATTCACCTCAGTTCGGCAATTTTTTTCAAGAAAAACACGGGCCTCAACCTTTCCTTTGTCTGTGCTGATCTCAAGCTACTTGACGCCACCGAGGCGGAAGGCCTCGGAATAATTCATCCTCTAGAAAAGCCTTTGTAAATAAAATTCTAAACAGAATGGATGACAAACTTCCTAGGGTAAGACAGGATCTGGAGTTTATCCCTATCCAACAGGGTGATCAGACGGTAATCGCCGTGCGCGATCATTTGGGCCTTGTAAGTGAAGGCACCGCACTTCCCTCAGATCTTTTCGAGTTAGTGACCCTTCTTGATGGATCTCACAGTACAAGGGATCTTCAAATGCATATGATGAGGAAAAAGGGTGGGGTATTGGTTGGTATTGATGAGGTTGAAGCAATACTGGCCCAGCTTGATCAATACTACCTACTGGAGTCAGATAGGTTCTTGGAAGCGAAAAAAAGGATTATTAATGAGTTTATATCGAAATCTGTGCGCCCTTGCAGCCATTGTGGTCTGTCCTATCCTGCGAAAAGAGAAGAGCTAGGGCAGAAACTGGAGGAGATCCTTTCCTTGTCAGATGTGGAGACGCGATCTAGTCCTGGCGCAACAATTGCCCTGGTGGCGCCACATATCGATCTTTCTGTGGGAAAGAAGGGTTACAGCAACGCATACAAATGGCTGGGCGCTTTTGATGCCTCAAGGGTCATTCTTCTTGGGGTGGGACACCAGATGAGAGAAGGGCTTTTTTGCCTGACAAATAAGGACTTCCAAACACCCCTGGGGCTGGTATCAACGGACAAAAAAGCAGTAAGGAAGCTTGAGCGCATTAAGTCCGAGGCCGTTGCGCCCGACGATTTCCCCCACCGCACAGAGCATTCCCTGGAATTTCAGGTATTGTTCTTGAAGCACCTTATGGAAAAAAGAAAGTTCAGCATTGTTCCGATACTTTGCGGGTCCCTGTGGAACCAACCTTCATCGTGCAATCGAGACGTTTTCTTGGAAAAGGCAGAACCCTTTCTAAAGGAATTACGGCACTTACTGGAAGACAAAGAGACGCCCACCCTTGTTGTGGCAGGAATTGATCTGTCTCACATAGGCCCGAAGTTCGGCCATGATGTACCTGCTGCTTATCTCAAGATCGAGGCACAGGAGCACGATCGGGCCCTGCTAAATGCCCTGGTGCGACTTGACAGAAAGGCCTTTTGGGATGAAGCAGTGAGGGTACATGACAAATACAATGTGTGTGGTTTCACAGCCCTTGCGTGCCTGCTGGAAATCCTGCCTCCTTCAAAAGGCACACTGCTTCATTATGAAATGTGGTTTGAGCCGCCCACCCAGTCTGCTGTGAGTTTTTGTGCGGTGGGTTTTACCCGCTTTTGACCTACTCTCTCTCACAAATTTCAACCAAAACCCCATTTGTTTCCTTGGGATGGATAAAGGCAATCTTTGCCCCCCCGGCTCCCTTGCGGGGTTTTTCATCAATGAGGCGCACCCCTTTTTCCTTTAGCTCTGCCAGGGTCTGTTCAATGTCTTCCACCCGAAAGGCAATATGCTGTATGCCCTCCCCTCTGGCCTCA
>CAZDVV010000036.1:0-15794 GCA_964508875.1 uncultured Desulfobacteraceae bacterium | reverse complement strand
TGAGTTCAGGAACAGGCACCACAGACGAAATGATACGCCAATATATCAAAGAACAACGTGCACCAAGTCAAGCAAACGATCAGCCGAACTTGTTCGGTGGTAGTTTATTGCTTGACTTCTGCTGAAAGTTTTCATAGTATAACACACTAAGATAATCACTAACGCTATGCGTTATTTTGCTATGGAGCAAAAACATAAACATTTTATCAAATCCGTGGCAAGGGGCCTGTCGATCCTTCAGGCATTTTCGTCTGAACGACCCAAACTTACTCTAACACAGTTGGCGACAATAACGGGGATGAACAGAACGGCCGTACAGCGGTTTACTGATACCTTGATGGAACTTGGGTTCCTCGGCCGAAACAAACATAAAGAGTTTTTTCTTGGCCCTAAAGTATTTTCTCTCGGTTTCGCATATCTTCAAGGCTCAAAACTAATAGAATTGGCTGCATCTTACCTTACGGAGTTTTCCGAACGTATCGGGATGACGGTAAATATGTCCATTCTTGATGATAGGGAAATAATTTTTCTTTACCGTCACGAAGTGCACAGGTTTCTGAAATATGATCTCCGGGCTGGCTCCAAACTACCTAGTTATTGCACAGCTTCCGGCAGGGTCCTTCTTGCCTCCCTTGCAGACAGGGTATTGAGGGAACGGATAAAGGATATGAAGCTAGAAAAATTAACGAGTCATACCATCGTGGAAAGGGAGAAACTCTTGGAAGAAATCCTCCGCACAAGGGAAAGGGGGATAGGCATCTGTGATCGAGAGCTCTCGCTTGCCCTATACTCCATTGCTGTACCCCTTTTGAATCACGAAAGAAAGGTAATTGCAGCCATAAACCTGTCTATGTCTGCAGAAGAAGCGGCAGGTTCTATTCTGGATAACGCTACCCGGGAAATCGTCGAACAAGGCCGGAAATTATCACAGTTGATGGGATACAGTGGGACATATCCCGAGATTCCGGCAGGGTCGATTTGTGAGATCTGAAGAATGAATGTCGGTTCCCTTTTGGTCAATTCAGCACATAAGTACCCTGAAAGATTAGCCATTATCTCCGATGAAGGACGGTGGACCTATAAGGAATTTGATCAAAGGACGAGCCAACTTGCAGGAGCGATGCTGAATGCCGGCCTAAAGAAGGGAGATCGAGTCGCTATTCTCTTCTTTAACAGCAGTTACTTTGTTGAGGTCTATTTTGCTACACTTAAGGCCGGGCTAGTCGCCATACCGGTTAATTTCAGATTTGTTGGGCCGGAGATTGTTTATGTCCTAAATGACTCCCAGCCGTGCTTGCTTTTCTATGGATCTGAATTTGAGCAAACCCTGTTGGAGATTCGAGAACAATTAGAAACGATTCGGATTTTTGTTTCACCACACAATGGTAGTTCGTCTCCAGCTATCAATTATGAAGAGTTCCTCTCAAGCGGAAGGTGCTTGGCCCAGGCCACTGATATTTGCGAAGACGATGAATGCCAGATTATGTACACATCAGGGACAACTGGTCGACCCAAGGGGGCAGTTCTCACCCACCGTAATGTGCTTTGGAATCTCTTTAATACTATATTGGGGAGGGAAGACAAAAGTGGAGAGAGAGCCTTGATTGTGGGCCCGCTTTATCATACTGCAGCGCTGAATAATCACTTTACCATTCAGATTAGCCTCGGAGGAACAAGCATACTTATACGAAAGTTTGAGCCGGAATCCCTTCTCAGAACAATAGAAAGAGAAAAAATAACTATTATTTCCGGTGCCCCGGCACTTTATAATTCCCTGTTGCAATATCCCAATGCCCACAAATACGACACCAGCTCCATCACCAAGTGCACGAGTGGTGCAGATAAGCTGCCGATGGAGATCAAGAAAAGGCTTCTAGAGTTTTTTCCAAACGTCAAGGGTGTTTATGATGTCTATGGTTGTACGGAGGCATCTCCCAGTATCACGGTCCTCAGAGCAGAGGACTCCTTACGCAAGGATTTATCTGTGGGAAAGGCCTTGCCATTCCTGGAAGCCTGCGTGGTTGATGAAGAAGACAGGCCCCTACCACCAGGTGAGGTTGGAGAGTTGGTCTGTAGAGGACCAAACGTGATGAAGGGTTATCATAGACATCCGGAAGCTACGCGAGATGTCATGCGAAATGGTTGGCTTCATAGTGGAGATCTGGCCAAAATGGACGAAGAAGGTTTCTTCTATATAGTCGATCGCAAGAAAGAGATGATCGTCAGCGGCGGAGAGAACATTTACCCGAGAGAGATTGAAGAAATTCTTATGAAACATCCGGCTATCGCTGATGTAGCCGTGGTGGGTGTCCCGGATCAGAAATGGGGAGAATCGGTTAAGGCCTTCGTGGCCGTGAAGGAAGGACAACTCCTTGATGAAAAAGAGGTAATCGAATTCTGTAAAAAACATCTTGCAGGCTATAAGAAACCAAAGGAAGTGGCCTTTGTACCCGCTATTCCCAGAAACCCGTCGGGTAAGGCCTTAAAACGGCTGTTAATAAAGGCGTGATAAGGAAGAATGCATAGATGCAAACCTATTTTTTGATCTGTCTCATAGCTTTTTTTGCAGGTTTTACCCAGGGTCTTTCAGGTTTTGGCTCCGTTTTGTTGTCCTTGCCCCTTCTGGCTATCTTCCTTCATATCAAGATCGTTATCCCTCTTGCAGCCCTCTTTGGTCTGTCTATGACCGTCATACTCCTAATTCAGTTACGGAGAAATCTGGAATGGAAGGAGGTTTATCCTCTTTTGATTGGTGCTTTGCCCGGTGTTCCTTTCGGTGTGTTATTTCTGAAAAGAATGGATAAGGAGATAATCCAGTTGGCTTTGGGCATCATACTGGTGAGCTATTCAATCTACAGCCTTGTTTTCAAATTATCCCACAGATGGACAAAAATGGGATGGGCCTATCTTTTTGGTTTTTTAGGAGGGTGTCTCGGGGGGGCCCTGAGTGCTTCCGGCCCTCCAGTCATCGTCTACACCTCTTCCCAATCTTGGGGAAAGGACAAAACCAAGGTAATTCTCCAGGAGGTTTTTCTATTTTCAGGGATAGCTGTAGTTTTTTTTCAAGTCATAAGTGGACTTACGACCTTAAGAGTTTTGCATTTCTATGGAGTGGCACTCCCTTGGTTGATTTTTGGGTCTTATGTTGGCTCACTTTTGTACGGAATTATGAGGGAAGAATGTTACCGAAAAGTTATGTTGATTTTGCTCGCCAGTATGGGAGGCTTCATGATCTGGCATGCGCAGATATGATAGGGGGTATCATCTCAAATTCCAATAACCCGTCGGTTCTGTCGGAGGTCAGTGATTTGTAAAAACACTTCTTCTAGGCGTGGCTGTAATTGACTAGGTTTGCCACAGGGAGGAACCCGCCAGCCAGTTGGAGATAGATATATGCAAGGGAGGTTTTTGGATGAAGGAGTGTCTGGATGTATTTATCACAGATGAGGATCGTCTCATTGTGGATTCGGTCAGGAGCTTTGTAAACAAGGAAATAATACCTTTAAGGGAAGATCTAGAAAAAGATAAGGACCACAAACTCACGTGGAACATCTTACAAGGGCTTACAAAGCTTGGACTCATAAGAGCGGGCCTTCCGGAAAAATACAGCAAGATGGAACGACTATCGGCTGTAAAAATCTTTCTAATTTCTGAGGAGGTGGCCAGGGGTGATGTGGGGATTGCTGTTGCACAGGCCGCCACACGTTGGGGTTTAAGCCCCATGATGCTTGGGAAAAATGAAGTCCTGATGAATAAATTCCTGCCCGTTTTCTGTGAAGATGAACCCCATCTGGCATGCTTTGCCATGACAGAAGAAAGTTCGGGATGCGATATTGAGAACCTGTCCATGTTACATGGAAAGACAATACGTACAAGGGCCGTACTAGAAGGCGATGAATGGATCATCCGGGGCTCAAAGCGTTTTGCGAGTAACTCAGGTGTATCTGATCTCTATTGTATTGTGTGTCAGATAGATCCTTCAGAGGGAGAAGAGGGGATTGCCCTTATTTATGTCCCTGCCTCTTCTGAAGGGCTGTCCTTTGGGGCCTTTGAGGAAAAAGCCGGCCTTCATGCAGATAGGAACTGTGATATTTACTTGGATGGTGTCAGGGTTCCCAGGGAATACAGGGCGGGCGGACCTGGAGAGGATGCGAGGATTTTAAGACGGAACATCACTGCGGGACGAGTTGGGAGCGCTGCCATGGTGGTAGGTTCGGCGCGGGCAGTTTTCGAGGAGGTTGTTGAATACACAGGTGAGAGGGTAGTTGCAGGTAAACCCATTCGAAATCACTCCATGAGCGCTGTCATGCTGGCTGATATGGCGATCGGGATCGAGACAGCAAAGGCATATTATCTCCAAGTTGCCTACATGCTGGATCATCCAGATCGTTATGGTGAGGCAAGCTCACCGGCAATGCTTTCGCGAGCAAGCATTGCAAAGGTCTATGCTACAGACATGACAGTCAGCGTTGCGAATAAGGCCATGGAACTTATGGGATCCTATGGGTACATGAAAAACTACCATGTCGAGAAATATTGGAGGGACTCAAAGGTAATCCAGCTTTGGCTGGGAGGGGCTCAGCTTGGGCGTTTGGATATTGCGCAAGGCTATTATGAGCTATAGGCATTGTCCAATCGAAGAGACGAAAATCTTTTGTTTTGCATTTTGATAGGGGGTGATATGGAGCCTTGGGAAAAGTGATTGAATTTGTCAAATAATGCATAAAAGGGGGAGAGACAATGAAAAAGACGATTATGTTAGTTCTATTGGTTTCTTTTGTGGCGTTTTTACTTATTTCAGTAGAAAAGGCTTCAGCTACTGCAACGGGCAAGATTGTGATAGCTCAAGGAGCCGAAACCACAACACTCGATCCCCATAAGGGCGGATCAGCGATATTTATTAATACCTGCCTGACCATGTATGACCTTCTGATAAGAAGAAACTGGGAAGGCAAACTGAGTTTGGACCTGGCCACTTCCTACAAGACTATAGACCCGGTTACGTGGGAATTCAAGCTGAGGAAAGGTGTCAACTTTCAAAATGGAGACCCCCTTACCGCCAAGGACGTCAAATTCAGCTTCGATAGATTGAGAGATCCAAAGACCAAAAACCCTTTTCGTGTTTTTTTTAGGGGGATTAAGGAGGTTCAGGTCATTAATGATTACACGGTCAGGTTCATCACAAAGAAACCGGATCCTTTGTTTCCCTCGCGAGTGGCCTTCGCTGCCTTCATCGTTCCGGAAAAATATATCAAGGAACATGGGGACAAATATTTTGCCAAGCATCCGGTAGGATCAGGACGTTACAAATTTGTTAAACGCGTGGAAAATGATTACATAGAACTGGAGGCCAATGAGAACTACTGGGGTGACAATCCCGCTACCATAAAAAAGCTGATCTTCAAGGTGATACCCGAGACAGGATCGAGAATGGCCGCCTTGGAGACAGGAGAGGTTGATATTGCCACTAACGTGCCCCCCTTCATGATCCCCAAGTTGAAGAAAAACCCCAAGATAAACATTGTGTCCGGGCCCAGCGGAAGGGTGATTTTTATCGGTTTCAATCTTCTTGATGCAAACAAGGCAGGACCTTTGATGAAAAAGAAGGTTCGCCAGGCCATTAATTATGCAGTGGATAAACAGAGCCTAATCAAGCACATCCTCATGGGAAGCGGAAAGGAGTTGGCAACGCCCCTGATACCACAGGCATTTGGGTATGACCCCACTATCAAACCATACCCCTATGATCCGGACAAGGCCAAAAAGCTGCTTAAAGAGGCCGGTTACCCCAATGGGTTCGTGACTGAATTTGCTACAGGAAGCGGCAGATATCTGATGGACAAACAGATCGCTGAGGCCATTGCGGGCATGCTAGCCAAGGTGGGAATAAAGGCAAAGGTCAAAGTCTATGAATGGGGTAAATATTCCCAGGTTAGAAAGGCCCACAAGGTGGAACCGTTATATTTGCTCGGATGGGGAAATACCATGTACGATGCAGATGGAACGCTCGTGCCCCTGTTCTTCTCCAGGAGCACCTATTCCAATTACAAAAACCCGGAATTGGATAAAATGCTCCTGAAGGCGAGGTATCAAATGAACCCCGAAAAACGGAGGCAAGAATATAAGAAGATCCTCAGGCTGATCAAGGATGAAGCGCCCTGGATTTTTCTCTACGAGCAGGTCGACAATTATGGTGTGCGCGATACGGTTGCAAACTTCCGTCAGAGTGCAGGAAGCGAGCGAATGGATTGCGATACCCTCAAATTGGCCAAGTGATCTCCGTGTGGTTGTGCCGCAGTTCTTGATGGCTGCGGCACGGTTTTTTGATCAATTGTAACATCTTAGTCCCTTGAAATAACTTAAGAAAGTCTTTTTCACAGATGCAGAGATACCTCACAAAAAGATTTCTTCAGTCCCTCATAGTCATCTTTGGAATCACTGTTATCGTTTTCGTTATTATCCACCTGACCGGTGATCCCACCGATCTTCTCTTACCTCCGGAAGCCGGTCCCGCGGAGAGAGAACTATTCCGTCACGAATTGGGACTGGATAGGCCTATATATGTTCAATATTTTGATTTCTTAAAAAACATAGCACATGGTGATTTCGGACAATCCTTCAGACATCAAACCTCTGCATTTTCCTTAGTAATAAAGGCATTGCCAGCTACAATTGAGCTGACCATAGCTGCGATGAGCTTGTCAATTGTGATCGCCCTTCCGATTGGAATTATTTCTGCCATAAGACCACGATCTTGCTATGATAGGCTAGGCATGACATTCGCTCTTTTGGGGCAGTCTATCCCGGTATACTGGGCTGGCATAATGTTGATTCTGCTATTCGCGGTCACATTAGGGTGGCTCCCTTCAACAGGAAGGGGAGGGATCGAGCATCTCATACTGCCAGCTATTACCCTGGGACTGTTTTCTACTGCAGCCATTGCCAGGTTCACTCGCTCCAGTATGCTCGATGTCCTGGACACCGATTACATAAGAACAGCAAGAATCAAGGGGCTTTCAGAATATATTGTCGTTCTCAAACACGCCTTAAAAAACGCCTCCATTCCAGTGCTTACCATAACATCCCTTCAATTTGGGAGAATGCTCAGTGGGGCAGTTATCACTGAAATGATTTTCAGTTGGCCTGGGGTTGGCAGAATTGCCGTGCAGGCCATATACAACAGGGATTTCCCGGTGGTTCAGACGGCCGTGTTTGTGACTTCGGTGATATTTGTGGGCATAAATTTTTTGGTAGATATTATCTATACTTATTTGGATCCAAGGATAAAATACAAATAAGAAAGCTGAGCCTTGCCAATACTAAGAAAAACATGGGTCTACGTTAAACAGTCGCCTTTGGGGGGATTGACCATCCTTTTTCTTTTTGTCATGGCAGCCCTATTTGCAGATATTGTTGCCCCCTATAGCCCAATCAATCAGGATATCACCCAGGCCTTGAGACCGCCATTCTTCCTCGAAGGCGGGACCTTTCACCATATCCTTGGAACCGACGAATTAGGAAGGGACATTCTGAGCAGGATTATCTTCGGGGCCAGGATATCGCTGGTCGTGGGATTCATTGCTGTGGCCATGTCAGGTTTTATTGGCACATGCCTTGGGCTCATCTCCGGTTATTTTCGCGGCTGGATCGATTCACTGATCATGAGATTGGTCGATATCCAGCTCTCAATGCCATATATCCTGATTGCCTTGGCGCTCATCGGGGCATTAGGCCCCAGCTTGAGGAACATTATTATCGTCATTGGAATAACCTCCTGGGTTAATTATGCAAGGATTGTCAGGGGGGAGGTGTTGAGCATCAAGGAAAATGAATTTGTTGACCTTGCCAAGATAGCTGGATGCAGTACCTACAGAATCCTTCTAAAGCATATTTTTCCTGGTGTGGTCAATTCCCTGATCGTTTTGGGCACCTTGATGCTTGGCCGCGTTATTATTTTCGAGGCTGCTTTGAGTTTCTTAGGCCTTGGAGTGCAGCCGCCAACGCCTTCCTGGGGGATCATGCTGGCCGATGGTAGGCAATATCTGACCTATGCATGGTGGCTTGCAACCTTCCCTGGCTTTGCAATTATGCTGGTCGTCCTGGGCACCAACCTAGTGGGCGATTGGCTCAGGGATATGTTGGACCCGAGACAACGCGCTGCAGTCAGAGGCAAAAGATAATGATCGGAAACGAGAAAATCCTTGAGGTAAGGGATCTCAAAACCTATTTCTTCACGAACATGGGGGTAGTCAGGGCAGTTGATGGTGCGAGCTTCCTTTTGAGAAAAGGCCAGGCCCTTGGAATCGTGGGTGAGTCGGGCAGCGGAAAGAGTGTGACATCGCTTTCTATATTGCGATTGGTGCCTAAACCGGCAGGGCGGATTGTCGGAGGAGAAATTTTGTATCGAGGAGAGGATTTGGTGAAGAAATCCCAGAAGGAGATGAGGGAATACAGAGGGAAGAGATTATTCATGATCTCCCAAGACCCCATGACTTCCTTGAATCCGGTTTTCACCATCGGTAATCAGATTGGCGAGGCCATTAGAAGACGAGAGAAATTGAGAGGAAATGATCTAAAGAAAAGGATCATCAAAATGCTCAAGTTAGTCCACATCCGTTCGTCAGAAAGCCGTATTAATGCCTACCCCCATCAATTTAGTGGCGGAATGAAGCAAAGAGTGATGATTTCCATGGCCTTAGCGTGCCAGCCGGAGATACTCATCGCCGATGAACCTACAACAGCCCTCGATGTCACCATCCAGGCTCAGATCTTAAAGTTGATGAAGGAGATCCGCGAAAAATACAATACATCCATTATCCTCATTACCCACGATCTAGGCGTTGTTGCCGGATTTTGCGATTATGTCCTTGTAATGTATGCAGGAAAAATTGTCGAACAGGCGGATGTGAAGACACTGTTTCACGGGAACAGGCACCCTTACACCAGAGGATTACTAAATTCCCTTCCTTGCCGGGGCAAGAAGCAACGAAGGCTTGAGGGCATTAAGGGACAGCCCCCGGATCTTCTCAACCTGCCTGGGGGATGTCCTTTTGAGCCGAGATGTGAATATTCAGTGCATAGATGCGCCTATGAGTACCCACCGACCGAATCGGTAGGGAAAGGACATCTGATCTCCTGCTGGAGGTGGAGAGAGATATGAACGGAGAAACCATCCTGCAGGTCAACAATCTTAAGAAGTATTTCTCCGTGGGAAAGGAGAGGATCTTTTCAAGAAAGGCAAGGCTGATCAAGGCTGTGAATGGAGTGAGTTTTTCCCTTTTCAAAGGCGAGACATTTGGTTTGGTGGGGGAGTCCGGTTGCGGAAAATCGACCACGGGGAGATGCATTCTGAGATTGTATGGTATTACCGAAGGGGAAATCCTTTTTCATGGAAAAAATATCGATACCTTTAATAGGAATGAAAAAATGCAGTACTGTCGAGATGTTCAGGCGGTCTTCCAGGATCCTTATGGCTCTTTGAATCCAAGGATGAGGATTGGAGAATTCATAGAAGAACCCATGCTAGTTCACGGAATTTCTAATTCCAAGAAGCGCAAAAAACGGGTTAAGGAGCTTCTTGGCATCGTCGGATTAAGCGCCGATCAGTCTGCGCGATTTCCACATGAATTCAGCGGGGGACAAAGACAGAGGATCTGTATCGCCAGGGCACTTTCCCTCAATCCAAAGCTCATGATACTAGATGAGCCTGTTTCCGCCCTAGATGTCTCTATTCGGGCCCAAATATTGAATTTGCTCATGGATTTGCAGGAGGAATTCGGCTTGTCCTATCTTTTCATATCCCATGACCTTTCGGTTGTGGAGCACATATGCGATACTGTTGCGGTGATGTATTTGGGGAAAATCCTTGAGGTCGCACCCTGCGAGATGATTTTTGAGAATCCTCTTCATCCTTATACCAATGCGCTTCTGTCGGCTATTCCCGTGCCTGATCCGGGATTGGCCCGTGAACCCATCATTCTCAAAGGGGATATCTCTGATCCTCGTGGCTTGGAGAAGGGATGCCTGTTTCGAAACAGGTGTTTCAATGCCATTGATGAATGCAGTGAATATGAACCAAGATTAAACGAGATTGAGCCGAATCACCATGTGGCCTGTCTTAGGATCACACAGGATAGAAAGACAGCTTAGGCCTAAAGGATTCATGGGGGTAGGAATTGAGAAAAATAGATTCCAGTAATGAGGAAAAAATGAGTTCTCAGCTTCTTATGAAGGCATCTGATCTTAAAGAGCAACTCATTAAGTGGCGAAGGGAATTTCACATGTATCCAGAAATTGGATTCAAGGAATTCAGGACCTCAAGGAGGATTCTAGAAGAACTCACTCGCCTGAACATTGAGACCACCTCGGGAATTGGAGGCACCGGAGTTGTGGGCCTTATCAAAGGCGGGCAAAAGGGGAAGACCATCGCTCTGAGGGCAGATATGGATGCCCTTCCGATAAACGAGGAAAATGACGTTCCTTATCGATCAGCGAATCCGGGAATCATGCATGCCTGTGGCCACGATGCGCATATTAGTATCCTTTTGGGTACAGCGACTATATTGTCCGGCTTGAAGGATTCTTTCCAGGGAAATGTAAAACTCATTTTTCAACCTGCAGAGGAGATACCGGAGGGTGGAGCATCAACTCTCATTCAGGAGGGTGTATTAGAAAATCCCACAGTGAATGCCATTGTTGGACTTCATGTTACCCCAAGATTTCCATGCGGAAAGATAGCAATCAAGCAAGGCGTAGTCACAGCCGCAACAGATAAATTTGAAATACACATTATTGGCAAAAGTGGGCATGCCGCTAGACCCCATGAAGCTATTGATTCTATTGTCGTCGCATCTCAGGTCATAGGTTCGATACAGGAAATGATCACCAGGCATACAGATGCACTTGATCCCAAGATTATTAGTATTGGGCGCATTTCTGGGGGAGAAGCACATAATGTGATCGCCAAAGATGTGATAATGTCTGGGACAATAAGAACCCTTTCAAAGGAAACCAGGCAGACAGTTCACAAACTGTTGAGGAGAAGATGTCAATCCATTGCCCGGGCAATGGGGGCCAAAGCAGATGTGAAGATTACTCAAAGTACTCCAACGCTGATCAATCATACTGGTCTTTTCAAGAAGCTGGAGGCCGCATTGCCGGAATGTTTGGGGGAAAAAAGGGTTATGGAGTATCAAACCCCTTCTCTTGGGGGTGAGGACTTTGCTTTCTATTCTGAAAAGGTGCCCGCTTTCTTCTTCTTCCTTGGGTGCGGAAACGAGAAAAAAGCAGATCGTCACCCCCTTCACAACTCTCGCTTTGACTTCAACGAAGCGATCCTTCCGGTGGGGGCTGCTGCAATGGCTTGCTGTGCGATAACATTAACCAAATGCGGGGATTCCAAGTCAACTTTTTGAGGAGAGAAAACAATGAAAATGGATCAACTTGAGCAGATCATGGAGCTTTTGTCTAAGGCCGCTGAGTGGGAAAAGGATGAGACCGCCACGGCTATCTCCGAGATGATCGAGAAGGCAGGCGGCACCGTCCCGTTTGTCATACGGATGCTGAACACGAGGCCGGATATTTCTATTGCCTCCCTGATCAAATTTGCATCCCTTTTCAATAACAAGGAGATCTTGGATGAGAAGACATCGGAGCTAATTGCGGTTTCAGCGGCAGTTGCCAACCGGTGTGAGTTTTGCACCAGCACGCATATGGAAAAGGCCGTTTCCCTTGGTGCCACCGTAGAGGAAATCTTTCACACCATTCTTATTGCCAGTGCAATCTGCGAATCGTCTGCCTGGGCCTATGCCTTCAGGGAATTCCGCAAACTGGAAGGGAGGGAAAAACGAAAACGCAAGGAGAAAAAATAGAGTAAGTAGGAAAATACCCAGTTTGAAGACATATGTTGAAAGGGCTTGGAAATGAAAAAAATAATCATTGTTCGTCATGGGGAAACCGATTGGAATAACTTGAATAAAATAATGGGCTGGCACAACAGACCCCTCAATTCCACTGGCAGGCAACAAGCGAGATATCTTGCTTATTATCTGAAGGAGGAATATCGCATTGATGCTATTTATTCTTCTGACCTGCAGCGTGCCAGAGAAACAGCTGATATCATACACGCTCTTGCTTATCCAGCTATATCCAAGCCCGTTTTTTCAGAAAATTTACGAGAACAGAACCAGGGAAAATTGGAAGGGTTGGAATCCAGCGAGATAAGGTCGCAATACGATCTTGCCAACATGTCTTTTGAGGAGGCATTCATAAAGACACCCCCCGAAGGCGAAAGTATTAAGGATTTTAATGAACGAATAATCAACTATTTTAATGAACTCCTCTCATCTACCACGTCTCAGGGCATTTTGATTGTGACACATGGAGGGGTTTGTACACAAATATTGGGGCATGTTAAGGGATGGGATCCAGTAAAAAGTATACTAGAGATCCAGCAATCGAATTGCTGCTTTAATGAAATCCAGTATAACCCATTAACAGGTAAGATGAGAATACTCAGGGAGAATGAAACTGTATGGGGGGTCTTCAGGGAAAAAGTGGTACAGAGATAGAAATATTCGCGGGAGGAGACGATCATGTATGGAAAGATTCGTGAAACGTTAGTGCAGGAACTGGAGAAGATTTCCAGTTCAGGTCTTTATAAAACAGAACGTTATATTACTTCTGCTCAGGAGGCCCGGATCAGTGTCAACGAAAAGAAAGTTCTAAACCTGTGCGCCAACAATTATCTCGGCCTGGCAAACAGTCCTGAGATCATTGCAGCGGTGAAGGAGGGACTTGACAGGCGGGGATTTGGGATGGCGTCCGTGCGCTTCATCTGCGGGACCCAGGACATCCATCATGAGCTGGAGAGGAAAATCAGCGATTTCTTTAGGACAGATGACACTATTCTTTACTCGTCCTGTTTTGATGCAAATGGGGGGCTCTTTGAAACGCTGCTGGGAGAAAAGGACGCTGTTATTTCAGACGCCCTGAACCATGCTTCGATTATCGATGGTATTCGTCTGTGCAAGGCGGCCCGATACCGCTATGCTCACGGTGACATGGAATCACTTGAAAATTGCCTCAAGCAAGCTGCAGGAGCGCAGGTCAGGATGATCGCTACCGACGGTGTGTTCAGTATGGACGGGGATTTCGCGAAGTTGGATCAGATTTGTGACCTTGCAGAAACATACGATGCACTGGTCATGGTGGATGACAGCCATGCTACTGGATTTGTCGGACCCACAGGACGTGGCACGGCCGAATTGTACGGCGTTCAGGAACGGGTTGATGTCATTACGTCTACTCTCGGCAAGGCCCTTGGGGGCGCATCTGGTGGGTTTACTACAGGTCGCAAACACATTATCGATATGTTGCGGCAGCGCTCCCGGCCTTACCTGTTTTCAAATTCGTTGCCGCCTCCCATCGTTTCGGCAGCGCTTAAGACGATTGACCTTTTAGAGGGTTCTCAGGCGGCCAAAGAAAAGCTGGAGTCAAACACGAGGTTTTTCAGGGAAGGAATTTCTAAAGCAGGGTTCACAATTAAGCCTGGCACTCATCCCATCGTTCCGATCATGCTTGGAGATGCCAACCTGGCCCAGGAGATGGCGGCGAGGCTTCTTGAAGAAGGGGTTTACGTGGTAGGCTTCTTTTATCCAGTTGTTCCAAGAGGTGAAGCTCGAATCCGGGTACAGCTTTCAGCCGCTCATACTGAAGAAGAGCTGAGTTTTGCACTGGAGAAATTTGCCAAAGTGGGTAGGGAATTAGGAGTGATAAAATGAAAGCGCTTGTGAAATCCAAGGCTTCACCAGGTATTTGGCTGGAAGATGTCCCCCTGCCCGAAGTGGGAATCAACGATGTTCTGATTAAAATCCACAAGACAGCAATCTGCGGGACGGATATTCACATATACAACTGGGACGACTGGGCTCAAAAGACGATTCCGGTTCCAATGCAGGTGGGCCACGAGTTTGTCGGGACGATTGCGGAAATAGGAAGTAACGTTCATGATTTTAAACCGGGTGACATTGTCTCCGGTGAAGGTCATGTTGTCTGTGGTCGTTGCCGTAATTGTCTTGCAGGCCGACGGCATCTCTGTATGAAGACCAGTGCTGTTGGTGTCAATAGGCCCGGTGCCTTTGCTGAATACCTGAGCATCCCGGTGACCAATGTATGGTGTTGTGATCCGAAGATACCCATGGAAATCCTGGCCTGTTTCGATCCCTTAGGTAATGCTACCCACACAGCCCTTTCCTTTGATGTCTTAGGGGAAGATGTTCTGATTACGGGCGCCGGGCCCATCGGATGTATGGCGGCTGCTATCGCAAAGCATGCCGGAGCACGTCATGTCGTGGTAACCGACGTCAACCCTTACCGTCTGGATTTGGCCAAGAAGATGGGGGCAACCTTGGCCCTGGATGTACGCAATGAAAGCATTGCAGAGGCGCAGAAGAAGCTGGGCATGAAAGAAGGCTTCGATGTCGGGATGGAAATGTCCGGAAGCCCTGAAGCCCTTCGCACGATGCTCCTTAATATGTGTCATGGCGGAAAAATCGCGCTCTTGGGGATATTGCCTCCGGACACCGCAATCGACTGGGATTTGGTTGTCTTTAACGGGCTGACGATCAAGGGCATCTATGGTCGCGAGATGTACGAAACGTGGTACAAGATGACTGTAATGATACAGTCAGGCCTGGATATCAGCCCCGTAATTACGCATCGCTTTCATTATACTGATTATAAGGAGGCCTTTGAGGTGGTGAGCTCAGGCCGGTCAGGTAAGGTCATTTTGGACTGGGTCGACACTTATTCGCCTGCTGCCAAGCCATTGTGAGAATATTTCACCTAGAAGGCACTTTATCGCCTCTAAAAACGGAATCTTCGACCGCCATCGGTTCGCATCATAAGGTATTTACACCCTCAACTCGTCGGATTGAAGCGAAGCTTCGTTAGCGAGGAGACCTTGAAAACTATTCTTCTCATATCTGTTGTGACGATGGGATTTACGTTCGCTTTCATAAACGGCTTCCATGACGGCGGCAACGTTATCGCTACCATCGTGTCGTCTCGTTCCATGTCCCCCCGCAAGGCGCTCTTCATTGCCTGTACGGCGGAATTCCTCGCTCCCCTTAGCCTGGGGACCGCAGTAGCCGTCACTGTCGGAAAGGATATTATTGATCCATCCTGTTTTGCCCTGGGGAGCGACCTCGTCCCTGGTCTTCTCCTGATATCCGCCCTTGTCAGCGCCATTATCTGGGACCTTATGACTTGGTGGGTGGGTATGCCGTCCAGCTCATCCCATGCGCTGGTAGGCGGACTTGTAGGAAGTGGGATCGCCGCCTTTGGTCCGGGTGTTGTGAACTGGCATAACCTTTTTTTCAAGGTGATCCTGGTGCTTCTTGTGTCTCCTATGATAGGAATGGTGGCAGGCTACTTCACAATGAAGTTCACCATTTTTCTATTTCGCAATGCCCACCCAAGAATTGGCAATTTTTTTAAACGAATCCAGTTAATTAGCATGGTTTTCCTGGGGGCAAGCCATGGCACAAATGATGCGCAAAAATCTATGGGTGTCATAAGCCTAGCGCTGTTTTTGTCAAGCGCTCTTGGCACATTTTCAGTCCCAGGCTGGGTAGCCATGGGAAGTGCAGCCTCCCTCGCTCTGGGCGTTTCATTTGGCGGGTGGAGGATTATCAAAACTGTTGGCACCAAGATATTCAAGGTGGAACCTATCCATTCCTTTAATGCCCAACTAGCAGCAGGATCGGTTATTTTTGCGGCAGGGCTCCTGGGTG
>CAZDVV010000035.1:12030-16310 GCA_964508875.1 uncultured Desulfobacteraceae bacterium | reverse complement strand
CCATGAACGGGCCGGTGGGGGCGTTCGTATCTCAAGGCGGGAAACTGGCCGCCCTCTGCCTGGTACGAGATACCTGTCACACCCAGGTCGTCCTGGGCGTTAATAGTTACTTCCACGCGGCTGCCCGTAGGGGCCTCAAGGCCTGAACTGGGAGAGGCAATGATAACCGTTGGCGGGGAATCTGGAATAATGGTAAAGGTTCCGTGGGCTGGGGAACCGCGGTTTCCAGAGGTATCAGTGGCAATGGCAGATACCTCTATGGTATCACCACCCGCTCCAAGCCCCTCAGTACTGAAAACCATTTCAAATGGTGGCTCCCGGTCCGTTAGAGAGAGGATATCGTTAATATAAAAATCCACAAAAGACACATCATAGGCTGTGCCCACATCTGCAACTACAGAACCTGTTCCTCCTTCTATTACATTGCCACCGTCTGAAAGGACAAGCTGAACAATCTCAGGCGCCGTGCGGTCAGTGGTCGTAAAATCATAAGAAAGTTCTTCGGTCTGCACATTGCCTGAGAGATCCGTGGCAGGTAAGACAGCTACGTGATATATTGTGTCCTCTGAGAGGGGATAAAGCGGGGTAAATACCACACCGGTATTACCCAGGATCATATCCACCCTGCCTTCCACTGAAGTGCCATTGGAGGTAAGGTTGATCACCGGCCCCGTAAATGCTCCAGGGTCCACCGGCTCGGAATAGATTATCCGGATTACACTTGATACTGAAACACCGCCTGTGTCAGGTGCGGGGTCAATGGACAAGATGGAAGGTGGCGTAATGTCAACAGTAGTGAAAGAGGAGATGAACTCCCTGTCCATCACGTGACCAAATCGGTCTTGAATACCCTCTGGATACTCTGACCTGCTCAGGTAGCCGTTTCCGTCTATGTCGTAATCCTCAAACTTCACCAGGAGACCATAGTTATTCCCGGCCTCATCTCTGTTAATAAAACCGTCATGGTCAAGGTCCATTTCATCAAAAGGAGGATTGGCAGCCAGATGAATGGTGTATCTGGTCTCGTCCTCCAAATCATTGAGGGGTGTAAAGATCAAGACAGTATCGCCATTGCTCAGTTCTATTATGCCCGCAAGCTCCGTGCCGTCGTCTCCCGTCACTTTAAAGGTATGTTCATTGACCGTGCCTGCCAAAATGGGCTCAGAAAAGGTTACCCGGATTACTTGGTTCAAGGGTACGTCCCTTGACCCTGTTGGAGGATCCAAAGACACCACTTCAGGCCTTGTATCATCAAGGATGATATCCCCAAGATCTTCATCACCTAGGACCGTTGCCGTTATTTCTGCCTTTCCAACACCCGTGGGGTCTTCAAGGGCAATCACAACGTCTCCTGCTGGCACCGCGGGAAAAGAGAAGCCCCCGTCAGATCCCGTAACCTTGTAAAGGGTAATGAGCGGTTGAAATGGGTCATCATACAGGTGTTTATCTTGATGGTACAAAATAACGGTCACTTCATCGGCAGGCTCACCATTTGAGAACAGGACTCTGCCCACTATAGAGCCTGTTGCGGCAAGGACAATCCTAATGTCCTTGGTCTCAGATGGATAAAGTACGTCGCTTATGGAACCCTTGTATGTAGTGACAGCACCAAATGCCTCCAAAGTAAACCTGCCTGAAGGCACATTTATGAACTGGAAGTCGCCATTTGAGTCTGCGTTAACAACACAATAAGGTTGGTCCTGTGTGGTTTCGCAAGCAGGAGGCGAGGAATGCAACCTAACCTCTGCACCTGATGCAGGGTTTCCATTGCTCAGCTCCACATGGCCTGTGATGGTGCCAAGACCTGCGAGTACCATCTTCACGGTTTGTGTTTGACCATCATGGGACAGTTCCACCAAGACCCTTGCCATATCATGGGTAGTCTGGGACTCGGCTATTACCGGATAGCGACCTAAAGGCATGTCAGCGAACGAGAATATACCCTGTTCATCAGTGGTAGTTATGCCCAAGGTTTCTTGAGGATTACAGGTTACCAGGCAAACCTTTGTATTGGCACCAGGGCTGCCATCGGGGTTGTAGACGATTCCGGCAATGGTCCCTCTGGGGACCTCTATAAGGTCCACCACTATTGGGATATCAATTTCCTCACCAGGCCTGGATATCCTGCTCTCTACTATGGATTCTCCCCTATCTCCTTCTACAATCACCCTGAACTCACCTACCGAGATACCGGGGAATGAAAATCCGCCATCCTTGCCCGTAGTGGCCTTCCAGATATAGACAATGGGATTGCCATGTGCATCAGTTCTCCCCGTGGGATCGATTTGTATGAGCCTTATATCCCATCCAGCAAGCGGCTCCAAAGTCCCTGATGAGAGCACAGTGCCTGTCACATAGCCCATGGGCATCTGAAACACATTGAGGGTAATTTCCTGGCCTTCTAGATCTATGGAGCCCGTGGCTGATCCACGGCGGCCCGTGGCAGGTTCAAAGGTATCCACCCTGAAGGCGCCCAAGGGAATGAGATTGAATTCATAATGGCCATCTGCGTCACTTACGGTTATGGCCAAGATGCCGTCATCATTGGATATCTCTACCTCGGCATTGGGCACAGGAGTCACGCCATCTGCCTGATAGATGGTTCCGCTTACGCTTCCCACTGCGTCGTAGAGATAGACGTTTATATCAACATGTTGGCCATCTTCGGTGATCCTACCCGAGGCTCGTCCTGCAAACCCCGTGTAGGGATCAGTGGCAAGGACTATAACCTCACCTTCAGGCAATGCGTCGCCACCGGCAAAGGTAATTACACCATTAGAGTCTGCCACACCGCTTCTTTCAATGCCTAGGAAACCCTGATTATTCGCCAAATTTGCTTCAGTCTGAAGAATAACATGGTGGTCAATCTTGACCTGGGCATCTGGAACTGGAGTTGAGCCATCACTCTTATAAACATGGACAGTCAGTTCGCCCATACCAAAAAGCCTCACCGGCACCTCTGCTGTCTCCCCAGGCTGCACCACTCCTCTTACCTGGCCAATCTTTCCCGTTACAGGGTCTTCCACCATGATCTCAAATTTGCCGGGGTTCACCAATGGCAGCCAGTACCTGCCATCATCATCTGTAACAACTGTTTCTTCCTGGATGCCTTCTGGCCTCTCGAAGCAACCAAGTAGTGGGTAACAAACGATTTTGTAACCTCTGAACCTTACTATGATATCAGGCCCAACCGGGGTTACGCCGTCTGGCTGAAAGACCGTGCCCCTTATCTGGCTGGTGGGTTGAAGCTGCATGGTCACATCCAGGGATGCGCCATCATGGGGCATAATACCTGAATAGGTAATGGGATGAGGGCTGAAAGGACCTGCTGCAGTAAGTACAAATGAGCCCACAAAAACATTGTCAAATGAAAACTCCCCTGTTGAGAAGTCTGTCTCCACAATCTGCATATGTTGTGTATATATAAACTTGGTACCCACAGGGCCTGCACGCTGAATCCTGATGGACGACAGCGATACCCTGCCCTGGAGCGGGGTTACCCCGTCATCATCAAGCAGTACCCCGTGTATGCTGCCTTTTCCCTTGAATACAATGTCCTTTTTGAATACCTGGCCGTGAAAGTCTAACGAGACTGGCACAACATTGCCGTCAGAAAAATCAGGCAAGAAAGCAGAAAGCGAGTAGTTGCTAAAAAGCGCTACCTTATCAAGCCTGTAGTGGCCATCGGCATCTGTCTTTGCCGTTGCTACTACTTCTATGCTTCTGTCTTCTGCAGTTTTCCACAGATACACGTCTAAATCTGGAACAGGGGTAGTTCCGTCTGCTTGGTAAACACTACCTGTCACAATTCCCACACCTGCGAGCACTATGGTGGCGTAAACTTCTTGGCCTTCTGCTGTAATATCAACAGTGGCTGAACCCTGGGACCCTATCTCGCTTGAAACAGCCACGATGTTTCTCTTGCCAACCGGCACGTCAGTAAGAGTGAACTCTCCGTTCTCATCTGCAGTGGCAAGGGCAAATCCTCCTCCTACCACAGCACCAGGCACTGGATTGCCGTCTGCATCAAGGACCATGCCCTTGACTGTTCCAAGGCCGCCGTGGAGAAGGATGTTCACTGTTTCTGTTTGATCAGGAGGCAAATCAATCCAAGTTTCTGATTCAATGTACCGCTCCTGGTCATATGTGTAGAGGCGTATGCTCCCAGAATAAATGTCATTGATGGTAAATGCGCCGGTCTCATCGGTTGTGGTTACGGCTACAGGACAATCTCCGTAAGAAAGTGATGGGTGGGGGCAGATCACCCCTTCTTGACTGTT
>CAZDVV010000035.1:0-11930 GCA_964508875.1 uncultured Desulfobacteraceae bacterium | reverse complement strand
CCATAAGTAGAGTAATCTGTCAGGCTTGTAACGCGGATCTCGGTTCCGCCAAGGAGCGTATATCCGTCATCCCCAAAGGTACGGCCGCGTAACGTGGCTCTGCCCAGTAAGACCACATCGATATTGAGCCTCTGGCCGTGGCGCAAGGGTCGAAATTGGACAGACCTGTTTTCACCTGTTTCTGGATCAATGGCCAATATCTTCCAGCCCCTATGGAGCAGCACCCAATCCCATTGGTAGGTTCCATCTGGGCCTGCATTCTTAGCGCTAATCCCCTGCCATGCACCGCAGTGCTTTACAAACAGCCTTATATCTGCGTGTTGTACTGGTGTGCCATCGGCACGAAGTACCTTGCCCGAAACTGTGGCCCCCTCTTGATTGATTCTGGACTCCACCGGCCCAGTCCAATCGGTCATGGCATTGCCGCGCAGGTCCTCAACTCCGCTTATGCTCATGTTCCTCTCCACGAGAGGACCTATGGGATCCCTCAAGGCGAGGAAGGCTATCCTCTTGCCAGGCTGAAGGGCTACGGAAATTACCTGGTTTTCGTCAATTGTGTATGCCGTGATATCTTGGCTATCAAATTGATCCTGCACACTCTCAGTATCTACCTCCTCGCTGAAAAGTACTGCCACTACCCTCCCGGTCTGGGGCAGCTTGCTAATATCCAGTTTTTCTGTGGCCATACAGGGCTGGAGCACATCTGCCTCTGGCTGTTGTACCACGCTTATTACTGATGGGGGCGGGTCATTAATCTGCTCGGCAACTGAGGGGCTCAACTGTTGGCCTGAGACGAGATTACCCTGGTTGTCGTAAATTTCCACAGATACGCAAACGCTGTCTCCTGAAAGGGCCTCAATGATGGGTATGCCATTACCTCCAGTAAGCCCTCTAAACACCACCCTTCTCATCCCTGAAGGTGCATCTGATGGAAGGACTACGCTCAGGGTGAAAGGTGTGCCAGGATTGATCTCCTGGTCCTGGGTAAGACGAATGGTATATGAAGCGCTCTGTGGAAATGATACAAGCGCCATTTCCGAGGTTGATTGTCCTGACTCATCCCTGAACTCAAGATAATCACTGAAGGGAATTTCCTTTTGTATCTTCTCACCCTCATCCCCACGTCCGCCAAGCACCCTTCCCTGGTCATCTATGAGAGAAAGATGAAACGGCAGAGGATCGCCGGCCGTTCCCAGGACCACGGAAAGGTGTGCAGGCCTGTAACATGTTTTTTGTGCAAACTCCTCGTGGAAAGTTTCTATGCCTAACTGCTCAATATCCTGGTACAGGATGTTCGCAATCTCCCTGGCAAACACATCACCCCGGACAGACCTCCTTCTCAGATCATCAAATCCGGTGAAATCATCCTGTGTTACCGAGCGTTCCTGTTCGTCTGGATAAAGCTCGACAAGCCTCCCCATGTCACTTCCGGAAAAATCCATAAGGAGCTGGGAGGCCGTATCTTGCAGGGGCTCATGCATGTCGTATCTCAATCCTGCCTCTGCCACGTCCACTGCCCTGTCCCATATTATTTTTTTTGTGAATCTTAGGACATCAGGAGGAAGCGCACCTGCAGGTGCCGTGGCAGCGGCATAGGCCTTGCCCAGCAAAGCCACTGCTGCATTTCTTAGATCTTGAGACAGATAGCCCGCTTCCCTGGGGAGCACGAGGGAATCAGGGGACAGGGGTATGTCCAGTTCACCCACAGAGGTCTTGAGCTCAAAACGGCCAGCAACCTTTTTATCCGAGTCAAGGGTTGCTGCATAAACGGATCCGGTAACATAAGAGCGAAGCCTGAAGCTCACCGTGGCTGAATCAGCAGGGGCAATGTACTCGATCTCCCTTATATTATCGTCCGGGTCCACAAGCGTAGCTCCACTAATGTTTCTTGGATAAAGATTGATGCTTACAAAGTTGGCAGGTGACCCAGATGTGTTAGTGATGGTCACATCCAGGGTGTATTCTTCTCCGGCGTTGACAATATCAGGATGTGTAAAAGTCAAGGTGAAGGAAGGGTTCCTTACCAACACAGAGCCTGCCGCTCTTCCCCTAACTGTGACAGGACCCACAGGAAGCCCTATTAGGGTGCCTGTGATCTCCATCTCTATGACGTGAGTGCCTTCCCTTCGCCCTTCCACCAGGAACTCGGCGTTGCCCGACTCGCCCGGGGCGAGGAAATCTTGATCGTCTGCCGTGCCAGTCTTACCGTCGGGGCCTGGCTTTGTCACAGGCTGAATTGAAGGGGATAGCCCTTTTTCAGTTCGTGCCATTGCCAAGGGATCATCTGAGGTTCCCACCACTGTATCATTTCCCGGAGGGAGGCTGATCTCGGCAGTGAGATCCTGTACAACAAGGCCTGAACCATCGGGGGCTGCGTTGGCCACCATAAGCATGACACTGAAATATTGATTCAAGAACCCTATATCTCCTGGTATTACGATCACGCCGGGGATCGGTGGTACCTCGAAGCCAACCTCTTCGTATTTTTCGATCTCAAAGGTGAAGGTTCTCACTGAGAGGTTTGGGATCTTTACCTGTGCCAGTTTAAGGGTATCGGGAATTATTGTGGGTACCCGAATAAGGGAGGAATTGGAGAGTTGAGGTATCCGTACAGTTTCAGCAGTGACCTCCTCAGCGCCCTGCAGCTTGGGAAGTACAACCGGAAAGTCTATTTTTATCTCTTCACCCGGCTTTACTGCAAAGGCCGCTGTGAAGTTATAGGCCTGAAAATTGGAGCGGTCAAAGACTATCCCCTTTTCTCTTATCTCATCAGCAGTAAGGGCGCGGGTGGTGATCTCGGTCACGAGAAGTTGCTCTATGACCTCAATAGTGACACTTTCAGGCGAACCATAGAGGACTATCTCGCCATTACTTACAATCCTTATACCTTCAAGGCTGTAGAGACCTGCTCTTGATAGAGGCGGTATTTCAAACTGCCCGTTTACTGTAGTGCTAAGCTGCAAAGGCTGGGGAAGGCCAGGGCCCCGTAACGTAGCGTGCACCTCAGCATCCTCTGGTATGGATATCTCACTGTCTGGCGGAAGCTCTGGCGCCTGCAGATATGTACTAACCACCGTGGCAATATCCTTGGGTATGGTCTGATGCTGCGGCTCAACCCTTAAGCCAAGGCCGTAGAGAATAATCTGCTCATGGGCTAACAGATTTTGTGCATTGGCCGACGGAGGAGCACCAAGCAGCCATACCCACCCGAGTATACATATCAATACACCCAACCTAAAAAAGTCCTTAGCTCGGTTCATGCTGAATGCCTCTTAGCATTGCTCCATGTTCAGGGTTAAAAAGCCTAGCTCGCCAATTCATTCCAAGCCCCATTTAAGGCTCGTAGTCAGGGCTAGGTATTGTCACCTTTTCTTCGGATTCCTCTATTTCAGTCTCTGGAATGACTTCATTGGCCAACGGTCTACTCAGGATCGGAACATGTACCACATCAAAACCATAACGGCTCAAAACCTGTGCCTGTCTTTTCACAGGGTCGGAACTAGCGGTGTCTATATCCAGGTACCAACCATTTTCCTTTAGAGGAACAATCTCAATTGCGGATAGCTGTTCATCAGGGGGAATACTGGAGGGTCCACAGGCATCACTTGCCTCCCATATTTCCTTGTCCTTTATTGATATGGTCACCGCCCAACACCTAAAGACCTCGCTCCGACGGATACTGAGATCCTTGTATTTGTATCTTGCAGTAACGGTATTGCCATCATTTCCCTTGACCTCAAACCAAACCGGAATTCCATCCTTAGTGGGAGTGTCTACCGCCCAAGTGCCTCTTTGAATAATTCCTTCCAGCAAGAAGTCACTACCAGCACATGGTGAAGGAGGTCTATTCTCTAGGTATGGCATGTCAAAAGGGCAGTCATCGCAATTGGCAATCGTGGCAAGGCACTTGTGATACAGTGGAAACGTGTTTAAAGATGAATCCAGTAACCACGTCCCGCTAGTCAGGTTAGTCCACCTTCCTGTCCTGGTGATCGTAAGGGGAACCTCAATTGAGGGGATGTTCTCAAAGAACTTCGCTTCAATCAATCCAGAGTAAAATTCTTCGTGTATAAATTCATCCGCACTATCATTCTGCACTATGCCAAGCCTGATGGCTGATATCTGGGGAGCCTCGCAGCTTATCCCGTCGGGCTTTAGCGTTGCCCTTGCCTTTAGCATAACAGCCCTGGGCACAGCGTAAAACGCCTTTGTTCCCTGAATCTCCTGGCTATCGTAAATCCCGTAATCTCCGATGGGTTCGATCTCCATTTGCACATCATCAAACCAAAACACCGTAACATCTTCATCTGTAAATAGCGATGACTTGTCCCTATTCCATACCAGCATCCTGGCATCATCCACTTCATCACTCGGCTGCTCACCCGTCATGAAGAATTTCACCGCATCGCCGTCCTTGGGAACCACAAGATCAAGGGATGCCTCTCCTGAGCTGATGCCAGCGTTCTCTTTCCTTGCAAATCCAATCTTCCCCTGGTGGGCCTCTAGGAGTACTGGTACGGGCTTTTCCAGTGGGGTCTTGACCCTTATCAGACACGGGGTAAAAAATACCTTGGTGGGCAGCTCAGAAGGATCTTCCGCATCTGGAAACTCGGCCTTCAGCCTTACAAGGTCATCAATCTCGCCAGGGTCCTTCACAAGAACATTGTCATCCAATGTCTCATTGATCAAAAGCTCCAGTTCCACCACATGCACCAAAACCATATCCTTGCCTGAGGCCCCTTGGGGGGATGTCCCGAATACCGTTGCATGGTATGTACCAGGCTTCTCATACTGATATGTGAAAGAGCGCGTCAGCCTCATCCCTTTACCATCCCCTAGATCCCATATGACTTCGGCATCCTGGGGGTCTTGCTCTCCAAGAGAAACGGAAAAATCTATTCCCTCACCCAGGGCGACAAACACCTCATCCTTGGAATTGGCTTTGGCGTCCAGGTGGAGGCGCTTTGATACAACAGATATATTCAGTGGATCGGAATACGCTAGAGATGGATTATACTGTGGATCGTTTTCCTCAAACCAGAACGAGGCGCGATAGCCCCCAAGTTCCTCGGGTGCGCAGAAGTGAACAGAAGTTTCAATCGTCGCGCCAGCAGCCAGAGTCGCTATTTCATATGACCAATCCTCAAGCCCCCGAAGATTGGTCTTGATGGTAATATTGGAGAGTGCCTTGTCCCCTATATTTTCTATCAATAGATCTATGTCAACGCACTCTCCAGGTTCCAATCTGGTCTCTCCCATGCCGTTGATACTTGCCGTAAGAGTGATCTCTGGAACCTCGCAGGCGCACTCTGGGACAGGCTCAAGCATGTCTCCTTTGGGATCATCCACAGGAAGGCCAGGGTTCGCCGGAGGTTGTGGCACACTGGGATTAGCAGGATCCAGCACGTAATAGTAAATATTGTTCCAGTTATTTGTTCTGTTTCCATCCCGTATCTTCTTTTCAGGGAGATCTATTACAAATCCAATCCAGCCCGCAGCACCTGAAGGATCACCCTGATTGATCCCAGTGAGTGCAAAGGTATTGGCTGGAAGCACCACCACTGAGCCATCTTCAAGATCAATCTCTTTCTTAACCACTTCCTCCCATGAGCCCCCAAGATGCCTGTACATACTCACTGAAATATCCGAACCCCTGCCTGGGCCTTTGTTGAAAAACCTGGGAGCCAGGATTTTCTTCCCATTGGATCTAAACTCTATTATTGCTCCCTCCGCCCAGCTCATGTTACTTGTTCGCAGCGTGGCCCTTGGATCATCCACCAGTTTTGCCTCATAAACTGACCAAGGGATACCAGTGAGTTCTTGTTGGATATAGTTGTAACACTTGGCAATAAAGGCATTTGCCTCCTGTTCTGTGGTAAAGACCTTGTTCCCGTTGGATACACTAAAAAATTCGAAGACGTTATTCACAATATCCTCAGGAAAGAAGATCCCCACATTGTCCCGCACGGACAGAGCGGCCATGGTTGCTATCCAGTGTTCAAAGCTCTTGATCCCAGGCTCATAATTCCACTGATCAGGATCAGAACTGCTACTAGGAACTACACCGGTTTCAACGAGGCCATAAGTGCTTGCCCTGAACGAGACAAAGGCATTTCCCTCCTGAGTGGTGACCATATGACCAAGGACTGCCCTTAAGGCAAGTCCTGCTGCCTCCTTGAGGTCTCTTTCCCACATGTTCCTCAGCGATGTTCCCCTTTCTGACTCACCTCGAATCCTGATCAACAATCCCCGCTCAAAGAACTTGGTTAGAGCAAGCTTGACTATCTCATAGCCTTCTTGACGCCACAAATGGGAGGGCTCGTCGGTCCCACATTCTTCAGCACTGCAGGCCCCCGTAAGCCTGGAAAGAACCATGTCTAGAGGCATCATTGAGGTATTTACCCTTGGAATAGTGTCCACATATGTTCCCGTAAGGAGTATTTCAAGAAGCAAGGTTTGACGAGCGAGGCCATAGTCAAACTCATTGTAGCCTATGGAAAGATCGGCCTTTACAAACTCTTCAAGCTTCAGAGGCACAAACTCAATATCACTGTACACCACAAAGACATCACTTCCCTCAAGGATCACCTTTTTTGGCTCACCTGTGGCATCATCCCTCACTTGGGCATATAGAGTATTGATGAGCAAATCCTTTTTATCCCACTGGGCCTCTGGAATAAGGACTGCAAATCTGTATGGGATATTGTTCAGGTCTTCAAAGGGATCACAGTCACCTCTCCATACGCACGCGCCTTCACCGTAGGCAACCACTGCCACTTGGCCCTCGGGGATTCCACTTCCTGAAAGTGCATATCCCATTACCTGGTCAATGCCCTGTTTGAGCAGATCTTCAGGAAGCGAGAAGAACTGCCTAACTTCCTTAAAATCAATCCCGGGATCAGGGCAATCCTCCACCTTGACTATTGCCATGCCCTGCTCCCCTCCTGCATAAAGAGCCATATATACTAGGCCCCTATCAGGATCTACTTTGAGCCCCCAAGAGGTAATTGGCCCACTATAGGAAGTCAGCTTAAGGGGAATCTTGGCAATTACCCGGTCATTCCAGCCATCGCCATCCCTGTCTCCCACATAGTCAAAGGGATTACTTATATCCACAATCAGCAGCCCATCACTGCCCATAAGCTGATCTATGTTAGAGGCACCCACATAGGCCAGTTGGGCACTGCTGTCCACATCCACGAACCTGGCCCTAACGGGTAGCTCAATGTACTGCGTCTTAACAGGACTTGATCCGTCTTCAGGGACTTCGGAAATGAAAATCCCTCCTCCTGTATCACCAGCAAAAGTTATAATGGCAAGATCGTAAAGAGTGATTTCATTGGTCTCATAGTTCAGGACGGGAATATTCGAGCCTACTGCGATATGCTCTGGAGCCCCGGGGAGATCCTTGGTCCCCGTAGGTGTATCCCCCTGACCTGGTATGAATATCTGAAGCGCCCTTACAGTGGAGCTTTTGTGGTCAAAAGCGATGGCCGCGATCCTTGCCGGGACCTCTGTGCCATCTTGTTTGATCCTAGATGGGACCAAGGCCACATCCTTGTAATAAGATCCTCTGCTCATGTGGAGCCGCTCCACTGGCGCCCACGGAAGTGATTGATTTTGCCTTTCACTATCTTCTATCCCGGGCATGTTTAGCCCGAGGTCCACTAGCTGAAGGCCTATACCATAGTTGGCCACAAAAGCTCCGATCGTATCCGTATGAACCTTTTCTCCATGAGTAATGTCCATATGAGGAACCAAGGCTAGACCTTCGGGATAGCCCACACCTACAGGCGCATCAGGCCTAATGTAAAACCCGTACCCTGCATCACTCAGGTACCGCCAGCCTATCCATGAGATGTTCTGTGGATCTGCCACCTCGTATGGGAATATCATGCTATAGGATGTGCCCGATGCCCCGGTGCCATATCCGGTTACCACGGCAAGATCGCCGCAGCCACCCGGGATGCTCAGGCATTCCGGATCACAGTGCTGCTGCCTCCACTCGTTGTAAATTTCCTGATTATCGGCTTCAGGATCCCAGCAAAAATGAATAGAAGGATCTTCCGAATTATAGACCAAGACTTTTCGCTCCCACCATGGATCGCCTTGGAAATCTGGCCTTGGAGGAAGAAGCACATCATCCAGTAACCTTATTCTAGTTTGTGTATATCTGGTGTCGGTCTTAAAGGCTCCTGAAACTCGGGGACTCGTTGGATCCGTGGCATCTATCTTAAAGAGCCGGTATGTATTCCAGCCGCTCTTGTTGTAGTCAGGGTATTGAATGGCCACGATATCTGTGTGCCAGCGGCCATCATAACTTACCTCCGGCGTCCTGGTGGAGTAATCAAGATCGCCAAGCCATAGCTCATCTGGTACCTGATCTATACTTACGCCAAGGTCCTGGGCTATCTTTGCTCGATCAAATTGATTATCCTGCGTGGGGAATATTATCTCTGGCGTGTAAGTTCTTAATTCTATGGCAGGCCCATCATATGAATTCCCAGCCAAGTCACGTATGTTTTCCAACTGGAGTACGAAGCTCTTGCCCAGGGGCAACCTGTGGTGAGGCTCAAATACAAGGACTGTATTATCTTCTTTCAACTCCCAGGTGCCTGTAAAATAAACTTGCTCATTGTCCTTGAGGGTAAGGTAAATATCCTTTTCACCCGCCCCCAACAAAGACATGTGATCTATAGGTTCAGCGAACTTGATAGTGATTTTTTCATTGCGTGAACCAAGCACCTTGCTCACAGGCTCTATGCTTACTACCTTGGGGCCAAATACATCATGCTTTCTGTATAAACTGAAATCAAAGTGGGCGTGACCAAAAGGTTCTATGGGGTCAATGTCTATGTAATTGATAGCTTCTCTGGTATTAGGGTCCCTAATTACGGCCTTGAATCCCTGCTCTGGTGGCACCAACATACAGGCATATGGATTGCCACCCTCAGGTACACCCACAAAAGGCGGATATAGTGGTTCAAGGTCAGCGGTCATTATCTCTATCGCTGCAAGCGCAGACCCAAGCCCCAAACCCGCCATGTAAGGGACAAAGCGCGCGATACTAAAACCGGCCAAAGCAGTAAAGAAAACTCTCGCCTGCACTTGCATCATCAGAGCCATGCGATTCAAGTACAGAGCGACGGTCGCATAGTAGCCCTTAAGACCCGGGCATGGTGGTGATGCGGTAACAAGCCTTCCATCCTTGACCTTTGCCGTGTCAATAATAGCAAGGTGTGGCTCACCTCCATATAGTTCCACCACCTTTGCCACAATACCTGAGTTGACGTCCGGATCAACAGAAGGGGGAAGCGGAGCTGATATATCAATAAATTCCTGGGCAGGTTCACTCGACTCATACCTGAACGCAGCAACAAAAGGAAAATCAGAACCAGGAGACACAGGAATATCTGATTGTGTGAGGGCAGTCACCTTCACTATTGCTCCATCAGGAAATGCCCCTTCAGGGATCTCCAGCACAACTCCATTTTCAGCCTCAAGTATGCCGCCCTGCGGCCCGATAACCGTGCTACCGTCCGGGTCTCTGAACGGCCCAACAGGTACCACGGTCTCATTTCCAGCAGGATCTGTAATGGAAATAACTATTTCGTCCGTGAGCCCTGCCTCTATTGTTGTTGAAAAGCTACCGTCAGGCTGGACAAGTGCAGGTTGAGAAATGTTTTTGGTCTTATTCACCACCACTACTGTGTCATGAACTCCTGCAGTGCCTTGGGTGCCAGTGACAGTGGTCTTGCCCTCTTCCCGTGGTATAGTGGCATTTACGGCAGATGCTGGGGGTGGTGGAGGCGGGGTGGTATCCAGGCTGGTGAAGCTGGCAGAGAATGGCCCTTGCAACGGATACCCGGCCATATCCTTGATCTGAGTGAGCACCGTTATGGTATAAGTGCTATTGGATTGAAGGCTCTGGAGTGGACGGAAGACGACCTCCGTGTTTGAGCTTGTCAGATTAATTCTGCCAGGAACAGGTCCATCAGGGCCTGTGAGAACAATGCTGGACTCTGAGGCACTCTCGGGTGCCAAGGGCTCTGAAAACCTAAGCCTGATAGATGTTTCAAGCGCCACATTGCTGGCTCCGTTCTCAGGTATCACTTCGACCACCCTTGGAGGTTCGGCAACAAGAAAGATGTCAATCATGGCAAGCGCAGCGGTCTCCTGGATCTCACCAGGTGCCTGGCCTGAATCAAGCTTTTCCAGATCCAGGGCATTAAGGGTAAATGCTCCTATTGGTACACTTGCCACATACTGACCATCAGGACCGGCTAGAGATGCTAGGGCCACCCCACTGCTCGTGACCAGGGCCTGTGGCTTTGCTGCGCCGTCAGGATCAAACACGGTCCCAGCAGCAAAGCCGAGAGGTTGCTCTGCCTTTATGAAAACATACCTGCCACCCGAAATTACTCCTGGCAGTTGAGCATCGCTATCCTGGTCAAGGTCATAAGTGGAAGTGACAGTTCCGGCCTCTACACTGCCTCTGCCCACAAGCACTGTCTCTGTCTTCTCTGTGATATCAACCGTTTTTACCAGTAGAAATTGGCCTTCTGGTGAAACAGAATCAGGCAAAGGTACGGAGAGTATTGCAGGGACGTCCAAATGGTGATTGGCAAAGGAAATATTTAGAGCGCCAACGAACGTGAATCCATCAGGTATTATGAGGGCCGGGTCATCAGGGTCTATTGTTTCTATGTCAACAGGTATTGTTTCTGAAAGGGCATGGGCAGGCACTATGACACTCTGGCCAGTATCAAGGGACACTGTTCCACCTTGAGGACCAATAATGTGTATGTCTCGCTCAGCGGTCTCGGGGGCAATGGCATCCACATGGATAATGCCCTTCTTAAGGGCAATGGCCATAAATTCCATTGAGGGACTGACGGGATATGATGCACTAAGTACTTCCTGGCCCATTGAGTAAAGCACCACGTCTTGAACAACAGGCCCTCTTACCATCCTCGCCCCCGAATAGAAATCATATTCCTCTCTCAAGACGGTGAAACATGTTGTGCCACTGGAAAGGGAGCCACCAGCCCATGACACAACCATACCCACATCCGAGCATACGCCAGGTTTGTAGAATATTACTTTCGGCTTTGGCGTGATAGTGGTGGTGACTCCGTCAGGAATTAGAGGCCGGTCAATTCCTTGGAGAAGTTGTCCAACCGCTGGACTCGGGGGCACCTGGGGTGCAACATCTGCCAGGACAAATACATACTGCCCCGTGCTGTTGATCTGGGCATTGATTGTCTCGTTATCTGCCGAGTGTGATGCATCAGAAACCACCCTCCATGCATGGGCTTCCTCGTCCCACTTGACCAAGGCCACGGTTTGAGATTGGTCAAGGTTCATCAGATTGGGCACACTCAGGCCTGCAGGTACCTGGAAATCAATTCCGTGCGGAATCAAGTCAATAACACCCACTGGCGACCACCCTGCTGGCAAAAGACCCTGCAAACCCTGGGGGCTTATCTGAGTTGCGGAGATATCCTGCTTGGTGGAAAGGGCGCCTGCTGGAATATCTACTGTGGCCCTCTTGATGGGAGTGGCCGATGGATCAAGGCCAAGATGCCCTAGTGCTGGAACAAGGCCTGCTCTAAAAGGAGAAAATTCTATCTCAAGCACTGCCCCAAGGGCAGGGACTACGCCGGTGGACTCCTCGGAAATGGGTGTAAGCCTAGCATCAAAGATTTCAATGCCAGCCTGCTCAGGCACCTCAATACCAACCCTTTCAACAACGCTAAAGCCTTCCTTGGTTACGACTACCCGTGCTGGGCCAGCATCTACCTCAAGGCTGAAGTATCCATTTCCATCAGTCTGTGTGGTCTGAGCAGGTACACCCTCTTGATAAACAGTGACATTTGCCTCCCCAAGAGCCAGGCCAGATGTATCGTCAAAGACCTCTCCTGCTATAA
>CAZDVV010000034.1:11315-16324 GCA_964508875.1 uncultured Desulfobacteraceae bacterium | reverse complement strand
TCCTTCATTAATTGTCAAGATATAACAAGCAGTTTTTTTTTGCAAGTATGGCCTGAATGATGCTTGACTTCGCAGGGGAGCGGTGATAAAAGGCAATGAATGAATAGTCATTCATAAAGAATGCTCCAGGTAGAATATGGCAAAAAAGAAGGACACCAACAAATATTTCAAGATAATAGAAGCTGCAACTAAGGTCTTCGCAGAAAAGGGTTTTTTCCAGTCCAGGGTGGCTGATATTGCAAGAGAAGCAGGGGTGGCTGATGGAACTATATACATATACTTCGAAAACAAAGACGATATTCTAATATCCCTCTTCGAGGAGCAGATGAGCCTGGTCTTAGAGAATATGGAGGCACAGCTTTCAACTGTAGATGACCCGGCTGAAAAGTTGAGAATATTTGCCCTGACCCATTTGAAGCTGGTTGAAGAGAACCAAAGCATGGCAGAGATTATACAGGTGGAACTACGCCAAAGCAGTAAATTTATAAAGGAATACAAGAATCAGCAGTTTGCTAGGTATCTTGATATCATCGCAGGGATAATCCGAGAAGGCCAAGAAAAGGGTGTATTCAGGGCTGATATAGTACCGGGAATCGCCAAAAGGGCATTTTTCGGGGCCCTTGATGAAATGTCGAGGTTTTGGGTATTGTCTTCTAGAAAGGATTATGATATTAAGACTGCTGCTTTACAGATTAGTCAGTATTTTCTGGAAGGTATGAAGGTCCGATCTGGACACAAGCCTTCCAACCAAGACTAAGAAGCCTAGGAAAGGAGGAGAAAAGTGAACGCCATAGTTTTGTTAAAACAGGTACCGGACACGGAAACACAGGTCAAGATTGCTCCGGACGGAAAGTCTATCGTGGAGGACGACATAAAATGGATAATGAACCCATATGACGAATTCGGAGTGGAAGAGGCTTTGAGAATCAAGGAGAAATTTGGTGGCGAGGTGACGGTCGTGGGCCTTGGACCCAAAAGAGTCACTGAGGCTATACGGACTGCCCTCGCTATGGGTGCTGACAAGGGCATACTTATTACAGATGAGGCACTGGAAGGAAGTGACTCATTGGCAACAGCCAAGGCCCTTGCCGCAGCTATAAAGGATCTCGAATATGACATTATATTTACTGGCCAGAGAGGAATTGATGACGACCAGGGTCTTGTTGGTCAAAGTGTCGCAGAATTTCTGGGTATCCCCCATATTTCTCTAGGGATTAAAGTGGAGATAGCTGAAGACCAGAGTTCTGTAAAGGTGCATCGTCCTGTTGAAGGTCAAACGCTTGTGATTGAGTCCCCTCTACCGGTTTTGATAACAGCGCAAAAAGGCCTTAATGAGCCAAGGTATGCTTCTCTGCCAGGCATCATGAAGGCAAAGAAAAAGCCCTTAGAAGAAAAAAGCCTCTCAGATCTGGGCTTGGATGCTGCAGAATTCGGCGAGACCGCGAGGAAACTCAAGATAGTGGAATTGACGCCGCCTCCAGAGCGCAAGGCTGGGAAGATTATTGAGGGAGAGACACCGCAGGAAAAGGCGGCAGAATTGGCTCGACTACTTCATGAAGAGGCCAAGGTCCTATAGTATATATATTGATGATATAGACAAAATTTTGCATAAGGAGAGGTAAAATGGCACAAGGAGTATGGGCAGTTGCAGAGCAAAGAGATGGCGAATTGCGCAAAGTTACATATGAGATTGTGAGTGAGGGCCGTAGGATTGCCGACGCACTGGGCCAGGAGCTGACAGCTGTGCTCTTGGGCTCCAATATCAAGGACAAGGCCGAAGAACTTGCTCACTATGGGGCAGATAAGGTGATTGTGGCCGATGACCCCAAACTGGATCCATATACTACTGATGCCTATACAGAGGCTATTGCTCAACTGGTCCAGGCAAATGATCCGGCAGTGCTCTTGATGGGAGCATCAGTTCAGGGCAAGGATCTATCTGCCAGATTGTCGGCGCGATTGGGTGTTGCAATGGCTCAGGATTGCACAGGCTTTCAGGTTGAGGATGGAAATTTTGTGGCCATAAGGCCCATTTACGCAGGCAAGGCCTATGCTAAGGTGGCATTTGAAAATAGTTGGCCCAATATGGCAACGGCACGACCCAATGTAATGGCCGTGGCAGAGCCTGATTCCTCCAGGAGTGCAGAGATCATTGATGCCAATGTGGACCTGCCTGATGAAAAGCTCAAGACCAAGGTGGTGGAGATAATTAGGGATGAAAGCGGCAAGATTGAGCTTACCGAGGCCGATAAGATAGTCTCAGGGGGCCGAGGAATGAAGGGTCCGGAAAATTACAAGATACTGGAAGAGCTTGCCGACCTCATTGGCGCAGCAGTAGGGGCGAGCCGAGCAGCAGTGGATGCAGGGTGGCGTCCTCAGTCTGATCAGGTAGGACAAACCGGTAAAGTGGTTTCCCCCAACCTTTATATTGCGTGTGGAATTTCTGGAGCGATTCAGCATCTGGCAGGAATGGGCACTTCTAAGATCATTGTGGCGATCAACAAGGACCCAGACGCACCAATCTTCCAGAAGGCAGATTATGGAGTGGTAGGTGATCTGTTTGAAGTGGTGCCTGCATTTACGGAGGAGGTTAAGAAATACCTCTAATGAATCATAAGGGAAAGATGTGAACAATACAAGGGGCAACCAAGAGGTTGCCCCTTTTGTGGACAAGAAGATCCAGGTGTGTCGTCCACCAATTATATCTTACCTCTTTTCTCCTAAGTAGAAAGGAGACTTTCTAAAATGGTATAACGAACACCCCAGATCAATTGGAGAAAAGGCAATTTTTGTGCCAGATTCAGCCAAAAGAAAAGTAAAGAATGTCAATAGATTAGGTTTAGGCTAAATAATGCCATGTTCTTTTTGTGTTCGCTTTACCACACTAGGCGTATTAAGAGGGCCACATCACCTGGACACGGAAGTGCCGGAGATCATATGGATTCGGTAAAGTGCCGGTGAGGTTGTTCAATCTTAGAGATCATTGGCGGAGAGTTTAGGTTAATTTTTGTTGACATTGATCATAGACTGGATAAACTATAAATTTGCAGTGGTGGCGGTGTAGCTCAGTTGGTCAGAGCATGCGGCTCATATCCGCAGAGTCACTGGTTCGAGTCCAGTCACCGCCACCAGCCTGTGTTCCATTGACATTCCCGAATTGAGTCCTATCTTTTTTGCAAATTTAGGTTATTGGTTATGCCCACTCATTCCTTTTCACATCAGGAGATGGCCACACTAGGCGAGGCATTGCATATCGCTGAGGAAGTCACCTCGGAATATTATAAGTTTTCTTCAGCCCAGTGGAGGCGCCATCCTTATGATGTGAAAACAAGGGCAGCCTGGGGTGGGTTGTCTTCCTGCCATCCCGTTTTTGCTGTGCTAAATAGAGGAGTGTGGGCGGACGAGATCGTGTGGCCTCGAGCAAAAGCACGGGACTACTATTTTATCCTCTTGGAAGATGAGAAGATACTATCGGCTATTGCGAGGGACGAAAAGCTCGGCTTATTGCCGCTGATGCTATATGTGTTTACCCATGAGCTAATTCATATTGTGCGTTTTAGCAATTTTGTTCAACGTTTCGATGTAACCGAAGAGATAAGAGAAGAGGAGGAAAAAAGGGTCCACCGAATAACTTATGATGTGTTGAGAAAGATCCCGATGAAGAGTCTGGGTTATGTCTTGGATTCTTATGAGGATCACAGGGTGTGTAAGTGGGGCCCAAGGAGCTTGGTTAATTAGTGTGTAGTCAAATTATGCCCTATGTATTCATTGCTTGTAGGCAGTATTGAGGAACCTAAGAAATCCCTGAGTTGCGAAGCATTCAGCATGTAGATATGGCGCGTGGCCGATGAAATTGTGAGAAAAAGCACGAGATTCTGAGTTTGGAGGTGTGGTAGATATGCCTATTTATGAATATGAATGTACCAAGTGTGGACAACTGACTGAGGTGTGGCAAAAGTTTTCTGATCCGCCCTTGAAGAAATGTGAAGCCTGTGGGGGCAAGATGAGAAAACTGATTTCCCAAAGTACATTTCATTTGAAAGGCAGTGGATGGTATGTAACAGATTATGGTTCCCGCTCAAGTGGTTTATCCTCCACCACTAAAGAGGAGAAAAAAGAGGCCTCAAAGGCTGAGAAAAAGACTGACAAAGGGGGTAAGGACGAATCCTAGATAGCAGGGACACCTTCCTAGTGAGGGAAGAAGCGAGAAAGTTTTGATGGTGAAGGCATAGATCATGCGAAGATTCGATAGTGGAAGGGTACAGGATAAGCTGATAAATCGGCTCGAGCGGAAGGAGCGACAGCAGGCCTTTCAGCGTGATAGGTTTTTCAAATTCAAACTAAATGAGATTCATAATAAGCTTACCCAGGCCCTTCTCATGAACAAGATTATTGAAACGGACAATCCTGCCGCCATTGGTGAGCTGATTCTTCAGGGCCTAAAAAAGGCCCTGAAGAGTTCTGAATTCGATTTCAAATACTTTATCGCGCCCATAAGGAATCTTGTCCCGAAACCAAATCCCTACTCCTTGTATATGACCCAATATGTAATGGAGGTGGTCATTAATGATCCCAATGTGATTGATGTGTATGGGACGGATGAAGAGATCTATAAGGTGATCAATGACGTGATAAGCAAGATAAATGTCCAATTTGAAAAGGCAGAAGAAGAGGTCGTTGCTCAACTTGCCAAGAACCGCTCTCTTATACCCGGGACCAGGGAATACGAGATTGCCCTTGACCAGCTATTCAAACAAAGAGTGGGTGAGCCCCAGGAAGTTTGATATTTTTTGCTTTTTGCCGTGATGCCTTATCCGCAACCCATTCCATAAACTGTCCCATTTTTGTTGCCATATCTGTAAATTTTGACTATTAGGGCCTTAATACCCAACTTACACTTATTTAAGAACAGCTAGGGAATCACTTTTGAGATTTCAGAGCAGGGAAATGGCGTAGCAATTGCGCTAGGCGCAAGGCATTAGGCATAAGGTTGAAGGGGCTACAGCCTT
>CAZDVV010000034.1:4620-11215 GCA_964508875.1 uncultured Desulfobacteraceae bacterium | reverse complement strand
CAGCCTTTAGTCTTCAGCCTACAAACCTGAGTCCTTACGATTCTAATTGACCTTTGAGCTCTGGCATTTGTCATTTTGGGTCTATTCGAGCAGGCTACATAAAGTTGAACAACGAAGGAGGTTCTTATGGAAGGAAAGGTAGCATTTCTGTTCCCTGGGCAAGGTTCTCAGATCGTGGGAATGGGTAAAGACCTTTACGAAGAGTTTCCTGCAGTTCGCGAATTATTTCAAAAGACCGATGACATCTGCGGCAAAAAGATATCCAGCCTTTGCTTTGAGGGGCCGATGGAGGAGCTTACCATAACGGAGAATCTTCAACCAGCTATTGCTGCCGTAAGCCTGGCTTGCTTGCATGTTCTCAGAGAGGCGAATGCGCGTCCAGCGGTCTGTGCTGGACATAGTCTGGGAGAATACGCCGCCCTTAGAAGCGCAGATGTTCTTACTGATGAGGACACACTGAAACTGGTGAGCAAGAGGGGTGAGTTAATGCAGCGCGAGGCAGAGGCAAATCCTGGGGCCATGGTAGCGGTAATGGGAATGGGCATTGAAGAGGTTTCGGCTTTAGTTGAGGAAGCCTCTCAAGACGGAGCTATTGCAATAGCCAACCACAATACGGCTGAGCAGATCGTAATCACGGGAACAAGGGAGGCCCTGGCCAAGGCATCAGCCCTGGTAAAAGAAAAAGGAAAAAAGGCCATCCCTCTAAAGGTAAGTGGTGCGTGGCATTCCCCTTTGATGCAGGGGGCAATAAAGGAATTTCGGGATTACATGGAGATGATACCGTTTGCACCACCACAATCAACTGTATTGTTTAATGCAACCGCAGAGGAGGAGGATGATCCGAATGCCATCAAGGACTTGATGGTAAAACAGTTGGTGAGCCCTGTGAGGTGGTACGACATAATAACGAAAATGATCTCTGACGGAGTTCGCCATTTTGTGGAAGTAGGACCTAAGACCGTGCTCATAGGGCTGGTCAAAAAGATTGCACCAAAGGGTAGAGATATACAATACTGGCCTACTGGTAATCTCAAGGGGCTAGAGGCATTTTTGAATGGCTAGGGACGGGGCTACCGCTGGAATCCCTCTAGCCAGAGTAAGTACTTCTTAATTTCCAATCCGCTGCTGAATCCACCGAGGCCCCCGGTGCCAACAACGCGGTGTCAGGGAAAAATTATGGGAAGAGGATTGGCACGCATGGCCTGGCCCACTGCCCGCGCAGCATTGGGTTGGCCCATCTCCTTTGCTACCTGCCCGTAAGTGCGCGTTTTGCCGTACGGTATCCTTGATATGGTTTCATAGACCTTTTGCTGAAAAGGGGTGAGCTTGACATCAATGGGGGTGTCCAAGGAAAATGTTTTGCCCTCCAAAGCAGACCTTGTGGCCTGAATTAGTGCAGAGTTATGCTTGATGCTATGAAGTAATGCTGTCCCAGGCATAATGGGGCTGAAAAAGGAGACTGGGTCTTCAGCATCACCCATTCTCATGCAAATTTTTACTGCGCCCTTTGCAGTGGAGGCCAGATATATATTCAAAGCCTTATATTCTATGCAGCAGACGAAGAGCGTCGGTATCGTTTTCCCTGCCATGTGTTCCTTTCCTCTAGCCTATTTTTTATGAGATTGAGCGTTTTCATCTTTTCTCTGGCCCATTGGGGGGCTAGGAGCTTAGAACCCTTGGGCGGATCCCCTGTTAGGCGTTGTATAACCATGGTTGGGGGCAGTAGCTCGAGAAAGTCCACGAGCAGTTCCACGTATTCTTCCCTTTCAAGGCAGTGAATATGCCCTTTCCTGTACAGCTCGGCTAATGGCGAGTCTTCCACAACGTAAAGAAGGTGAATCTTTACACCCTGGATCGGCAGAGTCGAGAGGAACCTTGCGGTTTTCATGATTTCATCATGCCCTTCCCCTGGCAGGCCTAGTATCACATGCGCACATATGGATAAGCCGAACTGGGCAGCCAGCAATACAGCCTTTTCAAAACAGGCAACATCATGGCCCCTATTGATGCGCCGCAGGGTTTCATCATTGGCAGATTGCAGACCAAACTCCAGCCAGACCATATATTTTTGCTTGTATGAGGCCAGTAACGCTAGAATATCTTCGTTTATGCAATCTGGGCGCGTGCCCACAGAGATACCAACAACATCGCTATCAGAAAGAGCCATATCGTAGAGGTGTTTGAGCCTTTCCACTGGGCCGTACGTATTGGTAAAGGACTGGAAGTAGGCAATGAACTTATGGGCCTTATATCGTTTTTGAATAAATGCCTTTGCCTGAGATATCTGCTTTGGGATGCTAATCCCCCTTTGGGAAAATGCCCCAGTCCCAGACCCTAATTTATCGCAAAAAATACACCCCTTGGTGGAGATGGTCCCATCTCTATTTGGGCATGTGAAACCAGCGTCCAAGGCAATCTTATGGACGCGCTGTCCAAATTTTTCATAAAGAAAGCCACTGAAGTCGCGATAGCGTATCATCATATTTGATGCCAGAAGTTTTTTCCAATTACGAATTAGGTAGATATGCATAAGCGACGCATGAAAATATCATACCACAAATGCTCTGTTGGGCAAGTGAGCTCACTGAATTATTGACCAATTGGCAAAACCCTGAGAAGATGTTTATGTTATTGATAAGATTTTTTTGGAGGACGGAGGTGAGATATGAAGAGAACAGCCTCAATTCTCTTGTTAACAACCTTGCTAGCAATCTTGTTAGGATTTTTCACCGAAACTAGTGCCCAACGCAAAGGAAGACGGGCTCCGCTTAGTGAAGAGGAAATGAAGCCTTTTGAACAAGTTTCTTTTACTGTTGACAACTTCGCAAAAGTAGAAAGGGGGATGACACAGAAACAGGTCCTCGGGCTCTTGGGTAAGCCCTTGAAGATCACCAATGAGCATAGAAGACACAATCGGTGGACTGTCCATTATTTCTATCCCGAAGGACACGTTGTGAATTTCAAGGATGGACTGGTGGTTGGGAAAGAGTGAATAGTTAGTACTTAAAGCGGTATGGGACCAGATACCATTGTGAGCGGAGGCGGATTTGGGATGAGTGTAGATCTTAAAGCAAGACAGTTCGTGAGCCAGCAAAGTGCAAAAGAGAGTATTCCTAATTTGGATCCTATCTTATATCCAACATCTATTGCAGTAATAGGGGCATCACCGGCATTTGGCAAATGGGGACAGTTGATACTGACAAATATCGTGGCCGGTGGATTTGAAGGAAAAATATTTCCTGTTAATCCAAAAGAAACTTCTCTCTGCGGTTTGCAATCCTACGGTAGTATTCTAGAGGTTCCTGAGGAAGTCGACCTGGCGTTTATCACTGTGCCTGCAGCCCGTGTGAAAGAGGTGTTAGAGGATTGTGGCCAAAAAGGTGTGAAGGGGCTTGTGATGATTACCTCTGGATTTAGTGAAACAGGGCCAGAAGGGGCAGAACTTGAAAAAGAGGTGGTTGCTATATGCCAGCAATATGGAATGCTTCTGATAGGTCCGAACACCATGGGAATCATCTCGCCCTATTCAAGACTCTTTGCCACAGGCAGTCATACCCGGCCGAGGGCTGGAGGAGTGGCATTTGTCTCACAATCAGGGAATCTTGGAAACCAGTTGGTCCACTGGGCCAGCCAGCAGGGGATAGGTATCTCACAGTTCATAGGCTCCGGAAATGAAGCCATGTTAGGATGTACAGACTACTTAGGGTATTTGGAGCAGGACAGAAACGCACAGATTATCATGCTCTATATGGAAAACGTGGCCGATGGAAAGGCATTCCTGGACATGAGCCGGAGGGTAAACAAAGAAAAACCCATAATTGTGTTAAAGGGTGGAAGAACCTCTGCGGGCAAGGCCGCTGCTGCCTCCCATACAGGCTCCATGGGAGGTGAATATCGTATCTTCAGAGCGGCCTGCAATCAGGCTGGAATTTTGAATGTGGATGCCCCTTCCGAATTACTGGATCTGTCGGCTGGGTTCTCTTCCCTGCCTCTTCCTAAAGGCCCAAGGGTGGGAATAGTCACACTTGGTGGAGGCTGGGGGGTTATGACAGCAGACTTTTGCAATGAGATGGGCCTCCAGGTACCTCCGATTCCTCAGAGTGCCATCGAGAAAATAGATAGATATCTTCCCCCATTCTGGAGCAAGGCAAACCCTGTTGACCTTGTGGGGACTAGGGACAGGGATGTGCCTATTGTGGCGGTTGAAGAATTATTGAAATCTGAAAACATTGATGCAGTTATAAGCCTGGGTATCATTGGGAGAACCGAACTCGTGAGGCTTTCGGTAGACTCTACAAGAAAAGTTGATCCGTCTGCCTTATCCGATTTTTTGGATGAAATCATCCATTTTGTAGATGAGCTTGAGGAAGAATATGTAGAAATATTGGTTGATCTAATGGAAAAATATCAAAAACCTGTGATAGGAGTGACCCTCACCAAATCTGACCACGGGATAGTGCGACCTGTTTCTGGGAGGCGTTATTCTGGAGTTTTTTATCAGACACCTGAAACTGCAGTGAACGTGCTAGCAAGGATGGTGCAATACTCTAAGTTTTGCAGTAAGAACCAATAAAGGGACTTCATTTCTTGAGAGGCTTATCCTGACCCTCTAGGCTCATGGCCTCCAGCAGTATGGCAAGCCTTGATTTGCTGGCCTAAGCCAAGAATTTATCCTATTCTCAAGAAGAAAGTCTTTCTCTCAGACAGGGCATATTTTCTCCACTACCACTTTTCTTGAAGCATGTTGAGTCTATAATAGATGCGTTTGGGAGCCATGAGTTCATCATGTGTTCCGCGTTCGCGTATTTCACTTTTGTGGAGGGCTAAGATTTGGTCAGCATTTTTCACACTTGAAAGGCGATGAGCTATAACCAGGGTGGTCTGACCCACGGTTATTCTCTCAATTGCGTCCTTTATGAAGGTCTCGGTTGCAGGATCCACGTTAGATGTTGCCTCATCTAGGATGAGTACCTTTGGCTTGCCTGCAAGGGCACGCGCAAATGATAACAACAGTCCCTGCCCTGCCGAAAGACTAATACCTCTTTCCCCTACGGGTTGATGAATTCCTTCAGACATATCGGCATAACGCTATGAAGGCAGCTATGGCTACAATCAACCCGCTTCCAACCATGCCTTATTCTCTAACATCCAATCGTCTGCTTGGCAATGGTCATGCGAGGGATTTGTAAATATTGCCTTCCTTTGCCCCTAAAAGGGGAAAGCTGGGGGGAGAGAATTTGTGGGCGGGCACCTGCCAATTTCTCTCTGGAATAAGAATCTGATTTTTGCTAGGATTCCTAGTTTATTTCGCTGTGGAGGGATCTACGATGGCTAAAACTGCAAGACTGATTATAGATGGGAAGTCTTACGAATTTCCAATAATTGAAGGAACCGAAGGTGAGAAGGCCATAGATATCTCTACTCTCAGGGCACGTACTGGCCTAATTACCTATGATCCAGGGTTTGCCAATACAGGTGTGTGTAAGAGCTCAATCACTTTTATGGACGGGGAAAAGGGAATACTTCGCTACCGGGGTATCCCAATCGAAGAGCTGGCTGAACATTCCACATTTGTTGAGACCTCATATTTGTTAATAACAGGGCATCTGCCCACAAGAAGTGAGTTGAACCGCTTTTCGGTAAGATTGAATGATCACTCATTGGTGCATGAAGATATGCGCCACTTTTTTGAGAATTTTCCCCGCCGTGCACATCCAATGGGAATTCTGTCATCAATGGTGACAGCACTTAGGGAATTCTATCGAGGAGTGCTCGAAGAGGAAGAAGAGCTTGCTGTCACTTTCGCAAGATTGCTTTCCAAAGTTAGAACCATGGCTGCGATATCATACAAGATATCCAGGGGACATAAGGTAATCTATCCACGGCATGACCTTACCTATTGTGCAAACTTTCTGAATATGATGTTTCACAGCCCGGTTAGACCCTATGACATAGACCCTGATATAGTAAGGGCCTTGGAGATATTTTGGATATTACATGCCGATCACGAGCAGAACTGCTCCACAGCAGCAGTAAGGCTTGTGGGTAGCGCAAGGGTTAACATATATGCAGCTATATCCGCAGGAATTTGTGCCCTGTGGGGGCCGCTTCATGGTGGTGCAAACCAGGCGGTTGTTGAGATGCTGCAGCAAATCTATGACAATGGGGGCGATCCAAGGCCTTTTATTGAAAGGGCTAAGGATAAGAGCGATCCTTTCAGATTAATGGGTTTTGGCCACAGGGTGTACAAGACCTATGATCCTCGGGCCAAGATTATGAAAAAGACGTGTGACATGGTGCTAACCAAGCTCAAAAGGAAAGATCCTTTATTAGATGTAGCACAGAGATTAGAAGAGATGGCTGTTAAGGACCCATATTTTATTGATCATAACCTCTATCCCAATGTGGACTTTTACAGCGGTATTGTTCTACGAGCAATAGGTATACCCTTAAATATGTTTACAGTAATGTTTGCCATAGGCCGATTGCCTGGATGGATAAGCCAATGGAAGGAAGGGCGGTATGATCCGGACTGGAAACTTTACAGGCCCAGACAGATATACATGGGCGACGAAGAGCGCCATTATGTTCCCAT
>CAZDVV010000034.1:1821-4520 GCA_964508875.1 uncultured Desulfobacteraceae bacterium | reverse complement strand
GATTAGGACAAGGGAGAGCCAATATGGACATGAGCGTCTTTGAAGGTATGAGGGACGAGGAGCTAAAGAAATATATCCAGTTCCTCCTGTGGCACTACCGTGTCGTGGATGCCTTTTGGTTCATTTACGTGGCAGAACGTTTTGACCAGCCAACGGCAGAGCGTATAAACGAGCAGGTATGGCGACGGGTCTCTGGTATGGCTGCTAAAGATCTGCTATCGCGATTCGAGATCAAGGGTAAGGGACTTGAAGGGTTCGTGAAGGCACTAAGGCTTTTTCCATGGTGTATATTGGTGGGGTATGAGATCGATGTGACAGATGAAGAGGTAGTAATTACAGTGCCTTTTTGTCCCACCCAGGAGGCTAGGCTCAAGAGAGGGCTAGAGGAGTTCGTGTGCAAGGAAATGCACCGGGGCGAATTCGAAGGCTTTGCCGAGGTAGTTGACCCGAGGATCAAGGTGGAATGCATTTTTGCCCCTCCTGACCCCCATCCCAAAGACATGTTTTGCAAGTGGCGTTTTTATCTTGATGAGACAAACTGAGAAAAATGAAAGAGCTCGAGAAACAAATAAAGGACCTCAAAAAAGAAATCTTTGATCTTGAAAAGACCTCCTATCACGAAAAAGAGGCCTTAATTGGTCTAATAAACACCCTTACCCTGGCTGCTTCCAAGTATCCAGGTCTATCCGATGAACTCAAGTCCCTGCAGAACATTCTGAACTATGATCAGGAGCTGGATACAGAGGCACTTGAGAGGCAGGTTAGTTCCCTGAAAACGAAGTTGCTTGCAAGCGAAGTGGAGGCCATTTCGCCAGAAGACATTTCAAGGCTGAAAGAGCTCAAGGATACCGTTGTCTTGGCATGCCGTGCCCTGCGAAAGATCATAATATCAGTGACAGAAGACCTTTATCCTCTAGACTCTATCCTTTCGGAGAGGGCTTTTCAAATAGATATCACTTGTGGTGACCAGGTCCGCAAAGAAGATTTCGAGGCTGCATCCAGGGAATTTTTGGATTTTGTGAGGGAGCTAAGGAGGAAAATAGAGCAAGATTTCAAGTATATCAATGGAACCTTTCGGGTTTTTCTTGACCAGATTAAGGAGCTGGAAAAAACGCTGACAAGCGAATATGGAGGTGAGGAAAGGCTCAAGGAAATCGAGTATTTTGAAATGAATATCAACGAGCAAATGAGTTCCATTGTGCAGTCATTCGATATCCATACTACTATTGATGAGATCAAACAGGTAGTGACGGAGAAAATCCGGAAGATCAAGGAGGTGGTATCCCTTAGAAAGAAGCAAGAGATGGAGCGGGCTAGGGCCACAAAGGAAAACATGGAGAGACTACAGCAGAGAATTGCTGAGGCAGAAAGACAGGCCCAAGAAATGTCTAGACGTGCCGAGGAGTTGAAAACAGTGGCCATGAAGGATGGCCTAACTGGTTTATACAACCGTAAGGCATTTGAGCTGCGAATTAGTAGCACGCTGAATCGTGCGAAAGAATCCCGCGAGCCCTTTTGCCTGATCATGTTCGATGTGGATGGCTTCAAGGAGATTAACGACACTTTCGGTCATGTGGCAGGTGATAAGGTTCTCAGGAAGGTAGCCGAGTGTCTCAAGGGGTCTTTTCGCGAAAACGATTTCATTGCGCGCTACGGAGGAGACGAGTTCGCTGCAATTATAGAAAGGATGGACCGGCCAATGGCCCTTGAAAGACTGGAGGCTTTCAAAAAGAATCTTTCCAAGATTCGCTTTGTATCCCACAAAAAGGGTGAGCTACGCATAACTGTAAGCAGTGGCGTAGCAGAGGCCACAGGTGAGGACACCCCCGATACCATTGTTGAGCGGGCTGATGAAGAGATGTACAAAGAGAAAAACGCCAAGAAAAAGTCGCAGACATGAATCTTGATTCCTATCAATCCCAATTTCCCGTCTTTGTAACAACTCCGATGACGTGTCGCGGTTTTTTGAGGTCCTTGACACCCCCTGAGCTATCTTCTATGATGCCTGCGCGAGTAACCATTTATAAATATTAATGAATATTATTCATATAACGTGACGGAAAGGGCACCGATAGAAGTGAGGGGGCTTCGGGTCGGAGATTCTCATAGACGCAGGGTCAATATCGGCGACCGCCCTCTCAGGGTATGCCTTCTGAGCTACCGGACGAATCCCCATTGCGGGGGTCAAGGGGTATATATAAAAAACCTTAGTCAAGCCCTAAAGGGGTTGGGGCACCATGTGGAAGTGGTATCAGGTCCACCTGGTCTCGAACTTGATGCAGGCATACCTGTTATCAAGCCTCCCTGCCTTGATCTGTATAATCCACAAGACCTTTTCCGTGTGCCTTCATTGCGGGAGCTAGCAAACCCAATCAATCTTGTGGAATGGCTGAGCGTGTGCACAATGGGATTCCCAGAGCCGTTCACCTTTGGCCTCAGGGCTTTGCTGGTGCTGAGAAGAAGATTTGGGAAGTATGACGTTGTTCATGACAACCAGTGCCTGTCTTACGGCCTGCTCGCCATAAAGAGGTTTGTCCCAACAGTAGCTACGATACATCATCCCATAACCATTGATAGAGATACGGCATTGAGAGAAGCCGGCACCTTGAGGCGCAGGGCACAGATCATGCGGTGGTATTCATTTATAGGAATGCAGAAAAGGGTGTCACGTCGACTTGACCGCATTATCACAGTTTCAA
>CAZDVV010000034.1:0-1721 GCA_964508875.1 uncultured Desulfobacteraceae bacterium | reverse complement strand
GTGGGTGCAAAGGAGAGATGGAGAAATCCCCTGGTCCCGCTGGGGAAAAACTGATCTCTGGGATCATGTGGAGAGTGCCATGGGCCTCACTATGGGTGGATATCTTAGGCAAGCCCGCAATGCATATTCATGGTGCAGGGAAAAACAACTCAGTGATGGAAGCTGGTGGTCATTACTGTGGCGGGGAAGGGCACGCAAAGGGGCATACAAGGATTCCAATATGACCGCTTATGTGGCCACAGGACTTTACCACTACTACATTGCCTCAGGGGATAAGGATTTTGTTGCGTCAATGTGGCCCATGGTGCAAAGGGCCATTGATTTTGTAGTCAGCCTTCAAGGGCCTGATGGTGAGATATATTGGGCGCGCAATGCAGATGGATCAGTGGACAAGAAGGCATTGCTGGCAGGATCAAGCTCTGTGTATTTTAGTCTTGGTTGCGCCATTAGACTGAGCGAGATAATGGGTAAACGCAAGACCCATTGGGAAAAGGCCAGATGTCTACTGGGCCGAGCTATTTCGGCCAACCAAAAGGTTTTTGATCCTTCAACAAAAAGATATGCCATGGATTGGTATTATCCTATACTGTGCGGGGCAGTGCGGGGAGCCCGCGCCTTGGAGAGAATAGAGAATGGATGGAAGCGGTTTGTGATTGAGGGTTCGGGGGTAAGGTGCGTTTCAGACAGACCATGGGTCACAATGGCTGAGACCTCTGAGCTGGTTATCACTCTGGCTGCTGTGGGTATGAATGACTTGGCTTCAGAGGTGTTTGGCTGGATATCAAATATGAGATACAAGAATGGTGCGTACTGGACGGGATTCACGCTGCCCGATTGCAGAATTTTTACCAAAGAAAAGACCACCTGGACCGCTGCATCAACTCTTCTTGCAGCCGATATCCTCTATGGCATTACATCCGCTTCTGGAATTTTCAGCCATTCATTCTGGGATGGCATCTGTGGCTAGCAGAGAAGGTCCTTCCATTTCCATTTCAGACCGCTGCCATGTTGTTCGCAGATGAGGCTTCCCTGCTCACTTGCAAAACTCAGAGCCTCAAGGATCTCTTTGGGATCATAGGGGATTCTACCGTTTAGTCGATCAGCTAGGCTTTCAAGGCCTTTTGCCCTGCCTTTTGGATCCGAGACCACGGGGTTGTCTTCTAAAGCCGAGTTCATCATCAACTCATATATCATGGAGCAATATTTCAACTTCTTGTATTGCCATGCCTCCTGTTGAGCATCTTGCTGACAAGATCAAGCATGGATGTGGAACTATGATGACCTAGGAGTATCAGTAAGGGATGAGAGTGGGAACTTTGGTGGTGGGTTTCCCAAGAGCCTCAAAATATGCTAGAGTGACGAAACAGTTAAGAGCGAGGAGGTGTGATGGCAAAGATACTGTGTCCTGTGTGGGTGGGTTACGTGTTACTCAATCCCTTGAGGAAACTCTTTGAGAACCCTCAGAAATTATTTCAAGGGCTTGTGAACCAGGGAATGTTGATATTGGAGGCGGGCTGTGGAATGGGGTATTTTACACTGCCACTAGCCAGGATGGTGGGGGATAAGGGAAAGGTAGTGGCACTGGACATACAGGAGGGAATGCTTAAGACGTTACGTAAGCGGGCTTCGAGGCGAGGGCTTTTGAAAAGGATAGAAACACGACTCACCACAAAAGGGCCGTTGCCAGTGAGCGATCTCGTGGGGAAGGTGGATCTGGTAGT
>CAZDVV010000033.1:1268-16413 GCA_964508875.1 uncultured Desulfobacteraceae bacterium | reverse complement strand
AGTCCTGCCACGTGTAAGGCCGCCATATCCCAAACTCCTTTTCCCTCATGGCAACTTTGTTCTTTCCGTATTTCCTACATTGGGTAAGGAAAAGTTTTGGGATGGTCAGGTCCTTGGTAATCTCTATCTGGGCTCCGGCCATGTGGTAGCTTACCTCCTTGTGGCGTATAGATCCTCTGTTCCTAGATATGCGTTAATCACATCAGGGTTCTTTTGAACTTTCTCCGGGGGGCCATCCATTATCGGGTTACCGAAATTGAGCACAAAGACCCGGTGTGAAATATCCATCACCACACCCATGTCATGTTCAACCAGGATACAGGTGACTTTCCATCTCTCCTCTTCATTGATGTCCAGGATAAACCGAGCCATGTCTTCTACTTCTTCCAGATTAAGCCCTGCCAAAGGCTCGTCAAGGAGGAGAAGCTCTGGGTTAAGAGCTAGGGCTCGGCCCAGCTCAACGCGTTTCTGGAGACCATATGGGAGCATATGGACTGTCTTGTCACGGATGCTCTCTATTTCTAGGAGGTCTATTATCTCTTCCTCTATGAACTTCCTGCTCTTCAGCTCTTCCTGCCTGGTCTTTCCCACATATATCGACCCACTGATGATACCCGACTTGAGGTGAATATGCCTGCCCAAACGGATATTATCCAACACGGACATGCCGCCAAACAATTCGATCTTCTGAAACGTCCTGGATATGCCCAGTTGTGCCCTTTGATATGGCTTCAGGTGGTTTATTTTCTGGCCCTTGTAATAGATGTTGCCCTTTTGTGGCCGATAAAGCCCATTGATACAGTTCATCATCACGGTTTTACCCGCCCCGTTGGGCCCTATAATAGAGTGTATCTCCCCTTTTTTCACCTCCAGGCTTACGCCGTTAAGGGCCGCAACCTTTCCGAAATACATATGGATGTCTTCGAGTTTAAGGAGGGTTTCGCCTTCTTTGACATCAGGAAGCTGAGCCATATTACCGGGCCTCCGTTAATGGGGATGAAAGCATTGATTAGAGAGGGCTTGCATCTTTTGGCAAAAAACGCCTTTATCCATACTTATTAACTTTCCTTTTGTCAACCTTTTTATCCTGAAAATTTATCTAGAGACGACCAAAATGGACTCGCATCTCTCAGGCTGCGCCAGATCATATGAATCTGGATATTCTGATCTCTGGCATCAGATGTTTTTTGCATTGGTTTAGAAAATACTCGTCAGTCATTCCGGCAATAAAATCTCTCACCATTCCGGCAGGTGGTGTATTGTTCATATACTCATCGGCCATTCCCTCAAGAAAGCCAGTAAAGATGTCCGAGTTCTCATTGCCTTTTTCAAGATCACTCAAAAATTTCTCAAAAAGCAATTCAAACATCAGCCTTACTTTTGGAGTCTGCTCTTTCACCTTGGCATTGCAGTAAATTCTTTCATGGTTGAACACCTTCAATTCCCTCAAGGCCTCGGCCACTTCATCACTAAAGCTTACGAAAGGTTTGTCCAGGCTGTTGATAATGAGGTCTTCTACCAGCCTGTACACTATGGTCCCATTTTTGTCTCCCAGAACCTCTTTACATACCCCAGGTATTTCTTCCCTGCGGATGAGCCCCAGACGGATGGCGTCTTCGATGTCTCTGCCAATATAGCTTATGGTGTCGGCCATCCTGACCACGCAACCTTCAAGAGTCATTGGCCAGATATCTATGTGGGGATCTGCCTCTTTAGTCTTCATTTCCTTTTCCAGTTGATCAAAGTCCTTTTGTCGGTCTGGGCTAAGGGCCTTGAGGTGAATTTCCCCATTGTGGCAAAAAATCCCATCCAACACCTGGAGTGTTAAATTCCATCCACGGCCCTTTCTCTCAATACGCTGCAGAAAGCGCACACTCTGGATACTATGCAAGAATGGGCCAAGATGGTGAGCTTGGCACAGTTCTGAAAGAAAACTTTCACCATCATGGCCAAAAGGGGTATGCCCAATATCATGTCCTAGGGCTATGGCCTCTATGAGATCCTCATTGAGTCGCAGCAGTCTCCCTATTGTTCTAGCTATCTTGGAGACGAGCTGGACGTGCAGCACACGATGGGTAATGTGATCGTTCTTAATGAGATAAAATACCTGAGTCTTATCTATATAGCGCGAGTAGGCTAAAGAATGAAGGATTCGGTCTGTGTCTATGGAAAACTCCTGCCTATGGCCCTGTACGATACCCTCTTCTTCCCTCTTTCTAATCGCAAAGCGACTTTTGCAGGCAAATTCAGAGAGCTTGCCGTCCTCTTGATAGTCCAGCGCCTCCCTGAGCTTCAGTAGCTGTTTCTTATGGTCTTTCTCTGGCATATCCCTCATGCCCTTTTTCAAAAATTCTCATTTATCGTTCCCCAGCAAAAAATTGTATATCCGTCCGACAAAATGACTAAAATAGCAATGGTTGTAAGACATTCGCAGAAGAAAAGGGCTGACAAACGGAATTTTCCTTGCCAATTGATTACGGACCTGGTATTAGGAAAAATTTGCTTTCATAAACTGCTGTCTTGACCTTCACTGAGCTAAAATGCTGGTGTTTTTTAGTGATTATAGCAGCCAGAGAATTATTTCTCAAGACCCACAGGCAGACATACCGGCTCCGTTGGAGTCGACATTCCACACACCCAGTGCTGTAGCCCGGTGCCCAAGAGGGGTAAGTATTTCTGGGTGGAGGGAAAAATACCGAGGCGGAGGGCTCTATGAGGCCTTCCAAGGAGGAGGAGTAAATGGCAAATGTAAGTATGAAAGAACTTCTTGAGGCAGGTGTTCACTTCGGCCATCAGACCAGACGTTGGAACCCCAAGATGAAGCCCTATATTTTTGGGGCTCGCAATGGAATCCACATTATTGATCTCCAAAAAACCGTCCGGCTTTTCAAAGTCGCATACGATTTTGTGGTTCGAACAGTCGCAGAAGGCTATTCGGTGCTCTTCGTGGGAACTAAAAAGCAGGCGCACGACTCCATTATTGAGGAAAGTGAGCGTTGTGGCATGTTTTATGTTGTAAATAGGTGGCTTGGGGGCACACTCACAAATTTCCAGACCATCAGGAAAAGTGTAGCACGGCTCAAAGAATTAGAGGCCATGAAAAGGGAGGGAGGGTTTAGCAGATACACCAAGAAAGAGGCCCTCAAGATGGAGAAGGAACTGATAAAGCTGGAAAAAAATCTAGGTGGAATTAAGGATATGGATGAGTTGCCCGGAGCCCTTTTCGTGGTAGATCCTAAAAGGGAGAGCATAGCTGTCAGGGAGGCAAGGAAACTCAAAATCCCAGTAGTAGCGATAGCAGATACCAATTGCGACCCGGATGAAATCGATTTCATCATTCCTGGCAACGATGATGCCATTAGGGCCATTCGGCTCTTTTGTTCTAGAATCGCCGATGCGTGTGTAGAGGGACATACTCTGGCAGAAGAAAGGCTGAGGGCTGAGGCACAAATGAGAGAGCAGGCCGAGGCGTCTGAAGAGCAAGAGCCTGCGGTTAAGGAGGCCGCAGAGGGGGAGGAAAAAGCAGGAAGGCCAGAAGTCATAGTAATCCCAAAGCGCTCTGACACACAGGAAGCCCCGGAATCTTTATCTGATGCACCCACATCAGAGACTGAGTAAAAGCCAGTTGGGACCAACCCTTACTGATTACTGATAATATATATTCCAGCTCGTCAGGCATTCGCTTGATAATATCTAATGGCATGAAAGGAGACTGCCGTGGCTGTTTCAATGGAGTTGATAAAAGAGTTAAGAGAAAAGACAGGCGTCGGAATTATGGACTGCAAGAAGGCCTTGAACGAGTGTGGTGGAGACCTTGACAAGGCCGTAGACTATCTCAGAAAGAAAGGCATTGCCACCGCCAAGAAGCGTGGGGGCAGATCCACGTCCCAGGGCCAGGTTCAGGCCTATATCCATGCAGGCGGGAAAATTGGCGTTCTTGTGGAAGTAAACTGCGAAACAGACTTCACAGGCAAAACAGAGGACTTTTCTGCCTTTGTGAAGGACATTGCTATGCAAATAGCGGCCACCAATCCTGTGGCAATTGACAGGGAGAGGATCCCTTCCGAGCTGCTCGAGCGAGAAAAGGAAATTTATGCCACCCAGGCCAAGGAGATGGGAAAACCTGAAAAGGTTATTGAGAAAATTGTGGAAGGTAAAATGAAGAAATTTTACTCTGAAGCCTGCTTGCTAGAGCAGGCGTTTGTTAAAAATCCGGACATCACGGTTCAAGACTATCTGAATGAACTAATAGCCAAGACCGGCGAAAATATAGTGATTAGGCGCTTTGTACGATTCCAGCTTGGGGAAGCTGATGAACAGTGAGCGGCCCCGTTTTAATCGCATCCTTTTGAAATTGAGTGGAGAGGCCCTGGCAGCTGGGGGAGATGCTATTGACCCTGCAATGATTATGAGGATTGCTAGGGAGATAAGGTCAGTCCACGAGCTCGGGGTTCAAATAGCTGTGGTGATCGGTGGGGGAAATATATTCAGGGGTCTTCGGGCAGAGGACTACGGCATGGATCGGGTGGTAGCCGATCACATGGGGATGCTAGCAACAGTAATAAATGCCCTGGCCCTTGGTGGCGCCTTGCAGGCGACAGGTGTTAAGGCCCGTGTAATGACGGCAATAGAGATGAGAGGAGTTGCTGAACCTTTTGTGAGAGATAGGGCTCTTACCCACTTAGAAAATGATTGCGTGGTTATATTTGGTGCAGGCACAGGTAACCCTTACTTCACTACGGATACAGCAGCGACACTGAGGGCCAGCGAAATAGGGGCCGATGCGCTCCTCAAGGCCACAAAGGTCAACGGTGTCTACGACGCTGACCCAGTGGAGGTCCCTGAGGCCAAGTTTTTCCCTATTCTGACATACAGCACTGTCATAGAGAAAGGGCTTAAGGCAATGGATCTGACCGCTATATCCTTGGCCATGGAACGGAACCTCCCGATCGTGGTATTTAATTTGCTGAAAGAAGGAAACATCGTAAAGGTGGTAACTGGTGAGCCCGTAGGAACTATCATAAAGGGAGAGCAAAAATGAAGGACGAAATTCTTTCTGACCTGAGAAAGAGAATGGGGAAAACCGTTGAGGCGCTCAAAAGAGAATTTAATAAGATACGAACGGGTAGAGCCACTCCAGCGTTATTAGAAGGGATCAAGGTGGAGTGCTACGAGACACAAATGCCTATTGAGCAAGTGGCCTCTATCTCTGTACCAGAGAGCCGATTGATTACTGTACAACCTTGGGATCAGTCAATCATAGGAGACATAGAAAAGGCCATCCTCAAGTCAGAATTAGGACTAACCCCAATGAATGATGGGAAAATCATTAGAATCGCCATACCCCCGCTTACAGAAGAAAGGCGCAAAGAACTGGCTAAGCTGGCCAGAAAAATGGCAGAAGAGAGCAAAATTGCCATCAGGAACCAGAGACGCGATGCAAACGAGATGTTCAAGGAACTAAAGAACGATAAGGAAATCTCCGAAGACGATTTTTATAAGTACCAAAATGAGGTACAAAAAATCACAGATGAATTCATCGAAAAGATAGATGAGGTCACAGCTCAAAAGGAAAAAGAAATTCTGGAATTCTGACCTGTTTTTGGCTCTCCCCGTCTCCTAGAATGCTCAGTCATCCCACCTTATGACTGTATTGTGCCAAAATTGATTTTCGCTTTTGAGTGCTGTATCCACTCATTAAGTCCCGTTTCCTTGCGCCACTGAGTCAAATTTGTATTGAAATAGATGGCAATCCGAGTTAGGGAAGATATGAGTAATGATTTCTCGATCACATCTAGACAAATATCCAATGGATGATATCAAAAAAGACAAGCTACCTGAACACGTGGCCATTATTATGGATGGCAACGGGCGGTGGGCAAAAAAACGCGGGCTTCCCCGAGTTCGCGGTCATCAAGAAGGAGCAAAAACCGTAAGAGAAGTGGTAAAGACAACGCGTGAGCTAGGGATTTCGTGGCTCACCCTGTACGCCTTCTCTGAGGAAAACTGGAAGCGCTCCAGACTTGAGATCAAGGCCTTGATGAGTCTACTGGAGAAATTCTTGAAAGATGAACTCGAAGAGATGCGGAAAAACAGCATACGGCTTCGTGCCATTGGGAGTCTACATAAACTACCTTCCCCCACGAGGGATTTACTTTTTCAGACGATGGAAAAAACCGCCCATGGAAAAGATATGACGCTTACACTAGCTCTCAGTTACGGGGGCCGACAGGAAATAGTTGATGCTGTAAGGAAAGTGGCTGAGAAGGTGGAAAAAGGCTCACTCCGGGCCGATGAGATTGAGCAGAGTCACTTGACAGCGTGTCTTTATCAACCCGAAATGCCGGATCCGGACCTGCTCATCCGAACAAGTGGAGAGTATAGGATAAGCAACTTTCTTTTGTGGGAGATTGCATATTCGGAACTTTACATAACTCCTACACTATGGCCTGATTTTTCTCGAGACGAATATCTTAAGGCAATAGCTGAATTTCAGCATCGGGAGAGAAGATTCGGAGCTGCTGAGTAGCTTGCCCGACAATCACTGATGGGAGTCTAGATGCACCTCAAACGCTGGCTTACTGGAATAATTCTGGCGATCATACTCGTAGTCCCGCTCTTTATTCGCCCAAAATGGCCTTTCCACCTTGTATTGGCTGTGATATCGGCTGCTGCAATGATGGAGACTTTCCGCTTGTTTGATACCTCTCCTCCCTTTGCCTTACGTATACTGGCCTATTTGTTTGGTTGTTCTCTATTCGGGGCCATCTTTTTAGGTGCAATTCAGTACTGGCCTTTGATCGTAATGGCTTGGACCCTGTTACCTATGATAGGAGCATTGTTTTTCTTGGATAGGGACAAACCCAATATGTATGCCCACATTACCAAGACCATCTTTGTCCCTTGTTATATTGCATTCCCTCTGTCTATGCTGGCACTTATCTTTCGCTATCCAAGGGGAAATCTGTGGGTCTTATTTCTGTTTGTTGTAGTCTTTGCTGGAGACACTGGGGCCTTTTACTTTGGCAGGCTCATGGGCAATCATAGACTTATGCCTTCGGTCAGTCCTGGCAAGACTTGGGAGGGAGCCCTGGGAGGCGCAATATGCACTGTCCTGGCAGGCCTCTGGTATTTACACATAGTGAGAATAGGTAAAATAGGCATCCCTGCCACCTTGCTGCTTGTGGCAATAGCTATTGTTGCACAACTGGGAGATCTTGCCGAGTCGCTGCTCAAACGAACTCAAGGGAAAAAAGACAGCGGCTCTCTACTTCCAGGCCATGGCGGGATCTTAGACCGAATCGATGGCCTGCTTTTTGCTATACCAATACTTTATCTTTATCTATTAAATGTCACAATCTAATATCAACTGGATATGGATGCACAAAAAAGGAAAAATATCGCAATACTCGGCTCAACGGGCTCCATTGGCCTGAATACCTTCCGAGTCGTAAGGCTCCATTCTGACAAATATAATGTCCTAGCCCTTGGGGCGGGCAAGAATGTGGAAGTTTTGGCTCAGCAAATAGCTGAGTGGAAGCCTAAAAAAGTGGCTGTCCAGGATAGGCACACAGCAGAGGTCTTATCAAATAGGCTTTCAGGGCAAAGCTCTGTTAAGATTCTGCATGGTACCGGGGGTTATGTGGAAATTGCCACGATGACAGAGGTCGATACAGTTGTCTCAGCTATAAGTGGCGCTGCTGGCCTGATACCTACCTATGAAGCTGTAAGGGCTGGAAAACAGGTTGCTCTCGCCAACAAGGAAACCATGGTCATGGCGGGTCAGCTCATTATGGCAGAGGCGGCCAAACGGGGTAGCGCTCTGTTACCTATAGACAGCGAACACAGTGCTATACTACAATGCTTGAGGGGCCATAGCCGAGAAGATGTAAAAAGAGTTATCCTTACAGCCTCAGGAGGGCCTTTTCTGAGTTTCACTCCATCAGAGATGAAAAAGGTCACTGCTGAACAGGCTCTGAAGCATCCCAACTGGGAAATGGGTCCCAAGGTAACCATAGACTCGGCCACTTTGATGAACAAGGGATTGGAGGCCATTGAGGCCAAATGGTTCTTCGATCTGACCATGGAGAAGATAGGGATAGTAATACATCCACAAAGTATAATTCATTCCATGGTCGAATATAACGATGGTTCTATCATCGCCCAACTGGGCGTACCTGACATGACCATCCCAATTTCCTATGCATTGGCCTATCCTCGGCATCTGAAGATAGATGCCTCTCCTCTAGATTTGTGGGAATTGGAAAGCTTGACCTTTGAGCCGGTTGATACTGAAAAATTTCCGTGCCTTTCTCTTGCTCTGGAGGCGGCGCACCTGGGAGGCACCATGCCAACGGTTTTAAATGCCGCAAACGAAGTGGCTGTGCAAGCATTCCTAGAAAAAAGGATAGGTTTTACAGACATTCCGATGCTTATACGAAAGACCATGGCCTTACACAAACCGCTAAGCGTAGAAACCTTAGGGACCGTGCTGAAGGCCGACTCATGGGCAAGGGACAAGGCCAAAGAATTTTTGGCCCAAAAGGCAAAGAATGGAAATTCTTAGAAGGTAAAGATGGAAATATTTATCTATTACGTCATACCATTTATTCTCGTACTCGGGATTCTGATCTTCTTTCACGAGCTAGGCCACTTCATGGTGGCCAAATATTTCAATGTTAAGGTACTCAAGTTTTCCCTTGGTTTTGGTAGCAAACTAATCGGAAAAAAGATAGGAGAAACCGAGTATCTCATTTCTTCTGTTCCCTTAGGAGGATACGTAAAACTCCTTGGCGAAGGGGCAGATGAGGAGCAAGAGATTGCCCCTGAGGACCAGTCCAGATCCTTTAATAATCAGCCTGTACTAAAACGCATGGCCATTGTTTCTGCTGGGCCTTTTTTTAACCTCTTGCTTGCGCTGATAATCTTTTCCCTCTTCTATCTAATAGCGGGTTATCAGGTAATGACCCCTGAAGTGGGACAAGTGAGAGACAATTCTCCGGCATCTCGAGCCGGCATAAAAAAAGATGACATTATAATAGCGATTTCAGGCAAACCAATAGATTCATGGGAACAAATCAGATCCATTGTACAGAAAAACCCAGGGAGACCTTTGGACATAGTGGTAAAACGGGGTAAAAAGACTGTAGCATTGACAGTAGTACCAGAGGTATCAACAGCAAAAAACATCTTTGGCGAAGAAGTAAGGACAGCACTAATAGGCATAGTGGCCGCTGGAAGATTCAAAACGATCGACCTTGGTCCTGGATCCGCAATAGTCCAAGGATTAAAGAAGACCTGGGATGTAACCAAGCTTACCTGCCTTACCATAGTAAAACTATTCGAAAGGGTGGTGCCCATCAAGACCCTCGGAGGCCCTATTCTGATAGGACAGATGACAGGCCAACTGGCAAAGGAAAACCTGGCCTATTTGTTCCCTTTCATGGCAGTGATAAGTGTAAACCTTGGCATCTTGAATCTGCTCCCTGTGCCCATACTTGACGGGGGCCTCATAATTTTTCTTCTCATAGAACTCGTGTTGGGGAGGCCCATAAGCATAAAGAAGCGTGACCTAGCCCAAAAAGTCGGGCTCATTTTGCTCATTATGTTGATGATGGTGGTGATGTACAATGACATTACAAGGATATTTAAATAGGAAACACTGTGATTCTTGGTATTAATACTTCAACATTACAGTTTTCTCTGGCCTTAATGAATAATCGGGGCTGTTTGGTTGGGGAGATATATCTCAGTACAGGGAAAAGGCATTTTGGGGGACTATTCCCCTCGTTAGATTTTCTTTTGCATTCATTGGATAAGAGGATCTCAGATATTACCTGTGTCGCAGTCGCACTTGGGCCAGGGAGTTTTACTGGGCTAAGGGTAGGGCTCTCTTCTGCCAAGGGTCTTGCCCATGCACTTGATGTACCCATTGTGGGGATAAACAGCCTCGAGGCCTTGGCAATCCAAGTTCCTCACTCATCTTTGCCAATTACAGCTCTCATAGAATCGCGGCGCAATGACGTGTTCGTGGCGCAGTTTCACTGGACTTCAAAGAGCAGGCTCACAAGGATAGGCGAAAATCAGTGTTTGGAATATGAATCTCTTAAAGGACAAATTACGCTCCCTTCTATTTTTGTTGGCAACAATTACGAAACTCAGTATCCAAAGCTGAAAGAAAGTATACCAACGGGCATAAATTTTGCTCCTTCACACTCGTGGTCAGTAAGAGCATCATCAGTGTGTTCCTTAGGCCTGAGACGGTTCTTAGATGGGGAGCTAGATGACATGGCCACACTGGTGCCCATTTATTTAAGACCGCCGGATATCAGGGCTAATCCATATTTCCAGCGTGAAGGAATTGCCAGTCAGCGGTGAATGTAAAACATTGACAACCAGATGACTTAAAATATAATGCGACCCGAGACATGGTTTTAATGGCACAGTCCAGTTTCACGAGGCTTCCATAACGAGGAAATTAGTTGGATAGAGAAATAATATATTCTCCTGACCATAGGACGCTTCCCATTGCGAAGGAAGGATTTCCTTTTATTGCTGTGGCCTTAGCCCTTACCATTGTGGCAGAAATTTGGCATATGGAAGTCCTAGCGGGCTCTTTTGCACTTCTAACGTTGTTTATCGCATATTTCTTCAGGGATCCGGAAAGGGTATTACCTGAAGAGCCAAATGCCTTGGTAGCACCTGCGGACGGGAAAATACTCAGTGTGGAAACACTTGGTCCTGACCAAAACCCTCTAGGCGTGGAGGCGGTGAAGCTCAGTATCTTTATGTCTCTATTCAATGTTCATGTTAACCGCTCACCTGCCGAAGGGATAGTCGAAGAGATCTCATATGAGCCTGGGAAGTTCTTTTCTGCCAATCTTGATAAAGCTTCGATCTTTAATGAAAAAAACAGGATCTTTTTGCATAACCCAGAGCTGGGAAAAATTTTGCTGGTTCAGATCGCCGGGTTGATTGCAAGAAGGATAGTGTGTTGGATAGAGCGGGGACAAAGCATATCAAAAGGACAGAGGCTTGGTCTCATAAGATTCGGATCTAGGGTTGAGGTATATGTGCCTTCCAGGTGTAGGATTGTGGTTGAGGAAGGACAGAATGTTAAGGCAGGCGAAACCATAATAGGGTATACATCATGAAATCAAGACGAAAAAGGCGCACAAAACGGGATCGAAAAAGAGGAATATATTTGCTTCCCAATCTTTTCACTTCAGCCAGTCTTTTTGGAGGATTTTACGCTATTATTGCAGCCATCCAGAATCGATTTGAGGCCGCAGCCATTGCCATTCTTGTGTCATGCCTATTTGACGCCTTGGACGGCAAGATCGCCCGGTATACTAATACCAACAGTCATTTTGGAACAGAGTATGACTCGCTCTCAGACCTTGTGGCATTCGGCGTTGCGCCCGGCATCCTTGCCTTCCAGTGGGCATTAGCGCCATATGGCAGACTTGGATGGCTTGCTTGTTTTACCTATGTGGTTTGCGGAGCTCTTAGATTGGCTCGCTTTAACGTACAGGTCAATGTCCAGAACCCAAATTTCTTTAAGGGACTACCTATACCAGGCGCGGCCGCATTTGTTTCCTCTTTGGTCCTTTTTACCGCAGCTTTGGGGGGCAGTGGTAGGTCTATGCACTGGCTGGCTCTTGCCATTGTATACAGTCTTGCCTTCCTCATGGTGAGTGGCCTTGATTATCTTAGTTTCAAGAAATTCGAGATTCGAAGGCAAAAACCATTTAACGTACTTGTGTCCATAATTCTGATGATGATAGTAGTTGCTTACCGACCCAGAATAGTGCTGTTCTTCCTGATTGGGGGTTATGTGCTTTCTGGTCCAATAATCACTCTGTCCCGCTCAAGGTCTAGAAAGGCTCCATCCCAGGTAGCTGCAATGGACCTCCCATTCATAAGTACAAAGGATGACACCGAGGAAGGGGCAGATATTCAACCTGTTCACTAACCCTGTATGCGTATTACGGGCGGTCATGCAAAAGGGAGAATACTTAGCTCCTTCAAAGGGCTTAATATAAGGCCGACTTCGGATCATGTAAGGGAGTCCATATTCAGCATACTTGGGCAAGACTTTACTGGCAAAAGGGTTATGGACCTTTTTGCGGGTACGGGTGTTCTTGGCCTGGAAGCCATAAGCAGGGGAGCGAATAGCGCAGTGTTCGTGGAAATATCTTCCCGAGCTATTGCCCTAATTAGAAAGAATATACAAATGTGCGGATTCACTGATCGTGCGACAGTACTTAAAAAGGACCTGAGAAAAGCCCTTCCATCTTTGGATTCAATGGGTGGCTTACCATTCCATGTAGTTTTTGTCGATCCCCCTTATAGACAGGGGCTAGTTCCGCAATCTCTTGCGAGGCTTGTACAAAAAAGGGTTCTCGCAGACAATGCCATTGTGTTGGCCGAGACCCATAAGACAGAGGAACTTGTGCGAGAAGTGAGTGGATTATTACTAGTGGATTGTAGAACCTATGGGGACACAAAAATCAATTTCTACAAGTGGAGAAGAAGCAATGACAAAATGCCTAGCCATATATCCGGGGACATTTGATCCCATAACCAATGGGCACCTGAGTATCATCAAGCGGGGGCTCAAGGTCTTTGAGCGCCTGATAATAGCTATCCTACACAATCCCCAAAAAACCCCCCTTTTCACCCTTGAAGAGCGTATCGAGATGATAAACGACTCCATCAAAGGGATACCAAATGTAGAAGTGGACTCATTTGATGGACTCCTCATAGATTACGTCATGAAAAAGAATGCCAATGTTATTCTCAGGGGGCTCAGGGCCATGTCCGACTTTGAGTATGAGTTTCAGATGGCCCTTATGAACCGAAAGTTGAACAGGGAAATTCAGTCGGTATTTTTGATGACCGACTATAAATGGTTTTACACCAGCTCAACTATAATAAAAGAGGCCGCGCGGTTTGGCGGGGATGTAAGTGGACTGGTCCCTGATATAGTAAATCGCAAACTGAAGGAAAAATTTCCACAGCCAAAAAATACTTGACAGGTAAAAGAGCTTAAGCCATATTCTTTGCTTGTAAAATCCAACAAGATAAAGCTGTTACAAGTCGGCATTGCGAGGAGGTTCGAAGGTGGCCCTTACTAAAGAGAAGATCATCAATAGCATCTATCACCAGGTAGGTTTGAGCAAGAGCCAGTCACGAGCTGTGGTGGAAAAACTCTTTGAACTGATAAAACAGACCTTGGAAAACGGCGAAGATATCCTTATCAGCGGCTTTGGAAAATTCGTCGTAAAGCAAAAGGCCGCCCGGAGGGGAAGGAATCCCCAGACTACTGAAGACTTACAATTAAGGGCCAGACGTGTGGTGGTATTTAAGACATCAGGCGTGCTAAGGGACAAAATCAACAAGGGATCTACAGACTAACCACAAAGGCCTCATCAAATCCTATTCTTTTCAGCTTCTCTTTTATCTTGTTTGCCTCTCCTAGTGTTTTCACGTTCGAGACCCTTACCCTGTAAATCGGCCCATTGGTCTCACCTTGGGCCTCAATGGGAACAACCTCGACATATTGAAAGAGAACCTTGAGCCTGTCTGCGATACTAAAAGCGCTCTCTTTCTTGGTAAATGCTCCCACCTGGACTGCAAAGGCACCGTGCCGGATGTTAGGTACCCTGATAATGGGACTCGGTCCTGTAGGGGAATCCCATGACCCCACCTCCTTGCCCAAAATCACCAGCTTTACCTTAGCAACCCCAGGTCCCACGAGGCCTATCTGTCTCGCGGCCCCATACGACAAGTCAATTATCCTATTCTTCACAAAAGGGCCTCTATCATTTATTCGAACCACTACCTGCCTTCCGTTGTTTAGGTTGGTCACCTGGACGTATGTACCCAGCGGAAGGGTCCTATGGGCGGCGGTATTACCATGCATATCATAGATCTCCCCGCTTGAGGTCTTCCTGCCGTGAAACTTGGGCCCATACCAAGATGCCTTGCCGTATTGGATAAATCCTTCAATGCCCGAAAGGGGATAATATTTATGCCCGCGTATCCAGAGGGGCGGCCCCAGGCGGGATCTGTCTTGAACGTGAAGTAGGAGGAGCTTTTCCCTGGGCTGGAGTGTTACGAGTTGGGCTCTCTTGGCGCAACTGCTGGCAATAACCAGCAAAAAGAGCGCAAAAAGCAAATTCGCTGTTTTTCTGCCTCCACGCATGGCCTCATATTACACGTCTTGCCGTATTTATCAACTCCCCCCGATGGGTGGCTCCCGTTTTTCCTTGACAAAATTTACCGGTTTTTCTAGATTGCCCAATGTAATTATAATGTGACTACAATGTAATTATAAGGGCAGACCCGAAGGCGGTTGTGCCAATATAAAACCAAGCCGGAGGTATGGATATGAGGCTGAAAGACAAGGTCGCTCTGGTCACCGGCAGTAGTCGAGGTGTGGGCCGTGCAGTGGTACTTGGTTTTGCAAAGGAAGGAGCAAAGGTAGTGGTAAACTACAGCTCAAATGAAGCGGCGGCAAATGAGGTTGTAAAGGCAGCCCAGGCGATGGGCACCGAAGCCATTGCGGTGAAGGCGGACGTGGCTAAAAAGTCCGAGGTGGAAAGTCTGGTAAGCGCTGCTGTGGAGGAATTCGGCAGGCTTGACGTGCTGGTGAATAACGCGGGATTTACCCGTCCTGCCTTGCTCCTAAAAATGACCGAGGAGCAATGGGACGCAGTAGTTGATATACATATGAAAGGGACATTCCTTTGCTCCCAGGCAGCAGCGTTGCACATGAAAGAGCAAAACAGCGGCAAAATCATAAATGTAACCTCGGTGGCAGGTATTGTAGGGACCGTGGGACAGGTCAATTATAGTGCTGCAAAGGGCGGAATAATAAGCATGACTAAATCCATTGCCCGTGAACTCGCCAGGTACAATATCTGCGCCAATGTCATTTCCTTGGGGATCGTGGAAACTGATATGACCGAGAAGATAAGAACCGACGAGAAGCTGAAAGACATCTATATGAACAGGATACTTCTAAAGAGATTTGCCCAACCAGATGACATTGCTCCGGCTTTTGTGTTCCTGGCATCGGATGAAAGCAACTATATTACGGGTCAGCTCATATGCGTTGACGGGGGATACGGAATGGTAT
>CAZDVV010000033.1:0-1168 GCA_964508875.1 uncultured Desulfobacteraceae bacterium | reverse complement strand
ATGGCAGGAGTACCAGACAAAATAATGACATGGCAGATGGTGCAGCCCACCACAAGGAATAAGGAAACAGGAGAAATCATACCCGGCAAATTGGAGAAGAAAGAAATACCCGTGCCCGAACTGAAACCCGGTGAGGTGTTGGTTGAGGTAGCTGGCTGCGGGATTTGTCACACAGACCTAGGCTACTTTTATGATGGTGTACCGACCGTAAATAAGCCACCGCTTACTCTTGGCCACGAAATCTCCGGGACAGTTGTGGCTGGTGATGAACAATGGATAGGGAAAGAGGTTATCATCCCTGCTGTAATGCCGTGCAGGCAATGCTACCTGTGCAAGACCAGGAGAGGCAACAGGTGCCTCAATCAAAAAATGCCCGGAAACAGCTTGGGAATTTACGGGGGGTTTTCCAGCCACATCCCAGTACCCAGCATAGATCTCTGTGAGATTAAGAACCGCGGGGATTTTCCATTGGAGAAGCTGGCGGTGGTGGCAGATGCTGCCACAACTCCATACCAGGCCATCAAGAGATCTGGCTTGGAACCTGCGGATAATGTTGTGGTAATTGGAATCGGGGGTGTTGGGCAGTATGTGGTGCAGGAGGCTAAGGCACTGGGTGCAGGCACGGTGATCGCCATAGATATTGACGAGGAAAGGCTCAACAAAATGCTCTCCTATGGGGCTGACTTCGTAATCAATTCCAAGGGAAAATCCACCAAAGAGGTCTCTGAAGAAATCAAAGGCATAAGGAAAAAAAACGGCCTTCCCTCATATGGATGGAAGATCTTCGAGGTAAGCGGAAGCAAGCCCGGTCAAGAGCTGGCACTGTCGCTTTTGAGCTTTATCGGTAGGCTCATCATAGTTGGTTTTGGTCTCCACAAGGTTGAATACTCCATAAGCCGGCTCATGGCCTTTGACGCCGAGATCATCGGGACTTGGGGTTGCCTGCCGGAATACTACCCTGCAGTCCTCAACATGGTGCTTACAGGAAAAATCCAGCTGGAACCATTTGTTCAGACAAGGCCCATGAGTACGATTGCAGAATCCTTTGAAGAAATCCATACAAAAGGATCTCCAGAAAGGCGTGTTGTTTTGGTGCCTGATTTTTAGTGAATGGAATAGGCATAGGGCACTAGGCCCTAGGCTCTGGGTCAACAAATGAAATGCTTTT
>CAZDVV010000032.1:13531-17745 GCA_964508875.1 uncultured Desulfobacteraceae bacterium | reverse complement strand
AATGGAGTAAGGCTAGTTTTCATTTAGGAGATGGTATGCGGGTATTGATGTATTACAGCAATAATGACGTGCGGGTGGAGGAAGTGCCAGTTCCCCAGATAGGGCCTGGGGAGGTCCTCATGAAGGTGATCTCCAGTGGTATCTGCGGAAGCGATGTGATGGAATGGTACAGGAGGGACAAGGTCCCTCTTGTCTTAGGGCACGAAGTGGCAGGAGAGGTCGTTGAGGTAGGCGAGGGAGTAAAGAAATTTAAACCTGGGGATCGAATTGCAGCTACTCATCATGTCCCTTGTAACACCTGCCATTATTGCCTCAGTGGACACCATACCATGTGTGAGATGCTGCTCAAGGGCACAAAATTTTATCCAGGCGGCTTTGCAGAGTACATAAGGATACCAGCAGTAAACGTGGACAGAGGTGTTTTCCGCATACCCGAAGGCGTTTCATTTGATAGGGCTTCCTTTATGGAGCCACTGGGATGCGTGTTAAGAGGGCAGAGAAACGCAAAGTTAGAGCCTGGCCAATCGGTGCTGATACTTGGTAGTGGAATTTCGGGCCTTCTGCATGTAGGTCTTGCCAGGGCCACGGGGGCAGGATTGGTAGTTGCTGCAGATACCATAGACTATCGGCTCCAAAAGGCAGAGGAGATGGGCGCTCAATTGGCCATTCCAGCCGATGATGCTCTACCTGAGACCTTGCGGCGTCACAATAGTGGGTATCTCGCTGATCTGGTGATAATTTGTTACGAGGGCTTTATTCCCCTTGCCTTTAGGTGCGTAGAAAGGGGGGGCACAATCCTTTTTTTTGCCGGGGCCTCAGAGGAGGCAAAAATACCTTACACAATCAATTCAATCTTTTGGCGTACGGAGGTTACCTTAACTAGTTCTTATGGGGCAGCCCCTTTGGATTGTGATCTAGCACTAAAACTGATTAAGGCAAAAGCGGTGGATGTGGAAAAGATGATCACACATCGTCTTGGTTTGGAAGAAGCGACCGGAGCATTCGAAGCAGTTTGTCTGCCCACGGAGCATCAATGCATAAAGGTTATTGTAAAGCCTCACCAATAACGGAAAGGAGGGAACACAGTCATGAGTGGACAGTATAGCGCTGAATTCGAGAAAGCGATCCAGATTGGACGGCCACCGAACATAGTAAAACTTTTCCCCAATTCTAAGGGATTGATAGTAAGTGGAAAGGTCATTGACAGGGCTTTAACAAAAAAGGGAAATGCAATGACCATAGCTGCCAATGGAAGAAACCATTTTGTAATAAGGGGGGCATTGGCTGCGGCCCAGAGAGCCAATGCGGCTATTATCATCGAAATCGCAAAGTCCGAGGGCGGCAGAAATGCGTATTGTGCAGTGAACTATTGGAACGTAGCAAGGCAAGTGGATGCCATTTGCAATGAACTTGGTATTACTGTGCCCGTTGCTGTTCATGCTGATCATTATGGGATTAAAAGCAGACAGGATGTTGATGAGGCAAAAGTAGAGATTCCTTCCATGTTTGATGCGGGAATAACCTCTATTGCAATAGATGCTTCACACTTGCCCGATGACGAGAATCTACTAGCAAACATAGAGCTAAATCCCTATATCCCCAAGTGGGCTGGATATGAGACAGAGGTGGGTGAAATAAAGGGCAAGGAAGGACTTTCCACACCAGAAGAGGCCCTTTTCTTGATTCAGGGCTTAAATGCACATGAGATTTTCCCCGACTGGATTGCACTCAACAATGGCACCACCCATGGTATTGAGGAAAGCGACCAGGGTATACAGGTGGAACTGACAAAGGAGATACACAAGGCACTCGAACCATACAAGGTATCGGGAGCCCAGCATGGGACCTCTGGAAATAGTTCAGAACGGCTGCGCCGTATAGCCCAGGAAACCAACACTACAAAGGCAAATGTGGCGACTGCTCTTCAGATGATTAGCTGGGGAGTAAAGGTAAACGATTATGGCAACGCAATACTGGATGAGAACGGAGAATTTGTGAAAATGCCAGACCAGGGTGTCACAGAAGAACTTTGGGCTGAGATGGTGGCCTATGCAAAAGAGAATGGATGGAAGGGTGGCAATTATAAGAAACTGAACCTTCCCTTTGAGAATAAGCTCCATGCCCAGCCTGCTGAAATAAGAGAGCGGATGGCAAAAGGGGTGGAGGATTTTGTCTACGAGCTGCTCACCAACGTTTTCAATGCCGCAGACACAGCGCCGCTGGCAATAGAAGCCATATTGGAGGCAGGCTCTTATGATCTTGGTCCAAAGGTTGGAAGACTGGAGGATCCTGCGCAGTGGACTGAAGAGAAGATTCGTGAGAAGGCCAAGAGTTTAAGCTCAGACAAGGGCCCTGAGGGAGATTTTGATGATTAACAAAGACAGGCACTAGGCGCAGGGCGTAAGGCCTGGGGGATTTTGAACACGGCTATGGAAACAGATCATATCTGGATAAGGGAACTGCCGGAAAAAGAGCAGGTGGAAGGCATATATCTGGTAAAGAAAAAGGAGAAGGGGGTGACCCGGAAGGGTGACCCCTTCTTTACTATCAAGCTGGCCGACCGAACAGGAGAGATTGAGGGCAAAATATGGGAAAACGCCACCGAACTTGGCGCCATGTTTGTTGAAGGCGATGTGGTAAAGATCAGGGCCACGGTAAGTTACTACAAGGATCAAATTCAGCTCACCATAGTTGAACTGGAGCCGTGGAAAGGGGAAGTGGACCGGTCCATTTTCATGGAATCAACCCAAAATGATATTTCCCAGATGGTGGCCTCACTTATGGCTATCATAAAGAAAGTGGAAAATCCGGATCTCAAGAAACTCTGCAGCAGGTTCCTCAGTGATACTGAGTTTATGGAGCGCTTCAAGAGTGCCCCTGCTGCAAAACATTTTCATCACAACTACCTTGGAGGACTGCTGGAGCACACACTGTCAGTATGCCAATTGGCCCAGATGGTTTCATCTCATTATGCTGAATTGGATCGTGATCTTTTGATTACTGGAGCCTTTCTCCACGATATCGGTAAGATCAAAGAACTGAGCTATGATCTTCATATTGATTACACAGATGAAGGAAGATTAGTGGGGCACCTTGTGCTGGGCTGTGCAATGCTGGAGGAAAAGGTGTCACAGATAAGAGGATTTCCGGCTGACATGGCACTGCGTTTGAAACATCTGATCTTGAGCCATCACGGGGAGTTTCAGTTCGGATCTCCCAAACGGCCAAAGTTCAAAGAGGCCTTTGCCCTGCACCTCATTGATGATCTTGATGCCAAGATGAATGGACTTGGCAGATTTATGGAAAAAGACACCAAGGAAGGCCCATGGACTGAATATAACAGGTTGTTTGAAAGATACTTTCTCAAGGGAGACATGGAGCCGATAGTAGATAGTCAGGGCACCGAGGAAAGCCCAGAGGATAAGCAGGAGAGGCTTTTTTCATATGAGCAATGAACGACGGAAGTTTCTCGGGTGGATAGGATACGGACTTCTGGGGATTGTGGCCCTGTTCTTTGGCTCTATGATTAGGAGCGCCCTTTACCGTCTAAAAGCAGAGGCCGGGCCAAAGTACTTGCCACTTGATTTGCCCTCTGGCGTGACGTTTCACCAGGGCATTATAGTTAATCGAGACAAGCAGAAATATGTGATAATGTCCGCCATTTTTATGCCAGGACTTATGCCTGAAGGCCACGGGGTCCATGTAAAAGGCCCCTGGTATTTCGTGGGTCTGTAAGAAATTCTGCACTGGACCAGCAGGCCGGTGGGATTGTGGTGCTTGGCATATCGGGATTCGTCTTGTTTTGCTCACTGCCGTTTCTCCCAAAAATATACTCAAGGGTAGTTAAGCGTTCAATGGTGGCCTGTCTCGCAATCTATTTAAGGCTGACAGTGATTGGCATATTTTTCAGGGAGCCGGACTGGCAGTTCATATTGCCCTGGGCAAAGCCATGAGAAATGGTAATAGGTTGAAGAAATTTTTGCCTGTCCTTATTGGGGTTGTAGCCGCCATTATTTCTCTAACATGGTTTTTTACTGCTCCCAACAGAGGTGTAAAAGAGTTGCCAAAGATCCTGGGACATCGGGAAGGCTGCCTGATATGCCATCTACCTATGAATGGATTTGAAAAGGCGCACGACCCTACGGCCATAGGATGTGCATCCTGCCACCTGGGAAATGCCTTTACCATGAATAAGGCCGAGACCCACAAGGGCG
>CAZDVV010000032.1:0-13431 GCA_964508875.1 uncultured Desulfobacteraceae bacterium | reverse complement strand
TCCTGCCACCTGGGAAATGCCTTTACCATGAATAAGGCCGAGACCCACAAGGGCGTGGTATTGGTGCCTGGCAACCTTGCTCAAGTTAAACGTACCTGTGGTACTTCAAGGTGCCATCCTCTATTGGCCCGTAGGGTTATCGATGCCCTAATGGCCACAGGAACCCTAGCCCTACACTCAATCCCCTCTAATCGGTAAAATGTTTCAAGCCTTATGTTCTAATCATACTATTGCCTTGAAGAGGTTGAGGCGGTTCTTACGCATCTCCCCAACTTTACTTCTCTTTGTTCCAACCATTTTCACTAGCTCATGGACATATCCTTTCAACTGCTCGGCCTGGGCATTCATCTCTTCTGAGATAGCTGCATTTTGCTCAGCACTTGCTGCATTACCCTGTACGATTTTGTCTACTTCTGTTACAGCAATATTTACCTGCTTGAGACCCCTGTCCTGCTCCTGGGAGGCCTTGGCTATCTCAGCTACTAATTGACTCACTACTGAAATACTTTGGGCTACGTCCATGAATGCATCCTTTGTCTGGGACACTAATTGTGTGCCATTATCAATCTTCTTTACTGTCCCTTCAATCAGGCTGGCTGTATCCTTGGCGGCCTCGGCGGAACGTATAGCAAGATTCCTGACCTCATCGGCCACTACAGCAAAGCCAGCACCGGCCTCGCCAGCCCTAGCCGCCTCCACTGCTGCATTCAGTGCAAGGAGATTTGTCTGAAACGCTATTTCATCTATTGTGTTTACTATTTTAAGCGTTTCCTTACTCGCCTTTGAGTTATCTCTCATGGATGTAGTAACCTTTTCCATTAGCTCATTTGCTTTCTTGACTGCTCGATTGGTCTCAATCATGATTTTATCCAATTGCCGCGTACTGTCTGCATTCTGTGCAGTCATCGAAGATATTTGTTCAAGGGACGATGAGGTCTCTTCAAGCGATGCAGCCTGGTGGCTGGACCCTTGTGCCAGAGACTGACTGGAAGATGATACCTGACTTGATGCCGTGGCAACCTGTTCTGCCCCTTCCTTCAGGCCATTAGCAATATGTATGAGGGAGTTATTGATAGATCGGATCAAGAAAAAACCTATTATTCCCCCCATAAATAAAGTAACTCCAGCAACTATAATAGCCGTCCATTGGGCATTGAATCCAGTGGATATCATGGCCTGCCTGGATAAGGCTTTGTCCTTCTGCAGTTGTTTTGCAAGGAGATTCATTTCGGCCTGGGTGGCTTTGAGAGCCGGAATAGTCTTTTCCCTGAATACCTGGTAGGCCTTGACCCGTATCTTCTCAATGTCTCCTCTTCTAAGTGGATTTTTGGATCCCTCATGCCTTTCGAGCCAAATACCTCTAATGGACTTGGCCGAATCATATAGTTCCTTGTGGGCTGTTTCAGTTCTGCTCAGGATTCTTGATATCTGTGGAGACGTCTGGGCCAGCACCTTTGCTTCATTTCCAGATAAGAAGGCGCCTAGACTTCCTTTGGTATAGTCCAATTCTATATCAAATTTATCGGTATCACTTGCAAGGAGGCTCTGAATTTTTCCGATCCATTTCAATATTTCTATTTCCTTTTTCAGGAAAAATATCTCATGTCCAGCTGCCTCCGAGTACCTGCTACTGGGGGCAAGGATGCCTTTGATTGACCATATGGAGCTTGCCGATACAATCGTCACTGCCACTAGTAACAACACAATAAGCCCCCAAAGCTTTGTGCCCAGCTTAAGATTTCCAAGTTTGCTCATCATTTTCAATTTCCTCACATTTGGTATTGTAAACAGGTATAGTAAAGTGAATTGCCACACCTGTTTTATAACCAAGTAGAGGGGATTCGACCCATATTCGTCCCCTTTGTGCTTCAATGGCAGCCTTGCAAAAGGCTAGACCAAGGCCTGTCCCCCTCTTTCTTTCTTTTTGATTTGGCCCTTGTCTGAATTTCTCAAACAGTACCTCTTGATATTCCTTAGGGATAGGGTCACATTGGTTAGAGATAACCACTTCTATTTCATCCAAGTTATCTATTCCTTGTTTTTTCTTCTCTTTCATCTGGACTATTATGACTGTGTCTGGCCAAGAATGTTTAATTGCATTGTCTAGAAGGTTTAATACCAATCTGAATAGAAGGTCCCCAATACCACACACGTATGTATGCACTGATGCACGAAGCTCTATTTTCAGATTCTTTGCCTTCATTTCGGTATCCATTAGTTTGGCCACGCTTCTTATTTGTTCAACTAGATCAATCCTTGCGTACTCCATGCCGTGCGAGACTGCCTTAAGCTTTGCTATGTCCTGGATGTTTCGCATGAAATGATTTGTAGTCTTGAGTGCGAACAAGGCATTTTGTATGTATTTCTCTAAATCTTCTGGTCTTGAAGATACATAGGAGGCGAGCTCAAGATTGCCAAGCACTACCATGTTAAGATTGTTCAGGTCATGGAATACCATGGCCATAAAGTCACTGTAGGTTTGAAGCTGCTGCTGATAATAATCACGCATCCTTTTCATGCCCACAAATGTGGTCACATACGAACGAATTAGGTCTTCATCGAATGGTTTTACAATAAAACCCTTGCCGCCACATTCAATGGCTCTCTTGTGAGATTTACTGTCAGAAAGGGATGTAATAAATAGAACTGGTATTTGCTCAGTAATACCCTTACTTTTAAAAATCTCGCAAAGCTCAAATCCTGACATACCAGGCATCATGATATCCAACAGGATCAGGTCTAAATCGGTTTCATCAAGTATCCTTAGTGCATTTTCACTGTCTCGAGCAATTTGTACATGATAATCAAGGGGATAGAGAAATCCTTCTAGGACAATATTGCTGGCCATATCATCGTCCACGATAAGGATGTTTGGTTTGTTTTCGCTGGTCATTATCAATCTCTCTTTCAAGCAATTACTTAATGATTATTAGATATCACCTCGATATCTTGCGCGGGCGCAACGACTTCGGCAGATAGCCCTGCAACAGATACAGCAAATATCAGGCCACAAAAGGATACAATGATATTGTTAGCATATATCGTGTCAGAGAAGACACTTTACACAGGATATGGGGGTGCTAATTAATATCGGTGAGATATGCTGGAAAATGGGAGGCCAACAGAGCAGGGCCTATTACTGACCACAGTAAGTTTTAAGTGTATGAGATTTCACGTGTTATGGGTGCATGGCCGATTATTGGCCATAATGGCCGAAAAATTAGCATAAATTACAATTGGCCTACAAGCCGTTTCAGGCTTGGATTTTCTGATATCTTTTTCTTTAGCGTGGATCTGGAAATCCCCAGTATGCGAGCAGTACGAGTTCTATTGCCATTCTCATTTTTGAGGACTTCTCTGATATATCGGAGCTCCACTTCTTTCAATGTCAGATATCGGGAAGATTGGCTCATGACAAAAGGTGCTAAGCTGCCTGATGAGGACTTTTTATTCGTGTTTTTCAAAAGATTTGGTGGAAGGTGTTGAGGCGAAATCGTCTCATTCTCCCCAGAGAACACGATCGCCCTTTCAACCACGTTGCGGAGTTCTCTCACATTCCCGGGCCAGTAATATTCCTGAAGTATCTCCATGGCCTCTGCAGCAAATTTCTTGTCGGGCCGCGTTGATAGCGATGAGTAGGCAAGAAAATATTCTACCAACAAAGGGATATCTTCTTTTCGTTTCCTGAGGGGCGGGACATGTATCTCAAAGACATTTAGCCTGTAATAGAGGTCAGAACGGAATCTACCTTCTTTAATGGCTTGATCAAGATCTTGGTTGGTTGCTGCTATAATCCTGGCATTTGCCTTTCGTTCCACAGGATCTCCAAGGCGACGGAATAGTCCAGAATCCAACACAAGCAGAATCTTGGACTGGGCAACTAGATTCATATCTCCCAGCTCATCTATAAAAAGTGTGCCCCTGCCAGCGACTTCTATAAGCCCCTTCTTGGAATGTGTAGCGCCTGTAAAAGCTCCCTTTGCATGTCCAAAGAGTTCGCTTTCCAATAGATTTTCCTGCAGTCCTGAACAGTTGATCTGCACAAAGGGCTCCGAAGCATGTTTCCCTTCCCAGTGTATGGCTTCTGCCACTAGCTGTTTACCAACACCACTTTCTCCGAGGATCAGGACAGGAACTTGAGAATCCTTGACCATATTGATCCTATTACGCACTTCTTTTATTGAGGGGCTAATCCCAATCAGTTCTTTAGTGGAACTCCTACCAGGTGCAACACGTCGGTGGTACTCTCCAATTGTATTGAGCTCATTTCTTGAGGCCTCAAGTTCTCTGTCCAATTGTCTCATTTTTGCGAAGCTATTAATGTGAGCCTTAAGTATAATTTCATCAATGGGCTTAGTTAGGAAGGAATCTACCCCTGCCTCAATGGCCTTTACGTTGCTTTCCCTATCCTGTAACCCTGTTACTGCTATAATTGGTATCTTATAAGTCTTTGAATCAGATTTAAGCCTCCGGCATACCTCAAATCCATTGATACCGGGCATAATCAGATCTAGAAGGATGAGATCTGGTGGGGATTTTGCAACCATTGCAAGGGCCTCCTTCCCATTTCTCGCCTTCTTGGGGGTATAGCCGAGCATTGTAAGATAGGCCTCAAGTGTTGCTAGGCTGGATTCATTATCATCCACAATTAATATGTGCATACGTTGATCGCTCATTTTTGCAAATTATTCCTCGGCAAGTTCATTGATTAGGCTAAGTAATTGGCGACCGCTCTCTGATATCAGCCTTGCGAACTCTTTTTGTTTGTCTGAAAGCTCCCCATAAAATGGCTTTTGTAATAGCTCTGATAGACCAATGATAGTATTTAATGGTGAGCGAAGCTTATGTGCTGTCTCTGCTGACAATGGTAATTTCGAGGAGCCCATTCCACGGGCCTTGGCAATTAGCCTTTTTATCTTCAACATTATCCTGATACGTGTTACCAATTCAAGGTTGTCAACAGGCTGAACAAGATAATCAAAGGCCCCCATTTCCAACCCTCTTATCTTGTTCCTTAGGTCGTCAGCGGTGGCAGTCAAGAAGATAATAGGGATGTCCCTCGTCTGGTCATCCTCTTTCAGGACACTGCATACAGTGAACCCATCCATTTCAGGCATGTGCACATCAAGGAGGATCACATCAGGGTCCATCTTCTTGGCTTTTTCCAGACATTCTTTTCCGTCTTTGGCCGTTATCAAATTCCAACGCGTATATGACCTTAGTGTTTCGCATATCATGAAAGATATATCCTCATTATCTTCGGCGATCAGCACGGTGGCCCTTCTTGTAGGTTGAACCGCTTGGGTGTCTCTTTTGTTTGATTCTTGATCACTCATATTTTTTCTCTTTTCTTATTTTTGATACATTCTTGCTAACCATTCTTCCACTTTCTCTATCAAGACCTCTGGATGCACGGGCTTGGATAAATAATCATCAAATCCGCTTGAGAGCATCTTTTCCCGATCCCCTTTCATTGCCTTAGCGGTTAAGGCAATTATTGGTATGCCATACCCCACGGCTTCCCTGATCCGCCTTGTGGCTTCATACCCACTTATCACCGGTAGCTGGACATCCATGAGGACGAGGTGCGGTTTTTCTTTTTTCACCATATCGACTGCCTGCTGCCCATCAACTGCTGTAAAAATCATATATTCTAAGGGCCTTAGAACCTCGGTCAGAAATATCAGATTATCTGGTGTGTCCTCCACCACAAGTATCCTGAAAGGTCTGTCAGACCAGCTATTCGCAAGATATCTTCCCCGCGCATCCTCGTGGGTTACTGAGCCAATCGCAGGTGAAAAGCTGTTTCTGATCATCTCAAGCAGGGCCTTTTTCTCGATCTGACCCTTGGTGATAATCCCTTTTACACTCTCAGGTAATTTTTCTCTCTCGCTTCTTTCTAAATCTCCTGCAATAATAATTATAACGGGTATATCTTTAAGCTCCTCTTTCTTCTCCACCTCTTCCAATAGTTCAAAACCGTCTATTCCTGGCATCCTGAGGTCCAACAGAATAAGGTCTGGGGCATGTTCCTCAATCTCCCTGAGTCCCCTTAAGCCATCCAGGGCAAATCTTATGCTATAGCCTTCATCTTTGAGAATTATCTCAAGCTCGCGTATCACAACAGGGTCATTATCAATGATCAGGATCTCTCTTTTGGCCTTTTCGACTGACATAATCTCTTTTGGCTCTTTATCAATCTTGGAAAGGAGCGTGTTCCTTATTTTCTCCCGCCATTCCTTTTCACTTGGCCTGCCTTTGCTCCGCCTGTCTTTTGGTACTGTGATGGTGAATGTGGATCCTTTCCCTGGCTCGCTTGCAACATCAATCCTGCCATTTAGCATCTTGACAAGCCTTTTGCATATACTGAGACCTAAGCCAGTACCCTTATATTTGCGAGTTATTGAACCATCTATCTGTCGAAATGGCTCGAAGATGTATGAAAGCGCCTCTTTCGGGATGCCAATGCCCGTGTCTCTTATTTGGATCTCAAGCATATCGCGATCTTTTTCTTTCTTTTCTTTTGCCAATACGCTCACTTCTCCCTGCTCGGTAAATTTAATCGCATTATCAATGAGGTTCATGATGATCTGTCTCAGTTTGTCAGGGTCGCTAAAAACCACAACGTCATTTTCAATGTGAAGGGATAATGTCAGGTTTTTCCCCTGGGTAAGGGATCTAGCGGTGGTAACAATATCCGCCATAAATGGCTTAATATGGATTTTAGAAATAGATGGTTCCACTGTTCCTGATTCGATTTTTGAAAGATCCAGGATATCATTTATGAGCATCAGGAGATTTTCCCCGTTTTTTTCAATAATGTTCAGATAATCTGCTTGCTTGGCATTTATCTCTCCTGCTGCGCCACCAATTAGCAGACGGGACATCCCCAAGATTGCATTAAGTGGGGTCCTGAGTTCATGAGACATGTTGGATAGAAATTCGGTTTTCAGCCGGTCTGCCTCCATTGCCAAACGGGTCTTCTCTTCCAATGCTCTCCTTTGAGATTCCAGTTCCTCTGCCTGGGCCCTGAGTTCCTCGGACTGTGCCTGGATTTCCTCGTTTTGTGCTTGAAGCTCTTCGTTCTGGACCGAAAGAAGCTCATTTTTTTCCTGTAGATCCGCATACAATCTCTTGAGCTCTAAATAGGAAAGGGCATTATGGATTCCTATCCCGATCTGAATGGTCACTATTCTCAAAAACTCCACATCCCTTTCCGTAAAGTTACGAATACTAGCTAGTTCCAAGACACCCAATAGCTCATCTCTGAAAGTAATGGGGATGAAAATCGCACTCTTGGGGATCCCATCGAGACTGGCAGATGAGATGCGGAAATAGTCATCAGGGATATCGACAGTCAGTATGGTGTCTCTTGATGCGGCTGCCTGACCAGGAAGGCCTTCACCAATCTTGAATCCAGACTTGACTACATTCTTGTCAATCCCGTAGGCTGCAGCAGGCTGTAAAACAGCCGGTTCTTTCTCTTCTTCCAACAAGTAGATTACTCCTAGCTGAGAGCCGGAACGAACCACAACTCTTTCCAATATGCTCTCTACTAATGGATCAAAATCGACGGTAGTGTTTAATATGCTCAGTACGTCGTTATAGGATTCTAACTGGTAATTGGTTGCTTGGAGAGACTGGGTCTTCTCGCTCAGCTCTCTTGTCCTCTTTACAACTTCCTTTTCAAGATTACGGCTATGTGCCTCAATCTCTGCCCTTGATTCTAAGAGATGCTGAGCCATTTGGTTAAAGGACTCTGCAAATTTACCGAGACTGCCACGAGACTCTATTTTTATGGATGCGCTGAAATCACCAGCGGCAATTCTGTCTGCTGCCTCTCTCATCCTCTCAATCGGCCTGGTGATGCCTTCTGCAAACAACAGACTGCTTCCTAACACAAACAATAGGACTATGAGCCCTAGATACAAACTCTGTCTTTTTAATGAGATGGCTGGGAGGATCGTTTCGGTCAAATCCTTTTTTGCAATGACAAACCAGTCCACATCCTTAATATCTGCAGGACAGTAAGCGATCGAGACCAAGGTGCCTCTATAATCTCGCACCTTTCTTATATGACCGCTTCTATTGCTGAGGATCTCCTGTATCAAATCTCTATTTTCAACTGTCTTTAGGATATCGCTTTTTTGAGAAAAGCGGAGATTAGAGCGCAATAACCCATCTCTACCTACTAGATACGTCTCACCTGTACGTCCCAACCCGCTTTGTCTTTGCATGATGGCATTAATCTGTTTGGCAGAGACCTTGGCTATGATAACCCCGATCTTTTTAGAAGGCGTATACTTGTCGGCAGATACAACAATGGGTGCTCCAATAAAGGCGACGGGTTGATCAGATGGGGGATAAAAGCTGAAGTCAACCATTGTCGTTTCATTTAATGACCCTTCAAAACATCGGGCTAGAGTTGTTTTTGAATAGGGCCCTTTAACCAAGTTTGTGCCTAGTTCGGGACCGTTCTTGAGGGTCATAACGATCTTCCCCTCTGGATTAACAAAAAAGACGTCCTCAAAGCCAAAGTGCTTAGCAGTAAGGGATAGTTGGGTTCTTGCAGAGCCTGTATGTTTCTGAAATATTTCATTGGAGATGGCCTGGTTACTCAAAAATTCCACATTCAATCTAAGGTCTTCAAACCATTCCTGAATTTCTGCTTTCCTGTCTTTATCAAGATTCTCCAACTGGTAAACAGTCTGATTTTCAAGCTCCTTTTTTGCCTGGCTGTAGTTTAGATAATTAACGAGAGCCATAGGAAACAGGCCAAATATCAAGGAAAGAAGGATTATCTTTTGTTTCAGTGTCAGGATCGAAGTCCACTTCATGCTAGTTCTCCATTTTGAGCAAGAATTCTGAAAAGGAACTTAATCTTAAGATTGCGCTAACCAATTCCTTAAGATCAATGGGTTTTGAGAAATATGCATCAGCTCCACACCTGAACGCCATTTCCTCTTTTGTCTTGTCATGATATGCAGTAACCACAATTATCTTGATATCTTTTGTATCAGGATTGTTTCTGATGTTCTTGCATACCTCGAACCCATCCATGTCAGGCATAACTATGTCAAGGATAACAATATGAGGCTTGATCTCCCCAATTTTATATATGGCCTGGAAGCCACTGTTCGCAGAATAGACCTCATACTTATCAGCAGCAGGTAAGAATGCAGCCTCAAGAAGGGCAATATCAGAGGGATTGTCATCTACTATTAATATCCGCTTCTTGCTTATCAATCTTGTTGGAACCTTGAACCCGTTATTCTCTAAGAACTCGATGAGATCTTCTTCTCTGATCTTTCGATGTCCTCCAGGTGTCTTAAATGCCTTTAAGGATCCATTGTCTATCCACTTCGAGATGGTGCTTCGAGCGACTCCACAAATACTTGCAGCCTTCGAGGTAGTAATGAATGCCACCTTCTCCCCCAGTGTAAAGGTTAACAGCCAAGAATTAGAGCACGTGGCCCAGTTGGCATTTTACAAAAATCAGTTTAATATCCCAATAAACGTTTTAAGCGTTTTTGTCAATTTAATAAAATTGCTCCATTAAGGATAAGTAGCGCAAAGAATTGATCATTAGATCAGAGGGAGTTTTGCCTCAGGCCTATTTTTTCTTATAGATGCGGAATTGAGGTGAATAAGGTATAAACACATTCTCCAGTTCTTTTGGAATTGATTCGGACTTGCCTAATACCAAAAAGCCGCCAGAGTTTAACGAGTGAGATAGGTTAAAAAAGGCCTTTTCCTGCAAGGGATGGGAAAAGTAGATCAATACGTTCCTGCAAAAAATCAAATCATAGTTGGAAATAATGCCTGGAGAAGGGGACATAGCTACTCTTGAGGTAAGGTTGTGTGTTGAAAAAACAACCAGATTCCTTATGGAGTCAATTACTTGATATCCAGATGTATCAATCGTGACATTACCAACTGGATCAATTTTTTTGGTGGTAATTGGTATGAAGTATTTTTTTAGAATATCATCTTCTACTTCCTTTATTGCATTTACATCGTATACACCAAACCTGGCCATATCCAGTGCGTCTTCATCCACATCCGTACCAAAAATCGAGATGTGATAGTGGTCGATATCCTTATAATGTTGTTTCAAATATTCCACAAGAACAATAGTAATAGAATAGGTCTCTTCTCCTTGAGCGCATCCTGCACTCCAAATCCGGAGTGTATTGTCCCCCCGCTCTTCCTTGGCATCTAGCAGGTCTGGAAAGAGCTCATCAAGTAGGATTTGAAATAGGGATTGATCTCGGAAAAAATGGCTGACCTTAATGGTGAGGTCTTTGATCAGGCGCCCATATTCTTGAGGATCTTCTTCTAGGACCTTCAGATATTCCCTGTAGTCTCTAGATCCTGTTGCTATCAACCTCCTTGCCAGCCGTCTTTCAATGGTGCCTCTTCTGTATTGTGAAAAGTCGATGTTGTTCCGCCTGTAAATGGTTTCTAGGATGATTTCAAAATATTTCTCTTGATTATTCATTGCTAAAACAAGAAGGCATCCGCTCGTCTTGCAATTTCTGGTAGACTGTGGGTAATTACCTCAACATCATTTACGTCTAGGTTGATACAAGAGATTGCAAATTGATTTAGTCTATTTGCCATACCATCAGCGCCAAGGCCTTCTCCAAACATGCATGATATAATATCGGCAATATGAATAATGGAAACAAGTTCTGGGTGTCTTTTTGCGTTCTCAGGCTCATGGTGAAATTGAATTGCTTCAATCAAGATCTCAGGTAATTGCCATTTCTCAGCAATAAGTCCACCAACGTGTGCATGGTCATAGCCAAGAATGCGATTTTCGGCATCAATAAATGGGATATTTTGATTCATGACCATATCGATAATTAAGTTAAATTTCTCAAAGGCATACTGATCTAAGACAATTTTTCCTATATCATGGAGGAGGGCAGCAGTAAATACGGTATCAACATCCGTCTCGCTGTTCTTAAGATTTGCGAGTAGTTGAGCAACTATACTACAGAAAATAGAGTGCTTCATGAGCATCCCTTTTTCCAAAGAATATCCATTAATTCTGGTATCATAGATATCATATAGAGAAGTACCGAGAACTATCCTCCTCAATTCCTCTAGGCCCAGTAATACAATAGCCCTCTGAATGTTTGATATTTGTCCCTGAAAGCCATAGTAGGGGGAATTGGCGGCTTTTAGTATGTTAGCAGTGAGAGCCTGATCTCTTAGGATATACTCTTCAAGCTCTGATGCACTGACTTCATAATCTTCTATCCTGTAGATAATTTTACGCACTACCTCCGGCAAGGGCTTGAGTCTATTGATTTTTTCCAATAGCTCTTTAAGTGCTATCTTGCGTTCAGGATGGAACACAGGAGCAAGTCCTCCTTTCTTGCTCAGCGATGTAATCTCAATACTTCCCTGGATGGGCCTGAATCTAACCACTCTTCCGAAATGACCTCCAATGTCCTCTTTTACTATTGGTATTCCATAGCTTGCCAATATCTGCTTTGCGATTGCCGCGTTTTTCCTTCCAATATTCAGTTCCACGCTCAGCCTGCTATCTAATATCACCATCGCCCCACCCACCAAGAATGCGGATATTCTCTCTGTTGATGCGCCTGCCTTAACCATCTCAGATAATAACAATGGAATGCCAGAGCTGGCATAACGGGCAGGATACGCGCTCTTCTTTTCTGCCCTGGCATCAGGCAAAATGATATGAATTAGTCCTCCAATACTATTATGTTGGTCAAATAGACACACCCCTATACATGAGCCCAAACATGTCTCCATTACAATTGAAGGATCCCTGGTTACACGGAACTGTCCTGGTGGGATAATCCATATCTTCATTTTACTCATGGGAGTTCATCTTTCAGACTAAGTGTAGTAGGAAATGGTCCAAAGGCCACTCCTTCCCAATAAGACTGTCCCTACTGGCCAGTTAAGGCGTTTCTCAATTGACGACTAGGCAGTAATTTGGTTGCTGTAACCTCCCCAGCTACCCTGGGGGACTCCCCGGGGCTGACAATTCCAGGGATAGTCTTTGTAATGTTCCCACAATGACGAAAAAATAGCTTCACGAAAGATATTGGAAACGAGAGGTTACATATCGCTTTTGAATCGCCATCATTCGCCTTTTGGCAAAGGGGGAGAGGGGGCATCGATTCCAACCGCTAATGTTACTTAGTTGTGCAACTTTTGAGGTCATTTTAAGCAAGTTACAATCAATTGCCTGGCTTTGCCGAAGGTTGCTGGGTATTATTTAAGACCAAAACAAACTCTTCTACCTCACTAAATTGTCGTACTAGCACTTTCATACACCCTAGGGTACCATGTTTACATAAGTTCGCTTCATCCTGCAAATTTGTTGCATGGATTCATGTCAGTGCGAAGCTCATAATGTTACACAGGATCCGCAGTTAAGATGGTAGCGCAAATGCCCCGAGATTAGCCTCTTTCATTACGAAAAGCAAAAGCCTGAGAAATAATCATGCCTCCCGCCATGAGCGCTGCCCCCAGAATTTCTCTTCCTGTTAAGGTCTCGTTGAGAACTATATAGCCTGCTACAGCAGAAAAGGGCGACTCAAGGCTTAAAATGATTGCTGCATGGGAGGGATGGGCATGTTCTTGTGCTACCACTTGAAGAGTATAAGCGATTCCCACTGATAGGAGTCCTGCGTAAAAAATGGGAATTGTCGCTTTCATAAGTGCTTGAACGGTTGTATGCTCAAAGGTGAAGGCGAATGCTAGGCTAAAAAGCCCACATAGAATAAACTGCCAAAAGGCCAACTGCAGGGGATGGATCTCTTTGGTGAACCTGTCTATTGCTAGTACGTGAAAGGTCCAGAAAAATGCACCTACCAAGACGAGGAAATCCCCTTTGTGGATTGAAAAGCCCTTCTTTATGCTAAGGAAGTAAAGTCCAGTTACTCCAAATACTGCTCCTAACCAAGTGGTTGCCCGGGTTTTTCTACGAAATAAGATCCCAATGACAGGCACCAAAATTACATAAAGACCTGTGATAAAGCCTGCCTTTCCAGCAGTAGTGAAGACTATGCCAACTTGTTGGAGAGAGGCCCCGCCGAAGAGCAGCAGTCCCAAGACGACAAACTGCCATTGAAAAGGATTGCCCAGAAGAAAACCATCCCTTTTGCCACCAAGGTTATTTTTTCTGCAGAATATAATAGGAATCAAAACGAGGGCACCTAAGAGAAATCGGATTCCGTTAAAGAAAAATGGGGTGACATTTTGCATGCCAATCCTTTGTGCCACGAAGGCGGTTCCCCATATGAGAGAAGCAAGCAACAGGAGAAGATCCGATCTTAGACTTTCAGGCTTCATGGGAAGACTTTTTCTCCATCCAATTGGTGGGTCGTTTCATATCATTCCTTCGAAGGACTTGCAAGGATCATAAGAAAGCAATCGGGTGAT